>NZ_CAJMZG010000012.1:0-244502 GCF_905220255.1 Paraburkholderia sp. J69-1 | reverse complement strand
GGCTTCCGCGCCGAACAGCGCCTTCACACGGTCGATCGCGAGCTGCTCGACGATATCGACGTTTTCGCAGCCACCGTAGTAACGCTTGCCGGGATAGCCTTCGGCGTACTTGTTGGTGAGCTGCGAACCCTGCGCGGCCATCACGGCCGGCGAGGTGTAGTTTTCCGACGCGATCAGTTCGATGTGCTCTTCCTGACGGCGGTTCTCGAGTTCGATCGCGGCAAAGAGTTCGGGATCGACGTTGGCGATGGTGCTTTCGGCTCTGTCAAACATACGGGTTCCGTTAAGTGTGTTCAGGTTGACCGGGTCTCGCGCGGAACGCGTAGCGCTTACGCGGCGCTGCTGGCGAAGAGGCCAGCCTTGGCGTGGCGGAAGAAGGTGCCGCACACGCGTGGCAGGGCAGCTCCGGCAGCGCTACGTGAAGCGCGCGGATCTCGGCTGCCCAGGCGAACGGCAAAACGGCACCCTGCGCTTCACGGTGGGTCGCTCCACCTTGAGCTCCCAATCGAGCCATGCGATGCACAGCTTGCCGGGCAATTATTACAACTGCACCTGCCGCAGTCGCGCTTTCTGCCCCTCGGGAACCCTATCGCCAGTCACGCAGGGATTGAGCGCGTTAGTGTATTGGAACCGCCCACATTAGGCAACCGGACCGCCCCGGCGCCCCGCGAGGCGCGGCTTGCGCAGGTTCTGGCACTTCCTTGCCGCAGCGCCGCATTGGAAGTAGGCTTTCCCCTTTCCTCGCCTTCTACCGACCAGGGAGCCTCCATGATTGTCTTCGTCACCGGCGCATCCGCAGGATTCGGCGCCGCCATTGCCCGGGCCTTCGTCAAGGGCGGCCACCGCGTCGTCGCCACCGCACGCCGCAAGGACCGCCTCGACGCGCTCGCCGCGGAACTGGGTGACGCGCTGTTGCCGTTCGAGCTGGACGTGCGCGACCGCGCCGCCGTCGAGGCCGCGCCCGCCGCGCTGCCCGCCGAATTCGCCAATATCGACGTGCTGGTCAACAACGCCGGCCTCGCGCTCGGCGTCGAACCGGCCCAGAAAGCCGATCTCGACGAATGGGAAACCATGATCGAAACCAACTGCACCGGTCTCGTGCAGGTCACGCACGCCTTCCTGCCGGGCATGGTCGATCGCAACCGTGGTCATATTTTCAATCTGGGGTCGGTAGCCGGCCGCTGGCCGTACGCGGGCGGCAACGTCTACGGCGCGACCAAGGCGTTCGTGCGCCAGTTCAGCCTGAACCTGCGCGCCGACCTCGCCGGCACCGCGCTGCGCGTGACGGATATCGAGCCGGGCCTGTGCGGCGGCACCGAATTCTCGAACGTGCGCTACCGCGGCGACGACAACAAGGCCGCCAACGTCTATAAGGACGTGCAGCCGCTCACCGCCGAAGATATCGCCGATTCGATCTACTGGATCGCCACGCGCCCCGCGCACGTGAACATCAATACGATCGAGCTGATGCCGGTGGCGCAGAGCTTCGCCGGGCTCAACATTCACCGCGGCTGATGGCTTTCAAAAGTCTTTCGTAGCTCAGTCGTCCGAACGGCGTAGCGCACTCGCGTTCCGGTAGAATGCGCGGCATGGAAAGATCCACCAGCAAGCCGGATACGGCCCCAGAACAGGCTACGGACGGCTTTATTTGGCCGGTCCGCGTCTACTACGAAGACACCGACGCCGGCGGCATCGTGTTCTACGCGAACTACCTGAAGTTCTTCGAGCGCGCGCGCACCGAATGGCTGCGCGCGTGCGGCGTCGATCAGCGCAGTCTCGCCGAGGAATCCGGCACGCTCTTCGTCGTGCGCAGCACTGCGCTCGACTACCGGGCACCCGCCCGTCTCGACGACGTCGTGACGGTCGTGAGCCGCCTCGAAAAGCTGGGCCGCGCTTCCGTCGACTTCATGCAGGAAGCGTGGCGCGGCGACACGCTGCTGGCAACCGGCAAGATCCGCGTTGCCTGTGTCGATGGTGCCGCCATGCGCCCTGCCGCCATTCCGAGCCACGTTTTCGACGCTTTGGAGCGTGGCATGAAGAAAGTCTTGCCGGCTGTGTCAACGGCCACTTAACTATTGCCGTTGATTACGACGCCAGTGAACTCGCGTCGGTCATTGCAGGACCAAGCTGGGTTCGGCCACAAGCATGCAACGCCTTGCCGTTTGCCTTCGGGAAGCTTCGCATTGTCTTGCAGCCGCTCGCCCCTTCCGGGACGTCACAACGAATCTTTATGAACACTACACAAGATCTCTCGATCATTTCACTCGTTCTTAATGCGAGCATACTGGCACAGGCGGTGATGGGACTTCTCCTGTTGCTGTCCCTGATCTCCTGGACCTTCATTTTCCGCAAGTGGTTTGCCATCCGCCGCGCGCGCCGGCAGACCGAGCGCTTCGAGCGCGACTTCTGGTCGGGCGGCGACCTGCAGGCGCTGTATCAAAGCGCCGCCAACAACCGTCATACGATTGGCGCGCTCGAACGTATTTTCGAATCGGGCATGCGTGAGTTTCTCAAGGCCAAAGAGAAACGTCTGAACGATCCGAGCCTCGTGCTCGACGGCGCACGCCGCGCGATGCGCGCAGCGTTCCAGCGCGAGATGGACGCGCTCGAAGCGAATCTCTCGTTCCTCGCTTCGGTCGGTTCGGTCAGCCCATACATCGGTCTGTTCGGCACGGTCTGGGGGATCATGAACGCGTTCCGCGGTCTCGCGAACGTGCAGCAGGCCACGCTTGCGAACGTCGCGCCCGGCATCGCCGAAGCGCTGACCGCCACCGCAATCGGTCTGTTCGCCGCCATCCCGGCCGTCGTCGCCTACAACAGCTACGCGCACGATATCGACCGTCTGGCGATCCGCTTCGAAACCTTCATCGAAGAGTTTTCGAACATCCTGCAGCGTCAGGCCCACTAATCTTCAAAGGAGTCGAAGATGGGAGGCTCAAGCCGTTCGAGCATGCGAGGCAGCCGCTCGCGTCGTGCAATGGCCGACATCAATGTCGTGCCGTATATCGACGTGATGCTGGTGCTGCTCGTGATCTTCATGGTGACCGCGCCGCTCGTGGCGCCGTCCATTGTCAATCTGCCGACCGTCGGCGGCGCATCGCAGCAGCAGCAGGTGCCGCCCGTGGTGGTGAACATTCGCCCCGACGGCAATCTGAGCGTACGCTACAAGGATGATGCGGGCGCCACGCAGCAGGAAACCATGTCGCGCGCCGATCTCAACACGTTCGTCGCCAACCGCGAGCAGGATCATCCCGACCAGCCGGTCGTGATTGCCGCCGACAAGGCCGTCAAGTACGAGACCGTGATGAACGTCATGTCCGACCTGAAGGCGCGCGGCGTCAAACGTGTCGGACTGCTCGTTAAATCGCAATGACCCGGAAGAACGAAACGTATCCATTGCAGCCGCCTCGCGAGCGCGGCACGGGACGTGCTATAGCGCTCGCCGTGGTGATGCACGTGCTGCTCGGCTTCTTCCTCTACCACGGCATCCACTGGCAGAACAGCACGCCGGCGGGCGAGGAAGCGGAACTGTGGACGGAAGTCCCGGATCTTTCCACGCCGAAGCCGCTGCCGCCGCCCGTGCCGGTGCAGCCTGCCCCGCCGCCGCCGAAGACGGAAGACGCCGACATCGCCTTGCAACAGCAAAAGCGTAAGCAGCAACAGGAAGCGGCGCGCGAGGCGCAACTGGCCGAACAGCAGCGCGTGAAGCAGCAGCAGGAAGCCGAAGCAAAGCGTCAGCAGCAGCTCGCCGCCCAGCAGGCGGCGCAACTGGCAGCCCAGCAGAAGCAGGCGAAGCTCAAGCAGCAGCAACAGCAGGAGCAGCAGCAGGCCGCCGAAAAGCTGAAGCAACAGCAACAGCAGCAGCAGCAGCAACAGGACGCGCTCAAGAAGCAGCAGGAAGAAGAGCAGCAGCAGAAGCAGGCGAAGCTCGACGCCCAGAAGAAGGCGGATGCGGATAAAGCCGCCAAGGCCAAGGCGCAAGCCGACGCCCAGGCGAAGAAGCTCGACGCCGAACGCCGTGCACGTATCGCGCAGATGCAAGGCGCGATGGGCGGCGGCGAAGGTTCGAGCGGCAATGGTCTGGCGAAGAGCGGCACCGGCAGCGGTTCGGGCGGCAATGCGGCGTCGGCCGGCTATGCAGAGAAGGTTCAGCGCCGCGTGCGTCCGAACATCGTCTGGGCCGGCGACACGGCGGGCCTCGAAACGGTGGTATCGGTGCATTGCTCGCCGAGCGGCACCCTGCTTTCGGCGACGATCACGCGTAGCAGCGGCAACTCGTCGTGGGACGACGCGGCGCTGCGTGCAGTGCAGCGCTCGGACCCGATGCCGCAGGACACCGATGGCAAAACGCCGTCGAGTTTCAAGATTACCTTGCGCCCGGCGGGTTAACGGCGCAAGTCAGAGCACAGAAAGCTGGCGCGCGGCAGCAGACAAGGAACGATTCGATGCATTTCGGGTCTGTCTGCTGTCCCGCGGTGTGACAAATATCGCTTTTTCAGGAAACAGCACAGCATGAAGTTGATGACGAAGCTTGGCCTGCGTACCCTCGTCGCGTCCTGCCTGCTCGCAGTGGGCGGCGCCGCGAACGCACAACTCAACGTCCTCGTCACCGGCGTGGGCTCCACCCAATTCCCGATCGCCACGGCCACCTTCGCCGGCGAGGCGAACTCGCCGCAGCAGGTCGCCGCCATCGTGCGCTCCGATCTCGCGCGCAGCGGCAAGTTCACCAACGTCGACGCGGGTAGCGCGCCGGTGTCGGAAAACGACTCGGTCGATCTCGGCGGCTGGAAAGCCAAGGGCGCCAACGCCTTCGTCGCCGGCAGCGTGAACAAGCTGCCGAACGGCCAGTACGAAGTGCGCTTCAAGCTCTACGACACCGTGAAGGGCGAAAGCCTCGGCGGTCTCGTGCTGCAAAGCCCGCCTGCCGGTCTGCGCATGAGCGCGCACAAGGTCGCGGACTACATCTACGCAAAGCTGATGGGCGATCGCGGTGTGTTCGCCACGCGTCTGTCGTACGTCATCAAGACGGGCGGCCGCTATCAGCTGCAGATTTCGGATTCGGACGGCCAGGACGCGCACATTGCCCTGTCCAGCCCGGAACCGATCATCTCGCCGGCCTGGTCGCCTGACGGCACCAAGGTCGCCTACGTCTCGTTCGAAAAGAAAAAGCCCATCGTCTACGTGCATGACCTGCCCACGGGGCGGCGCGTCATCATCTCGGACCAGAAGGGCAACAACTCGGCGCCTGCATGGTCGCCGGATGGGCGCACGCTTGCGGTCGCCCTTTCGCGCACGGGCAATACGCAGATCTTCGCCGTCGCTGCAGACGGCTCCAATCTGCATCGCCTGACCCAGGGCACGACGATCGATACGGAACCCACCTACTCTCCTGACGGACGCTCGATTTACTTCACGAGCGACCGCGGCGGCCAACCCCAGATTTACAGGATGCCAGCCCAGGGTGAAAGCGCCGGAGCGGCGCAACGCGTGACGTTTACCGGCAGCTATAACACGAGCCCGCGGGTCAGCCCGGACGGCAAACAGCTGGCGTACATCTCACGCACGGGCGGCGGATTTAAGCTGTACATTCAGGATCTGCAGTCCGGCGTCGCGACCGCCCTGACCGACACGACACATGACGAATCGCCCAGCTTTGCGGCGAACGGTCAGTACATTCTTTACGCCACACAGGTGAACGGCCGTGGCGTGCTGGCTGCTGTTTCGACCGACGGTCGTACGCGGCAAATCCTGTCCGTTCAGGGCGGCAGCGTACGCGAGCCGTCCTGGGGTCCTTTTATGCAATAACACTTCAGGAGAGCAACAATGATGTCAAACAAAGTCCGCCTGGCTCTGGCCGTCTTGATGATCGGTGCACTG
Organism: Paraburkholderia sp. J69-1; assembly: GCF_905220255.1. NCBI lineage: Bacteria > Pseudomonadati > Pseudomonadota > Betaproteobacteria > Burkholderiales > Burkholderiaceae > Paraburkholderia > Paraburkholderia sp. J69-1. The sequence continues at coordinate 238,625 of NZ_CAJMZG010000012.1, read as the reverse complement.
GCAGCGTGTAAGTCGGCACCGAAGGCCGATGAAAACGCGAACGCAGGCTCGATGAGCACGCAGCCGAACCCGAACGCCGTCGCACAGGTCAACGTCGATCCGCTGAACGATCCGAACAGCCCGCTCGCCAAGCGCAGCGTGTACTTCGACTTCGACAGCTACGCAGTCAAGGACGACTACCAGAGCGTGGTCCAGGCACATGCACAGTACCTGAAGACGCACCCGGAACGTCACGTCCTGATCCAGGGCAACACCGACGAGCGCGGCACGAGCGAGTACAACCTGGCACTGGGCCAGAAGCGTGCTGAAGCTGTCCGCAAGGCTCTGTCGCTGATGGGCGTGCCGGATTCGCAGATGGAAGCCGTCAGCCTCGGCAAGGAAAAGCCGACGGCAACCGGCCACGACGAAGCATCGTGGGCGCAGAACCGCCGTGCTGACCTCGTGTACCAACAGTAATTAGCATTGGATGAAGGGGCGTATGTCGCACCGTTTCTCCCCGCTGCGGGCAGCCGCAGCCGCCTGCGTGGCTGGCGTCGCCTTTTCGGCGCTGCCGGCCCACGCGGGTCTCTTCGATGACGATCAGGCGCGCCAGGCGATTCTCGACCTGCGCGCGAAGACGGACAATCTGAACAGCCAGTTGTCCGCCGCTCAGCGCACGATCCTCGACCAGTCCAACCGTATCGACCAGCTCAACCAGCAGGTCGCGACGCTGCGTGGACAGAACGAGGACCTCGGCAACGAACTGACGACCCTGTCGAAGCAGCAGAAGGACTACTACACGGACCTGGATACGCGTCTCAAGAAGTTCGAGCCGCAGCAGGAAACCGTGGACGGCATGCAGGGCACGGTTCAGCCGGGTGAGATGGACGCGTTCAATTCCGCTTCCACGCAGTTTCGCAACGGCGACTTCAAGCAGGCCGCCGCAGCGTTCCGCAGCTTCATCTCGAAGTACCCGCAGAGCCCGTACCAGCCGACCGCGCAGTACTGGCTCGGCAATGCGCTCTACGCGCTGAAGGACTACAAAGGGTCGACCGCGACCTGGCAGAACGTCGTCAGCAAGTATCCGCAGCATCCGCGCGCGCCCGAGGCGCTGCTCGCGATTGCGAACAATCAGATGGAGCAGGGGCAAAAGGCCGCGGCCAAGCGCACGCTCGAACAGATCGTTTCGCAGTACGGCAGCACGGAAGTTGCGCAGACGGCGCAGAGCAAGCTCTCGCAGCTCAAATAACGCACTGCCGCTTTCGCCCGGCGTGACGCAGACATGGCTGCGACGCACCGGGTAGCGAGCTTGCGTATCAGTTTTGAAGGGCCCGGAATACGTCGGCTGATTTGACGTGCTTCGGGCCTTTTCTGTTTGGTCGTTCTCTGTTTGGTCGTTTTCTCCCTGGCGAGCGAAAATTTGGATTGTGTGCGTCGGATTAGTTGACACACCCCCAGTATCTCGCTATACTCCCGCTTCTCTTTTGGGTCGTTAGCTCAGCTGGTAGAGCAGCGGACTTTTAATCCGTTGGTCACAGGTTCGAATCCCGTACGGCCTACCAAAGATACGTCAAGAAGCCCGGTCATTGCGACCGGGCTTTTTGCTTTTCCGGATCGATGCGCGCGCATCCTTGTCCCTGTCCTGTCAGAAGATCCTGACGCGAGCGTGTATACTCACGCCCTCCCCGCTGTTCTTCTCCCGCTGCACAGGCCAACGTCAAATGAAGTTCCCGACTCTCGCCTGCGCTCTAGTCGCGCTGCTCTGGATCAGTCTGCGCGTTCAGGCGCAGGTTCAAGCTCCTCCCGAAGATTACGAGTACCTGCGCCGCATCCGCGTGCCGGACGCCGTGGTGAATTGCGTCGCCGCGCTCGACGAATGGGTGCATCAGGCGCAACGCTACGATTCGCTGATGGTCCCCGACCGCCGCGCACTCACTGCGAAGGTCGAAAGCCCCGTGCCCGCCAGCGCGCTCGCATCGGTATCGACGGCGATGTCGGCATCGGCGCCCGCTGCGAGCCCGCCGCCGCAGTCCTCGCCCATCGATACGCTGATCCACCTGCGCGCCTTCGCGAAGGTGCGCGGCAAGTACGCATGGGTGCCCGTGAAGGCCACCTGCGGCATCTGGCACACGCATGTGGTGGACGTCGCGCTCTCGCCGCGATCGATCCACGAAAGCTCGCCGATTCACTGAAGCGCGCGCCGCCTCGCGAAGCAAAAAACAAAAAGCCCGTGCGCTCTCACGCACGGGCTTTTTTACGCGTTCAACGCGCAGCAGCGACGCCGAAGCTTAGTCTGCCTTCACGCCTTCGACCTGGATCTGCAGCGTCGTCAGCATCTTGAAGCCGTATGCCTGGCCGTAGTTCACGCCGAAGTCCGAACGGTCGAACTGGGCGGTCGCGTCGGCGCCGCACACTTCGCGCTTGAGCATCGGGTTCTGGAAGCACTTGAACGAGTCGATCTTCAGGTTCAGCGGCTTGGTGACGCCGTGCAGCGTGAACGTGCCGATCACTTCAACGGGCTTGTCGCCGTCGAACTTGATCGAGGTGCCCTTGTAGACCGCCGTCGGGTACTTGGCTGCGTCGAGCATTTCAGCCGAGCTGACGTGCTTGTCGAGCGCCTTGTTGCCCGTGTCGATCGACGATGCGTCGATGGTCACGTCGACCGTGCCGGTCTTCGCTGCGGTGTCGAGCACGACGGTGCCCGAGCTCTTCGTGAACTTGCCGCGCCAGACCGAAACGCCACCGAAGTGGTCGGTTTCGAAGCTCGGGTACGTGTGCGTCGGGTCGAGGTTGTAGGTCGTAGCGGCGGCGAACGCAGGCGTAGCGATGGCGGCAGCCAGTGCGGCCGCGGCGAAAATCGTGGTCTTCATGAAAGCGTGGGTCCTGTTACGGAAGAAGAAGCGAAACGGATAAACGAAAAGGCCTACGCGCGTCAGTGCGCGGCGGCCACGATGTGAAACTTGATCTGCACGTCGTCGGCGACAACCGAGGTGTCTTTCCACTCGCCCGTGCCGATGTTGTAGGCCAGGCGCTTGATGGGCAGCGCGCCGTCGAACACCTGGTTCGCGCCGTCCTTGTGGAACGTCACGGGCACGACGACGTCGGTCGTCTTGCCCTTGATCGTGAGCTTGCCCGCCACGCTGTAGGCGCCGTTCGCGCCCGGCTTGATCTGCGTGGAGACGAAGGTTGCGTGCGGGAACTTGCCGGCGTCGAACCATTCGTCGCCCGCGACTTCCTTGTTGTAGTCGGCCGAGCCGAGATCGAAGCTCGCGACATCGACGTCGAGCTTCGCGCTCGATGCAGCGGCGTTGGCCGGATCGAAGTGCACGTCGGCGCTGAACTTGTTGAACTTGCCTTCGACCGGCACGTTCATCTGCTTGAAGACGGCCGACACCGTGCTTTTGGCGTTATCGGCGGCATCCGCGTTCAGCGCGAAGGAAGCGGTGAAAGCCGCGCCGGCGGCAAGCGCCGCGCCGAGCGCGACGACGGAAACTTTGGAGGCGAGACGTTGGATCATGTTCGTTCGGTTCGCGTTGAGCGGTGAGAGATCGGTTTCGGAAGTCGTGTTCAGTCGCGCGGCGTGCCGAACGGCAGCATGCGCGCGATGATGTTCTGACGGTCCAGCAACTGGTGTTTGACGACAGCGAGCACGTGCAGCACCACGACCGCCAGCAATGCGTAATCGAGCGTCACGTGCACGGTGCGCAGCACGCCCTTGAGCGCGGTGTCGGGGCCGATCAGCGTGGGCAGCGGCCAGATGCCGAGATACACGACCTGAATGCCCGCCGCCGAGCTATACAGATAACCGCTCACGGGAATCGCAATCATCAGCAGATACAGCGCGACATGGCCCAGATGCGCGGCGCCCTTCTCCCAGCCGTGCATCGAGCGCGGCAGCGCGGGCGCGGCGTGGGTCGCGCGCCAGAGAATGCGCACCAGCACCAGCGCGAGCACGGTCACGCCAATCCACTTGTGCCACGAAAAGTAGCGCAGCTTGGTGGGCGTGAAACCGGGGATGTCGGTCATGACCCAGCCGAGCGCGAAGCCCCACACGATCAGCGCGGCAATCAGCCAGTGCAGCAGCATGGCGACGCCGCTGTAGCGGCCGGCGGGCTTGACGGAACGGTTCATCGGCATGGTCATCTTCGATAAGGAAGGCGCACTTTAACCCGGCGCCAGCTATACAAACAATCGTCTAAAATGGATCGTTACCATCCATTTTTTCGATAGGTCGATCATGGACCGCTCGCCCAGCCTCGAACAACTGCGTGCGCTGATCGCCGTGGCCGAAACCGGCAGCTTTTCCGCGGCCGCGCGCCAGCTCGACCGCGCGCAATCGGTGGTGAGCTACACGATCGCCAATCTGGAAGCGCTGCTGGGCGTGGCGCTGTTCGAGCGCGGCAAGCGCAAGCCGGAACTGACCGCCGCAGGCCGCGCCATTCTCGCCGACGCGCGCCGTCTGGACCTGCTGATGGGCCAGCTTAACGCCAAGGCGGCCGGTCTGCAGCGCGGGCTGGAAGGCGAAGTCTCCGTGGCCGTCGATGTCATGTTTCCTTCGCAGCGGCTCGTGGAGGCCTTACAGGCCTTCGCGCTGGCGTTTCCTACCGTCGCCCTCAATCTCACCATGGAAGCGCTCGGCGGCGTGCTCAAGCTGGTGCTCGACGGCGATTGCGCGATCGGCATCAGCGGGCCGAACCAGAACTGGCCGCATGTGATCGAGGCACAGTCGATCGGCACCGTCGAACTCGTGCTGGTGGCCGCGCCCTGCCACCCGCTCGCGCAGGTGCCGCAGCCGGTGCGGATTTCCGATGCGCGCGAGCACACCCAGCTCGTGCTCACCGACCGCAGCCGCCTGACCTATGGCCAGACCTTCGGCGTGTACAGCAATCGCGCATGGAAGCTTGGCGACCTGGGCGCCAAGCATCGGCTGCTGCTGGCCGGGCTCGGCTGGGGGTCGATGCCGCGCCATCTGGTCGAGGCGGATCTCGAAGCCGGACGCCTCGCGCGCATCGTGCTCGCCGATCGCGGGTCGGTGAACTACAACGTCTCGCTGATCCATCGCACCGATGCCGCCACCGGCCCGGCCTGTCAGTGGCTCTGTCACTTCCTCCGCAGCGGCACGCCGCCCGATGCGCCGCTGCCGGATGCGCGCTGATCGGACATCACGCTGCACGGCGTTGCACGGATACAACCGTCGCGCCTCGCTCTGACAAGTCTTAACAAACCCGCCTCAGCCGCGCCGCGTAACGCGCGCAGGTGGATAAGCGCGGCCGCGGGCGTTTGAACACGCTGGAAGGTGATTTTTCGAGATGTCGAGGCGTGCCATGATCGCGCCGCTTTCGGCCATCGACATCGCCTCATGTACAACTTCGTCTGCTGCCTGCTCTCGAATCTCGTCCTGCTCGCCGTGGTGCGACTGGTCTGCTGGTTCATCCGCGCGATGCGCCCGGATCTCACGCCGCACGGCACGCGGGTGTTCGTCGGCATGATGGCGCTCGCCTGCGTGTTCGACGCCGCGCTCACCTTTCTCGTTTTCGCCGATGCAGGCGGGCCGTGGACCATCTATCACCCGGTCAACGCGTTCTTCGCGCGCGCCGTGGCGTATATGCTCGCGGTGACCGTCGCGCTGATCCTCGTGCGCCGCGCAGCCCGGCGCGGCACGCGCGAACCGGGCAAACACGGCACGCTCACGATCGAAACGTCGCCGTACAGCAAATCGACGTTGCCGATGTGAGCGCCAAGAACCCGCGCATCGGCATTACTTCTTTCTGGCCTTGCTCTTGTCTTTGACCTTGGCCGATACCGGCTTCTGCGCGGCCGCATCGCTCGCCGCCGCAGCGGCCGCCACCGCCCCGCCCGCGCCGCTCGTCACCGCAGTCTGCGGCACCACGCCCGACCAGCCCGGCAGATAGCGCGCATCGGCATCGTGCGCATGCGCGAGCGCATCGCGCAACGCCTCGCCGAAATCCTCCGCGACATGCGCGGCGCTCACCTTCTGACGCAGATAGTCGGCCCAGAGGAATTCGCTGAAGGGCGTCGTGTCCTTGGCGTAGCCGCCCGCCACGCGCAACTCGCCCGCGAGGCTGCGATAGGGATCGTCGGCAAGACCGGAAAGCTGTTTGGGCAGCGCGTCGTAGTCGCAGCGCTCGCCCGACGCATCGAACGGATGCACCCACTGGTTGTGCTCCATCATCCGCCAGAAGATCGTCGGCTCCAGCCACGAGAGATCCTTGATCACCGTGACGCGCACGCTCGGCACGCCTTCGTGCAGCCACGCGAGACCAAGGTGATGATGATCGACCACGTAGTAGCGCTGTTTCGGTCCGAGCACGGCCGGGAACCAGTGATTGTCGATGGCGGCGGCGCGGCCTTTCTTGTCGAGCGTCTTCCAGTGATCGCGCTTGAGCGCGACTTCGCGATAACCGACGGTCAGTTGCGTCGGCCGCAATTCTTCGAGCTTGACGGTGATGAGATGCAGATCGGCATTCGACAGGTTCATGAAGCCTCCGTGTAGGTGTCCTGATAGCTTTCTTATGTGCTCGCCACGACCAATGCAGCGATAGACGCAACCCGCAACGATAACGCCAAACAGCCAGCGCACGCGCATGCAAAGCGCATGTTCTGAAACATCGACGTCGTCGCAATCGCGCGCGCATTGCCTGGGGTCAACCCCGAAGCACCTGGGCACGCAGGATGCACGCGATCGCCGCTTCGCCTATAAATGCACAAGCGATGCAGCAGCGGGCCCGACACTTCACGCCCGCCGGATCACAAGGCCTCGCCCCAACGGTTGCACAGTCGTCGTTTCAGTCGCTTCAACATGCAGTGGCCTGCAGTTCAACGCGTCTTTCCGGCTCAATCACCGAATCAAGCGAGGGCATCTTGGATCTCGAAACCATCCGCGTATTCATCATGACCCGAGGCATCGACTTCGGGACCAAAGTCATTGCGGCCATCGTCCTGTGGATCATCGGGCGCTGGGCCATCAATCTGGTCGCGGGCTTCCTGCGCAAGGTGCTCTCGCGCAACGAACGCTTCGACCACACGCTCGCGCATTACCTGAGTTCGATCCTCGCGGCCGTGCTGAACCTGATCCTGGTGCTGGCGATCCTGCAGGTGTTCGGCGTGCAGACGACCTCGTTCGCCGCGCTGCTCGCGGGTCTGGGTCTTGCCATCGGCACGGCTTGGGGCGGTCTGCTGGCGCACTTCGCCGCGGGCGTATTCATGCAGGTGCTGCGCCCGTTCAAGGTGGGCGACTTCGTGACGGCGGGCGGCGTGACGGGCACGGTCAAGGAGCTGGGTATTTTCGGCACGACCATCATCTCGCCCGATAACGTCGTGAACATCATCGGCAATAACAAGATCTTTTCGGACACGATCTCGAACTACAGCGCCACGCCCGTGCGCCGCGTCGAGCTGACCGCGAAGATCGCCAATGGCGTCGATCCCGTCGATGCCGCCAATCGCCTGCGCGCGGCCATCGCGAAGATCCCGAATGTCGCCACGGAGCCGGCGCCGGACGTCGAGATTCTCTCGTTCACGCCCGAAGGCCCGCTGCTGGCCGTGCGCCCCTTCACGAATAACGACACGTATTGGCAGGTGTATTTCGATACCAACCGCGCGATCGTCGAGACGTTCCGCGACGCGGGTTATCCGACGCCGGAAACGCCTTCGATCATCCGGCGCATCGGTGCGCAGGGTACGCAAGCGACTTGAGCTAGTAGAGCCACATAAAGCGGCTGAACGCGCAAACAAAAACGGCATCGTCCTTGCGGGCGATGCCGTTTTCTCATGCAGTGCGAAACCGCTCAGTCAAGCTCAGTTGCCATTCGGGCCGCGCACGGCATTCGCGCCGTTGTTCTTGCGCATCATCTTCCAGAGACCGCCGAGTACCACTGGCACGATCGCCGCGCCGATGCCCACCAGCACGATGATGTTGAGGTACTGGCGAATAAACGGAATATTGCCGAAGAAGAAGCCCAGCAGCACGAGCAGCAGCACCCAGAACAGCGCGCCCGCGATATTGAACAGCTGGAAGCGCTGCATGCTCATCTGCGAGACACCCGCGACGAACGGCGCGAAGGTGCGCACGACCGGAATGAAACGCGCGAGCACGATGGTCTTGCCGCCGTGGCGCTCGTAGAAGTCGTGGGTCTTTTGCAGCGCGGCGCGGTCGAGGAAGCGTTCGAGCCCAGGAATACGGGTGTTGAACACTTTCGGACCGATGGCGCGGCCAATCATGTAGTTCAGCGTGTTGCCCGTAACCGCCGCGACGATCAGCAGCGTGAGCAGCGCGCCCAGATTCATTTCGTGCGTGGCCGCGAACGCGCCGCCGATAAACAGCAGCGAGTCGCCCGGCAGGAACGGCAGCACGACAAGGCCGGTCTCGCAGAACACGATCAGGAACAGGACCGCATAGACCCAGGCACCGTACTGGTGGATGAAGACTCCGAGAAACTTGTCGATGTGCAAGACAAGGTTGACGAACTGCAGCAGCGTATCCAAAAGTGTCCCTTATTGGTCATGGTTCCGGTCGACGAATCGTCGTGATGCGGCCGCCTGGAACCTGTGTTGCGCGAGAAGGAAAATTGACCGCGCCATCATACCGAAAGTGCCCGTCGTCACGAAAAATTCCCACGAAAATCTGCAAAAGTTCGTCGAATCTACGGCCAAAGCGCAGCAAACCCGGCCAGGCACCGAATCAAGCCTTAAGGGAGCCTGAAGCGCGCGCCACGGCCGAAACCAGGGCCGCAAGGCGCCATCCCCGACTCGTTATAATTGCCCGCATGTCTGAGAATCTCGATCCCAGCGGCGACGCCGCGCCCGAAGCGGCCGATCACGCCGCGCCCGCCATCGACACTGAAGCGTCCGCAGCGCACATGACGCCCGAATCGGCGCATGAATCGGCGCATGGATCGCGCGCCGCCCAGCCCGCGCGCGCGATCCAGGCGCTGCCCGATCAGCTCATCAGCCAGATCGCCGCGGGCGAAGTGGTCGAGCGTCCCGCATCGGTGGTGAAGGAACTGCTCGAAAACGCGCTCGACGCGGGTGCGGGCACGCTGCGCATCCTGCTCGACGAAGGCGGCGTGAAGCGCATTTCGATCGCCGACGACGGCTGCGGCATCCCCGAAGCCGAATTGCCGCTCGCGCTGATGCGCCACGCCACCAGCAAGATCCGCTCGCTCGCCGAACTCGAAAGCGTCGCGACGCTCGGGTTTCGCGGCGAAGCGCTCGCCTCGATCGCCTCGGTCGCCGAGATGTCGATCACAAGCCGCCCCGCCAGCGCCGCGCACGCGGTCAAGATCGACGCCAATACCGGCGCGCTCTCGCCTGCTGCGGGCGGCCAGGGCACGACCATCGAAGTGCGCGAGCTGTATTTCAATACGCCCGCGCGCCGCAAATTCCTCAAGAGCGAGCAGACGGAACTCGGCCACTGCCTGGAGATGATCCGCCGCAGCGCGCTCGCGCGGCCCGACGTGGCGATTTCGGTGCTGCACAACGGCCGCGCGGTCGAGCACTGGAACGCGAGCGATCCGTCCACGCGCGTGTCGAAGATTCTCGGCGAGACCTTTGCAACCGCGCATCTGCCGCTCGACGAGCGCGCGGGACCGCTCGCCGTCTACGGCTGCGCGGGTCTGCCCACGGCCAGCCGCAATCGCGCCGATCAGCAGTATTTCTTCGTCAACGGCCGCTTCGTGCGCGACAAGCTGCTCACGCATGCGGTGCGCGCCGCGTATGAAGATGTGCTGCACGGCGACCGTTACCCGTCCTACGTGCTGTTCCTCGACCTGCCGCCCGAGGCCGTCGATGTGAACGTGCATCCGTCGAAGATCGAAGTGCGTTTCCGCGATTCGCGCTCGATTCACCAGTTCGTGTTCCATGCCGTGCAGCGCGCGCTGGCGCGGCACGCGGGCGCGTCGCCGGAAACGACTTCGGGCGGCCATTCGGCGATGATCGAGCCGCGTGCGATGCCGGGCGCGGGCGTGCTTGGCGGATCGGTCGGGCTGACTTCGGGTGCGACTGCGGGTGCGTCGGCTGGAAGCGGTTCGGTCGGCGGCGGCGCGGCTTCCGGGTTCGACGCGGCATCGGGCCGCTTCGGCACGGCGAGCGTCGCGAGCAGTTTCGGTGGTTCGGGCAGCGGCTTCGGTTCAGGCGGTTTGGGTGGTTCAGGCTCGCGCTCTTCGGGCTTCGGCGGCTCGGGTGGGTCAGGCGGGTTCGGAGGTGGTGGCAGTAGCGCCAGCAGCGGCAACACCTGGATGCGCCAGTCGCGCATGACCCAGGGCAGCCTGCCGGTCGCGCAGCCGCTCGCGCTCTACGACGCACTGTTCGGCCGCAAGGACGTGGGCGCCGGCACGGCCGACGCCTCGACCGTCCCGCACGCCGCCGATGGCGCACAAACCGACGCCTTCGACACGCAAGCCCAGCAGGCCGCCCGTTTCGACGCGCGCGACGATCATCCGCTCGGCTTCGCGCTCGGCCAGGTGCACGGCATCTACGTGCTCGCGCAAAACACGCGCGGCCTCGTGATCGTCGATATGCACGCGGCGCACGAACGCATTCTCTACGAGCAGTTCAAGCACGCGCTGGCCGAACGCTCGCTCGCCGTGCAGCCGCTGCTGATCCCCATTTCGATGACCGCCGATCCGATCGAAACCGGCACCGTCGAAGAAGAAAAGGCCACGCTCGAAGCGCTCGGCTTCGATCTCGCGGTGCTTTCGCCGACGTCGATCGCGATCCGCGCCGTGCCCGCCCTGCTCAAGGACGCCGATCTCCAGGCGCTTGCGCGCGCTGTGCTGACCGATCTGCACGCTTACGGCGGCTCGCGCGTGCTCACCGAGCGCCAGCACGAAATGCTCGGCACGCTCGCCTGCCATCACGCGGTACGCGCCAACCGCCGCCTGACGCTCGACGAAATGAACGCGCTACTGCGCCAGATGGAAGCCACCGAGCGCGCCGACCAGTGCAATCACGGCCGGCCCACGTGGTATCAGCTCACGCTCGCCGATCTCGATCGTCTTTTCATGCGCGGTCAGTGAGAGGGCAGAGATGGTGAATCACGTACTTCCGGTCGCGTGCCTGCTCGGCCCGACCGCATCGGGCAAGACGGCCGCCGCACTCGAATTCGCCGCGCAGTCGAAAGCGCGCGGGCGCGAGGTCGAAATCGTCAGCGTCGATTCGGCGCTGGTCTATCGCGAGATGGATATCGGCACGGCCAAACCCAGCGCCGCCGAGCGCGCGGCGGCCGTGCATCATCTGATCGACATCGTCGATCCGGCCGATGCCTATTCCGCCGCCAACTTTCGCGCCGACGCGCTGCGCGTGACCGGCGAGATCGTCGCGCGCGGCAACCTGCCCTTGCTGGTGGGCGGCACGATGCTCTACTACAAGGCGCTCACGCAGGGCCTGAGCGATCTGCCGACCGCCGATGCCGCCGTGCGCGCGCAACTCGACGCCGACGCCGAACGCGACGGCTGGCCCGCGCTGCACGCGCGTCTGGCCGAAGTCGATGCGCCCACGGCCGCGCGCCTCGCGCCCAATGACTCGCAGCGCATCCAGCGTGCGCTCGAAATCTTCCTGCTGACCGGCCAGCCGATGTCGACGCTGCTGGCCGCGCCGCGCCAGCCCGCCGCCGACGACGAAGCCGCGCGTTACCGCTTCGTGCCGATCGCGCTGGAGCCGTCGGACCGCGCCGTGCTGCACAAGCGCATCGAACAGCGTTTCGACGCGATGCTCGCGGGCGGTCTCATCGACGAGGTGACCGCACTGCGCGCGCGCGGCGATCTGAACGCGGATCTGCCTTCGATGCGCTGCGTGGGGTATCGGCAGGCGTGGGAGTACCTGGACGGCGAGATCGATTACGCCACCATGCGCGACAAAGGCGTATTCGCCACGCGCCAGCTTTGTAAGCGCCAACTGACGTGGCTGCGCGCGATGCCGGAACGTATCGTCGTGGATTGCTGCGCGGCCGATGTGACGGCGCAGGCGGTGGCGGCGGTCGCCGCCGTGGTCAACAGCGCCGACTGACAGCCAGCACGCGCCAAAGTCATCTGGCGCGTTCTTCAGGCGCGGCGCATCGCGCGCCGCGCGCATCTGAACCTCCCTCCTCCGCGTTGTTGTGCGTCACAACAAGCGCATCACACGCGCGTCGATGCACGTCCTCATGGCGTGTCCAGCGGCGATACCCCGCAGCGCACCACCAAAATCCGCTTTTCCCCGTCTTGACTTTCGATCGACCGAATACGATCATTCGTTCATCGATCGAGCAAATGCTCACACCCAGAGCGCAGCGCGCCCAAGAACGGCGCACGCCAGATGGCGCACGCAAAATGCGCGCAGCACCTGCAGATCAAAGCCAGGCAAAAAATTCAGGGCGAAAAACAGGAGACAACTATGGACAGCGCGCGCAGCGACGCGAACGTGATCCTGCACATCGGCGCGGGATCGTTTCACCGGGCGCATCAGGCGTGGTATCTGCATCGCGTGAACCTCGCGCGGCAGCCGGACGAGCCGGCGTGGTCGCTCTCCGTGGGCAATATCCGCGCCGATATGAACCCGGTCATGGACGCCCTTGCCGCGCAGAACGGCGTCTACACGCTCGAAACCGTCACGCCGCAAGGCGAGCGCGCCTACGAGTCGATCCACTCGATCACGCGCGTGCTGCCGTGGTCGGCGGATCTTGCGAGCCTGATCGAAGCGGGCGCCGATCCGGCCTGCAAAATCATCGCCTTCACGGTCACCGAAGGCGGCTATTACCTCGACGAACACGACCGTCTCGACACCTCGAATCCCGATCTGGCCGCCGATCTGAACGGTGCGCGCGCCACCATCTACGGCGCGCTCGCCGCGATCCTCGAAGCGCGCATGACGCGCGGCGGCGCTCCCGTCACGCTGCAAACCTGCGACAACCTGCGCAGCAACGGCAAGCGCTTTCACGCGGGCATGCGCGAATTCCTCAGCCTGCGCGGCGCGCTCGCGCTGCGCGAATGGTTCGACGCCAACACGGCCTGCCCCGATTCGATGGTCGATCGCATCACGCCGCGCCCCACGCCCGATGTGCGCGAGCGCGTCAAGGCCGCCACCGGCGTCGACGATGCCTGCCCGGTGATGGGCGAAGCGTTTATCCAGTGGGTGATCGAAGATCACTTCTGCGCGGGACGCCCGGCCTGGGAGCGCGCGGGCGCGGAGATGGTGGAATCGGTGATGCCCTACGAGGAAGCGAAGATCCGCATTCTCAACGCCACGCACAGCTGCATTGCGTGGGCGGGCACGCTGGTCGGTCTCGACTACATCCACGAAGGCACCCGGGACAGCGATATTCAGGCCTTCGCGCACGCCTACGTGAGCGAAGACGTGATCCCCTGCCTCACGCCCAGCCCGCTCGATCTCGCGAAGTATCGCGATGTGGTGATCGAGCGTTTCAGCAATCCGTATATCCAGGACACCAACCAGCGCGTGGCCGCCGACGGCTTTTCGAAGATCCCCGGCTTTATCGCGCCGACCATCGCGCAACGGATCGCAGCAGGCGCGACGCCGGCCGCCACGGCCATCCTGCCCGCGCTGTTCCTGCGATTCCTGCAGCGCTGGAACGCGGGCACGCTGCCGTATCCGTATCAGGACGGCGTGATGGATGGCCCGAGCGTGGCGAAGATGTTCGAAGCGGACGATCCGCTCGACGTCTTTTGCGCCGATAAGCTGCTCTGGGGCAGCCTCGCGGGCAGCGCGCCGCTCGCCGCCGCGCTGCGCGATGCGCTCGCACGCGTCGATGCCTGGCTCGCGAAGCGTGGCGCAAGCCGCGGCCCCACCGTTTGACGACGCACCGTTCTTTCCTCGCCATCTGGCGCGCGCCGCGCCCCCGGGTCGGCGCGCATGGCGTCGGCCTGCGCGCGCGGCTACAGTAGCCCCTCCACCCCACGACTACCGCGGACTTCCGCGCGCGCCCATGTATCTCGGCATCGACCTCGGCACCTCCGAAGTGAAAGTTCTGCTGCTCGCGTCCGACGGCCGCGTGATCGGCACGGCGGGCTCGCCGTTCACGGTTTCACGTGAGCATCCGCGCTGGGCCGAGCAGAATCCCGCCGACTGGTGGGACGGCACGCGCCACGCGCTCGCCGCGCTGCGCGAAAAACATCCGCGCGAATTCGCCGAAGTGCGCGGCATCGGCCTGTCCGGCCAGATGCACGGCGCGGTGCTGCTCGATCGTGACGATGCCGTGCTGCGCCCCGCGATCCTCTGGAACGACATGCGCGCCGTGGACGAATGCGCAGAACTCACTGCGCGCGCGCCGCAACTGCATCGCGTGGCGGGCAATCTGGCGATGCCGGGTTTCACCGCGCCCAAACTGCTGTGGGTCGCGCGTCACGAGCCCGAACTGTTCCGCAAGACCGCCTGCGTGCTGCTGCCCAAAGACTGGCTGCGTCTGAAGCTCACGGGCGGCAAGGTCTCCGATCCATCCGATGCGGCCGGCACGCTCTGGCTCGATGTGGCAAAGCGCGACTGGTCCGACGCCCTGCTCGACGCCTGCAACATGACGCGCGAGCAGATGCCCGCGCTCGCCGAAGGCAGCGCGCCGTCCGGCACGCTGCTGCCCGCTGTCGCGCGCGAATTCGGTCTGCGCGACGACGTGGTAGTGGCGGCCGGCGGCGGCGACAACGCCACCAGCGCGATCGGCATCGGCGCGGTGCAGCCGGGCGACGGTTTTGTCTCGCTCGGCACTTCGGGCGTGCTGTGCGTGATCGGCGACCGTTTCGCGCCGAATCCCGCTTCGGCCGTGCACGCGTTCTGCCACGCGATCCCCAACCGCTGGCATCAGATGAGCGTGGTGCTTTCGGCGGCCAGTTGCCTGCGCTGGGTCTGCAAGCTCACCGGCACCGACGAACCCACCCTGCTCGCCGAAGTCGAGCGCATCGACGCGCGCACGCTCGCACAGGCGCCGCTGTTCCTGCCGTACCTTTCGGGCGAGCGCACGCCGCACAACGACCCGTACGCGCAAGGCGTGTTCTTCGGCATGACGCACGCGAGCGATCGTGCGCTGCTGGGCTACGCGGTGCTCGAGGGCGTGACGCTCGCGCTCACCGACGGCCTCGACGCCCTGCGCGCCGCCGGCACCGAAGTCGGTCCGCTGTCGATGCTCGGCGGCGGCGCGCGCAGCGCCTACTGGGCGCAGCTGGTCGCCGATGCGTTCGACACGCCCACGCGCCAGCACGGCGGCGGCGAAACCGGCGCGGCGCTGGGCGCGGCGCGTCTGGGCTGGCTCGCGGCGGGCGGCAATTTCGACGCGGTGCTCGCCAAGGCGCCCGTGACGGCCGAATACACGCCCGATGCCGCGCGTCACGCGGCGTTGCGCGAACGGCTGGCGTCTTATCGCGCGCTTTACCGGCACGTGCGGCCGCTGTTCGATCCCGCGCGCGAAAGGCTGGCGTAAGCGCGGCCAGTTTCGCGTAAACTCCGCCCGCCATCCCACAACATTCGCGCCGATCTCACCGTGCCCAAGTCCACCGAAAAACTCGATCTCGCCACCCGCGCCGCGTGGCTCTACTACGTGGCCGGCAACACCCAGAACGAGATCGCCGAAAAGCTGCAGGTTTCGCGCCCGGTTGCGCAGCGCCTGGTTGCCTTCGCGGTCGAGAAGAACCTGATCCGCGTGCGCGTCGATCATCAACTGGCCGATTGCCTCGCGCTCGCGGACCAGCTTTCGAAGCGCTACGGCCTCGCGATGTGCGAAGTCGTGCCCGTCGACGGCGACACTCAGGAAGCCATCGACCGCAAGCTGGCCGTGGCCGGCGCGCAGGTGATGGAGCGCTATCTGAACGAAGAACGGCCGATGGTCGTGGCCGTGAGCAGCGGGCGCACGCTCAAGGCCGCCGTCGATCAGATCGCGCAGATCGAGCGGCCGCAGCACCGGCTGGTGTCGATGGTGGGCGCAATCGCGCAGGACGGTTCGTCCAATCGCTACGATGTCGCGCTGCATATCTCCGAGAAAACCGGCGGCAAGCACTTCCTGCTGCCCGCGCCGCTGATCGCCGATAACGAAGCCGAGCGCGCGCAGTGGTGCAATCACCGCCTTTATCGCATCGTCGAGTCGCTGTCGGGCGAGGCCGATGTGGCCTTCGTCGGCATCGGCAATATCGGCGAGCATTGTCCGCTGCACGAAGACGGCTTCCTGACCACCGACGAAGTGCACGAGTTGATGCGCCTGGGCGCCATCGCCGAAATGCTCGGGCTGCCGATCGACGCCAGCGGCCGCCGCGTCGATTCGCCGACCGGGCGGCGCGTGACGAGCCTGCATCTGGATTCGCCGCCGAAGCGCCCGACGATTGGTTTCGCGGGCGGCGCGCGCAAGCGCGAAGCGCTGATCGCCGCGCTCAAGGGCGGCTGGCTTTCGGGTCTCGTGACCGACGAAGCCAGCGCGCGCGCGGCCTTGGGCGAGAAAGTCTGAGGCGCTTTATTTGAGCGGATACGTCTGCGCCAGCGCCCGGCGGATCGCGTCCGCGTTCGGATAGCGCGCGTGCTCCGTGTGGCCGTCGCGAAAGCCGCATTGACACTGGCCGATGAACGGCGCGCTGGCGTCGTTCTGCAGGCCCACGAACACCGCGCCCTGCGCGGCGGACCCCGTCAGCCTGTACACATAGCCGTCGTAAGAATCGCCGCCGTAGTCGTCGTGCTGCTGCGGCGTCTGCACGAGCACGATCAGGCTCTTGCTGCGCGGCGTCTGATCCGCGTGCGCGAAGAACACCGACGCGATCTTCGGAATGCCGCCGTCCTCTTCGTAGCGGTCGAATAGCTGATCGTGCCAGGCCTGATCGGCGTCCTGGTAGATCAGATGCGCGTCCAGCGTGTAGGGGCGATTCTCGCCGCGCTGGCCCGGACGCTTCGTCAGGTTATCGGTGAAATAGACCCACGCGCCAGGCATGACCGGATTTGCGTCGATGATCGGCGGTTGCAGTTCGTGCTGATTGTCGAGGCGCGCTTCGACCTGCTGCACGACAACGGTCGGCACATCGGCTGCGTGTGCGGACATGGCGGCGAGAAACGGCGATATCGCCAGGACACTCGCGATCGACGCGATCTTGCGAATCATGATGGCATGGCTATAAAGACCCGGACGCAGGATCATAGCGCCCGTCCACCTTTCGCCGCTTGCATGTGCACAGAATGCGAGCAAAAAAGCGCGCAAAAAAAGCCCGCTCGAAAGCGGGCGTCCCTTGGTTGGGGCAAGGCAACCTCGGACAACGACTAACGACCACTTCAAAACTTCACGCCGCGAGTTCCTGCGCGAAGCGGCGCTCGAACGCCAGCCCTTGCGCATCGAACAGATGGCAGTGATCGGGCGTCGCGCCCAGCTTCATGGTCTCGCCGCGTTCGTGCTTTTCCAGCGGCGGAATGCGCGCGATCAGGCCATCGGGCGCGACCGGCGATTCGGCGTAGAGATAGGCGGCGTCGCCCAGCGACTCCACCGTCATCGCCTTCGCGCTCGCACCGTATTCGCCCGCATTGACATGCAGATGCTCGGGGCGGATGCCCACCGTGACCTTGTCGCCTTCGCGCGCACCGCGCGGTTCGACCGAGACCTTCTGCGTTTCGCCGGTTGGATAGCGCACCACGATGCCGTCGCTATCGACCTGCTGGATCTGGCCTTCGAAGAAGTTCATCTTCGGCGAGCCGATAAAGCCCGCGACAAAACGATTGGCCGGCGCATGATAAAGACGGTTCGGACTCCCGACCTGTTCGACATTGCCCGCCGACAGCACGACGATCTTGTCCGCGAGCGTCATCGCTTCGACCTGATCGTGCGTCACGTAGATCATCGTGGTCTTGAGTTCGTCGTGCAGGCGCGCGAATTCCAGGCGCATCTTCACGCGCAGCGCGGCGTCGAGGTTCGAGAGCGGCTCGTCGAACAGGAACACCTTGGGCTTGCGCGTGATCGCACGGCCGATCGCCACGCGCTGACGCTGGCCGCCCGAAAGCTGCTTGGGCTTGCGATCGAGCAGATGGTCGATGTGCAGGATCTTCGCGGCATTCTTCACGGCCGCGTCGATCTCGGGCTTCTTCGCGCCCGCGAGCTTGAGGCCGAACGCCATGTTGTCGTACAGCGTCATATGCGGATACAGCGCGTACGACTGGAACACCATCGCAATGCCGCGCTTGGCGGGCGGCACGTCGTTCATGCGCGTGCCGTCGATCATCAGATCGCCGGCGCTGATGTCTTCCAGACCGGCGATCATCCGCATCAGCGTGGTCTTGCCGCAGCCGCTCGGGCCGACAAAGACGACGAATTCGCCGTCGCCGATATCGAGGTTCACGTCGCGCAGGACTTCGGTTTCGTCGTAGCGCTTGAGCACGTTTCTCAGGATCACGCTTGCCATGATGTGTGTCTCCGTTCATTGCGGCAGGTGCCGGTTCTCGACCGTGTGGCACCTTGCACCGCGTTTTTCAGCACGTTCAGTTCGGGGCGCGGCAACGCGCACAGCGCATCACGCCGTGCGCGCCTGCGTCCTGTCGATCCACTCCGCCACCAGCGCGGGCAGCATGCGCATATCGTCGAAGATGGCCTGCGCGCCCACTTCGCGCAGTTCGAGCGCGTGCGCGTCGCCACCCACGTGCGCGCCGCCGACGAAACCCAGCACCGTCATGCCCGCCGCGCGCGCGGCGCTCACCCCCGTCACGCTGTCCTCCACCACGATGCAGGCCTGCGGCGCGACGTTCAGTCCGTGCGCGGCGGCCAGATACACATCGGGCGCGGGCTTGGGCTTCGCGACGATATCGGCGCAGTAAATGCGTTCGCCGAAAAAGCGCGTGAGATCGTTGCGCGCCAGCACGCCGCGCACCACGGCGGTGTAGCTGTTGCTCGCGCAGGCCTTTGTGAGCGAAATGGCTTCCAGCGCCGCCGCCACGCCGGGAAAGAGCGGCGCTTCGGCGGCTTCGCGTTCGGCCACGGCGCGGATCGCCGCGACATCGGCCTCGCTCAACTGCCGGCCGAGCGCTTCGCTCGTGCCGCCCAGCACGCGCTCGATGCGCTGGCCGAGCAGCGGCATCAGCACCGGCGCGACCGCAGCACCGGGCCAGCGCGCTTCCAGCTCGCGCACCAGCACGCTGGCCGCCACGGCTTCGCTGTCGATCAGCACGCCGTCGCAGTCGCAGATCAGCGCTTCTATTGCGACATTCGCCATTACTTGACCGCTCCGAAGGTAAGACCGCGCACGAGTTGCTTCTGCGAAAGCCAGCCGACGATCAGCACCGGCGCCACCGCCAGCAGCGAAGCGGCAGAGAGCTTGGCCCAGAACAGCCCTTCAGGGCTCGAATACGAAGCGATGAACACGGTGAGCGGCGCCGCGTTCGAACTCGACAGATTGATGCTCCAGAATGCTTCGTTCCACGAAAGAATGATCAAAAGCAGCGCGGTGGATGCGAGCCCCGGCACCGCCATCGGCATGAGCAGATAGACGATTTCCTGCCACGTGGCCGCGCCGTCCATGCGCCCGGCTTCGAGAATGTCGCGCGGAATTTCGTTGAAGTAGGTGTACGACATCCACACGGCAATCGGCAGATTGATCAGCGTATAAACGATGATCAGCCCGCTCACCGAATCCAGCAGCCCGGTGTTCTTCCACAGCAGATAGATCGGCACCAGCACGCCAACCGACGGCATCATCTTGGTCGACAGCATCCACAGCAGGATCTTCTGCGTGCGATGGTTCGGGAAGAACGCCATCGCATAGGCGGCCGGCACGGCGAGCAGCAGGCAGACGATCGTCACGCCCGCCGAGATCAGCACCGAATTCCACGCGAACGCAAAGTAATTGCTACGCGCGAACACCTCGCGGAAGCTGTCGAGCGTCGGCATGAAGAAGATCGTCGGGATATACGCCTGCTGCTCGGTCTTGAACGCCGTGATCGTCATCCAGAAGATCGGGAAGAACAAGGCGATGGCGATGATCCACGCGAGCAGCCCCGGCACCACGCGGCCGATGAACTGCAGCGGCGAGGCGCGATTGACCGCGTGCGGCGACTGCGGTGCATGCGTAGCGGTAACTTGACTCATTTTTCGTACTCCCCTTTGAGGTTGCGCGCGAGCATGCGCACGAGGAAGAACGACACGATGTTCGCCAGCACGACAGCCAGAATGCCGCCCGCCGATGCGATGCCCACGTCGAACTGCTGCAGGCCCATCGAGTAGATCAGGTAAGTGAGGTTGGTGGTGGCGTTGCCGGGGCCGCCGCCGGTGGTCGTGTAGATTTCGGCGAAGATCGACAGCAGGAAAATCGACTCCATCATCACCACCACCGCAATCGCGCGGCGCAGGTGCGGCAGCGTGATGTAGAAGAACAGCGAGATCGCGCCGGCGCCGTCGATCTTCGCGGCTTCCTTCTGCTCCTGGTCGAGCGACTGAATCGCCGTGAAGAGAATCAGGAACGCGAACGGCAGCCACTGCCACGCCACGATCAGGATGACCGCGAAGAGCGGATATTCGGCGAACCAGTCGATCGGCGTCATGCCCATCGAGCGCATCGCGATGGCAACCAGCCCATAGACCGGATGCAGGATCATGTTCTTCCAGATCAGCGCGCTCACCGTGGGCATCACGAAGAACGGCGCAATCGCGAACAGACGCGCGATGCCCATGCCGACGAACTTGCGGTCGAACAGCACCGCCATCAGCACGCCGCCGATCACGGTGATCGCCAGCACGGCCACGATCAGCACGATGGTGTGCACGATCGACGGCACGAACGAGGGGTCGGTCGCGAGGAACTTGTAGTTGTCGAGGCCCGCGAAACCCTTGAGATCGGGATTGAGCAGGTTGTAGCGCGTGAACGAATACCAGATCGTCATCGCAAGCGGAATCGTCATCCACAACAGCAGGACGGCGACCGAAGGCGAGACGAGCCAGCGCGACGCCGAGCGGCGGGTTTCCACCTGTTTCGCGTTCGGCTTGGGCGCTCGGGTTCGATTGAATAGAGGCATGTGGAGATGGAGATGACGCATGAGGACCACCCTTCTCTGTTGCGCGCCGAGCGGGGGCAAGGCGCCGCATCTTGCTGCGCTGGACACGCACGGCGCCGGTTGCGGCTCGTGCGTGTCCAAGCTTGAGGCTTGCTTCTGCGCTTATTTCTGCGCTTACTTTTTTGCGCTTACTTCTGATACCCAGCCTGCGCCACCGCGCGATCGGCGGCGGCATTGCCCGCCGCGAGCGCCTGATCGACGCTCATCTGCCCGGCTACCGCGCCCGCGATGCTCTGCCCGACCACTGTGCCGAACGACTGGAATTCAGGAATCCCGACGAACTGCACGCCCGTGTACGGCACCGGCTTGGCAGTCGGATGGTTCGGATCGGCGGTCTGGATCGCCTTCAGCACGAAGTCCGAGAACGGCGCGGCCTGCTTGTACTCGGGGCGCTGATAGGTCGAAATACGCGTGCCCGACGGCACCGAAGCCCAGCCCTCATCCTTCGCGACCATTTCGATGTACTGCTTCGAGGTCGCCCATTCGATGAACTTCTTCGCCGCGTCCGGCGACTTCGACGACTTCGGCACTGCCAGCGCCCACGACCACAGCCAGTGCGCGCCGTTCGGCGTCACGGCAGTCGGCGCGGCCGCGAAGCCGATCTTGTCGGCGACCTGCGACTGCGACTTGTTGTAGAGAATGCCGGCCGCCACCGTGGCGTCGATCCACATCGCGCACTTGCCCGAGGACATCAGCGTGAGGTTTTCGTTGAAGCCGTTCGAGCTGGCTCCCGGAGGGCCGTCCTTCTTGAGCAGATCGACATAGAAGCCCACTGCCTTCTTCCATTCCGGCGTGGTCAGTTGCGCGTGCCACTTCTCGTCGAACCAGCGCCCGCCGAAGGTGTTCACCACCGTCGTCACGTAGGCCATGTTCTCGCCCCAGCCCGCCTTGCCGCGCAGACAGATGCCGTAGGTGCCCGCCGATTTGTCGGTGAGCTTGTCGGCGAAGTCCTTGATCTGGTCGTAGGTCGGCTGGTCGGGCATCTTCAGGCCCTTGGCCGCGAACAGATCCTTGCGGTAATACGTCATCGAGCTTTCGACGTAGAACGGCAGCGCGTAGAGCGTGCCGTTGTACGAGAGACCGTCACGCGCCGTCTTCACGACGTCGTTGAGATCGTAGTCGGCGGGCAGGCCGGTCATCGGCGCGAGCCAGCCGCGCTTGCCCCATTGCGGTGCTTCATAGGTGCCGATCATCATCACGTCGAACTGGCCGCTATTGGTCGTGATGTCGGTCGTGGCGCGCTGGCGCAGCACGTTTTCTTCGAGGATCACCCAGTTCAGCTTGATGCCCGGATTGGCCTTCTCGAAGGCCGGCGAGAGCTTCTTCAGCTCGATCATGTCCGGGTTGTTCAACATGGCGACCGTGACGGTCTGCGCGTGCGCGGCACCGGCCGCAGCGATCAGCGCGCCCGCACTGATCGAACGCAGCACGGTTTTGAAAGCGGGTTTCATGGCGTTGTCTCCTTTGTTTGTTACGTTATGTCGTGCTGCCTGCCCGATTGCAGGGTTCTAGTGCCTGAGGTACCGCTCGAGTCGATGCCGCCGGAACGCTCCGCCGGTTCAGCTCATCCAGTTGCCGCCGTCCACGTTGAGCGTCTGCGCGGTGATGTAATCGGCGTCAGCGGAAGCGAGAAAGAGCGCGGCGCCCGTGAGATCGGCGGGCAGACCCATGCGGCCCAGCGGCACCGCTTCGCCCACCAGACGCTTCTTCTCGCCCAGCGGCCGCCCTTCGTAGCGCGCGAACAGCGCGTCCACCTGCTCCCACATCGGCGTATCCACCACGCCCGGCGCGATGCCATTCACGTTGATGCGATGCGGCGCCAGCGCCAGCGCCGCCGATTGCGTATAGCTGAGCACCGCCGCCTTGGTTGCGCAGTAATGCGAAACGAGTGCTTCCCCGCGCCGTCCGGCCTGCGAAGACATATTGATGATCTTGCCGCCGTGGCCCTGCTCGACCATGCGCTGCGCGACGGCCTGCATCAGGAAGAACATGCCCTTCACGTTGACGGCGAAGAGACGGTCGTAGATATCCCAGGATTCGTCGAGCAGCGGGCGCATGTCGAACAGCGCCGCGTTATTGAAAAGAATGTCGATCTGGCCAAAGTGTTCGTGCGTCGATGAAACGATGCGCGCGATGTCGTCGCGCCGCGTGACGTCGGCGGTGAGCGCGAGCACGCGTTCGGGGAATTGTTCGCTGAGCGCGGGCGCGATGCCATCGGCCGGCTTCACGTCGACGAGCACGCAGCGCGCGCCCTCGTCCAGATAGCGACGCGCAACCGCTTCGCCAATACCGCTTGCCGCGCCGGTCAGCACGGCCACCTTGTCCTGCAAACGTCCTGCCGCCGGGTACGCGGGATGTGCCACAGGTTGTCTCCGATGTCGTTCTGCGGATGGACGCCACCAGGCCTTCAGCCTGAACACTCGCTCATCGCATGAACATTTGCTCTCTTGGTGGTCGAATGATCGGATACGCACGCACACATGTCAAGGCGGACAAACGCCATCGATGCGGATTTCGATGGTGCGGCGCGCAAGCGGCCTGTCCAGCCTCGATAGAGCGTCGGATGTGCAGCATTTCCCGCGCCCGGCAGGCGCTTTTCGCACAGATTGGCACTCGCACCTCTGCCGGGCTCGCTCGCCAACTTTCGCGTTACGTTATATCATCGCGCCTTCACGGATTTTTGCCTTCTCCGGGTCGCTGCGCGTCCTGCCCCGACGCCATCCGGACCTTGTTCTCACGCCTCGCTCACGTCAAGGATAGAACCATGCTCGCATTTCCCCGCGCGACGCTGCGCACGCGCCGCCGGCCGGCCGCTGCTGCGGCTTTGCTCAAGCCCGCCTTCCGCTCGGCCATGGCGGTTGTCGCAACGCTCGGTGCGCTGTTCGGTTCGATGAGCGCCGCGCACGCTGCGCTCGCCACGGATAGCGCGATTCCCGTGGTCGCCGCGGAGAACTTCTACGGCGACGTGGTCAAGCAGATCGGCGGCGCCTACGTGAACGTGACGAGCATCCTGAGCAATCCCGACCAGGACCCGCACCTCTTCGAGGCCAGCCCGAAGACCGCGCGCGCGCTCCAGCATGCCCGCGTGGTGGTCTACAACGGCGCGGACTACGATCCGTGGATGACCAAACTGCTCGGCGCGACCGCCGCGCAGAGCCGCCAGCGCGCCACCATCGTCGCGGCGGATCTGGTCGGCAAGAAGGCCGGCGACAATCCGCACCTCTGGTACGACCCGCAGACCATGCCCGCCGTGGCGCGCGCCGTGGGCGCAGCGCTCGACGCCGCAGACCCGGCGCACAAGAGCGTGTACGATGCCAACCTTGCGGCGTTTCTCGCCTCGCTCAAGCCGATCGACGCGAAGGTCGCGGCACTGCGCGCGCAGTACAAAGGCCAGCCGGTGACGGCGACGGAACCGGTGTTCGGCTATATGTCGGATGCGATCGGCCTCGATATGCGCAACCTGCGTTTCCAGTTGGCGGCGATGAACGATACCGAGGCGAGCGCCTCCGATATCGCCGCCTTCGAGCGCGATCTGCGCGAGCGCCGCGTGCGCGTGCTGATCTACAACAGCCAGGCGACCGAAGCGCTCACGCGCCGCATGCTCGGCCTCGCGCAGCAGTCGAAGGTGCCGACGGTCAGCGTGACGGAAACGCAGCCCGCGGGCGTGAACTTCCAGCCATGGATGCTGGCGCAGCTCGATGCGCTGGGCAAAGCGCTCGCCACGCCATAAGTACTCGATACACACTCAACAGCAAGCAGTCAGCAGGGAACCGAAGCAATGACCGAAGCCGCGCCCGCTTCACCCCACGCGTCTCATCAGGCGTCCACACCGTCCGGCCACCGCGCGCCGCAGCCGGTGCTCACGGTCGCGGGCGTGACGCTCACGCTCGGCGATCGCACGATCCTGCGCGACGCCAATTTCGCGGTGAACCAGGGCGAGTTCATCGGCGTGCTCGGGCCGAACGGCGCGGGCAAGACCACGCTGATGCGCTCGATCCTCGGCCTCGTGCCCGCCTCGCGCGGCGCGATCCGCGTGCTCGGCGAACCGGTGGCGCGCGGCAACGCGAAGATCGGCTATATGCCGCAAACGCGCACGGCGCTGGCCAGCCGCCGCATTCGTGGCCGCGACTTCGTGGCGATGGCCGCCGACGGTCATCGCTGGGGCCTGCCCCGCTCCGACGCCGCCACGCGCGCCGATGTCTCGCGCGTGCTCGATCTCGTCGGCGCGACGAAGCTGGCCGATCGGCCGCTGTCCGAACTCTCCGGCGGCGAGCGCCAGCGTCTGCTGCTCGCGCAATGTCTGCTCGGCGACCCGAAGCTGCTGCTGCTCGACGAACCGCTCATCAGCCTCGATCCGCATCATCAACGCGGCGTGGTCGAACTCGTGCGCCGCGTGCAGCGCGAACTCGGCATCGCGGTGCTGTTCTCGGCGCACGAACTCAATCCGCTGCTCAACGCGCTCGATCGCGTGCTGTATCTGGGCAATGGCGTGGCGGCGCTCGGCAGCGTCGATGAAGTCATCACCGCGCCGGTGCTCTCGCGCCTCTACGGCTCGCCCATCGAGGTGATGCGCATGAAGGGCCGCATTTTCGTGATGTCCGGCGATGTCGAGGTCGAAAAGCACGACCACGAACACGAGCACGATCATGACCACGGCCATTCGCACGGTTCGCACGGCCACGATCACGGCCACTCGCACGACCATAACAACAACGCCCACGGCCATTCGCACGATGCTTGATTACGATTTCATGGTGAACGCCTTCGCGGCGTCGGGCATCGTTGCGGTGCTCGCGGGCATCGTCGGCTACTTCCTGGTGATGCGCGGGCAGACCTTCGCGGGTCACGCGCTCTCGCACGTCGGCTTCACGGGCGCCACCGGCGCCGTCCTGCTCGGTATTTCGCCGATGTGGGGCATGGTCGGCTTTACGCTCGCCGCGGGGATTTCGATGGGCGCGCTCGGCGAAAAGCTCGCGGGCCGCGATGTGGCGATCGGCGTGATTCTTTCGCTGGCGTTGGGCTTCGGCCTGCTGTTTCTGCACTTCTTCACGGCTTACGCCACCCAGGTCACGGCGCTGCTGTTCGGCAACGTGCTGGGCGTGAACCGCGATACGCTCGGCGCGCTCGCGGCGCTGGCCGTGGCAAGCCTCGTGGCGCTCGCGGCCATCATGCGACCGCTGCTGTTCGCTTCGCTGCAACCGGAACTGGCCGAAGCCAAGGGCGTTTCGCTGCGGCTGGTTTCCGTGCTGTTTCTCGCCATCGCGGCGCTGGCCGTGGCGGCCTGCACGCAGATCGTCGGCGTGCTGCTGGTGTTCACGCTGATGGTCGGCCCCGCCGCCGCCGCGCAGAACCTCACGACGCGGCTGTCCGCCGGTCTCGTGCTTGCGGCGCTGCTGGCGCTCGCGCAGGCGTGGATCGGCGTCACGCTCGCCTTCTACACCGACTGGCCGACGAGCTTCTGGATCACCGCCCTCGCCGCGCTGGTCTACGGCGCGAGCCTGCTGCGCCGACGTTAAGCGCGTCGCGCTGAAGCACCCACGCAAACGGCGTTGCACCGCAAGGCGCAACGCCGTTTTGACGTGAATCGCGCTGCTTCAGCCGTCGCCCATGATCAGACGCAGACGCCGCAACTCATCCGCGTTCGCGAGCAGATCATCGAAACGCTGATCCGCCAGCCGCGTGAGCGCCGCCGTGGCGTCGGGCGTGGCGATGTCGAGGCCGCGCAGCACTTCCTGATCGGCGCCTGCATCGCTGTCCAGATGCAGATAGCGCTCCTGTAGCTCGCGCGCGCAGGTCGCCTGCGCCATGCGCGCCTGCGCCTCCATGCTCAGCGCGAGCGCGGGCTGCGCCCACGCGAGACCGCGCAGCGGCAGACGGCTCGGCACGCTGCGATGACGCACGCCGGTCGTGCCGACGCTCAACATGCGCACCGGCACGCCGCGCCGCTGCGCCTGATTCAGCGCGTGCGCATCGGGGCAATTCGCGGCGAGGCCGCCGTCCACGTGCCAGTCGTCGTCGAGCAGCAGCGCCGGAAAATGCGCGGGCGCGGCGGAAGTGGCGCGCGTGGCGTCGAGCAAGGTGCAGGTATCGGCGTCATCGCCCGCGAGCCCGCGGCTGCGCAGCAGGCGCAATTCGCCGAGCGACCAGCTCACGGTCGTGAGCATCAAGGGCTTGTCGATATCGGCGAGACGCTGGTTCGCATAGCCGTCCAGACACGCGACGATCGCCCGTTCGAGCGGCTCGGCCGCATAGACCTTCTCGCTGAAAAGCTTGCGCAAGGTGCGCAGCGAGAGCTTCGGGAAAATCGTCGGGCCCCACTGGGCGAGCATCACGTAGAGATCCCGCGCGCTCACGCCGACGGCGAGACCCGTCGCCAGAATGCCGCCCACCGACGTCCCGGCGATCAGATCGAAGCGCGAGCCGATCGGCCCACGCCCGAGCTTGTCGCTTTCCTCGATGCGCGCGAGCAGCCGCGCCGTGTACAGGCCGCGATAGCCGCCGCCCGACAGGCTCAGCACGCGCGTGCAGACGGGCGCCGGGGTGAGCCGGCCGTCGGGCACCCGGAACTGGTCGTCCAACGCCCTATTCCTCCAGCAAGGAAACGACTTCCACCTGCAGCTTGCGCAGCTCGCGGTGGTACGTTTCTTCGGGCTCGACCAGCGTGCAGCCGTTGGCGACCGCCGTGGCGATCACCATGCGCGTGTCCTGGCCAACCGGATAGCGCTTGCCGCCCTTCTCGATTTCGAGCGGCTGATGGCCGCGCCACTGCTCCCACTCGACGGCCTCGTTGACGCCGAACGGCAGCAGCACCGAACCATCGTCGACGAGCGCCGCCAGCCGCGCTTCGAGCGCCTTGCGAAAGGCCGCGCGGCGCGGTTCGCTGGTCTTGTGCTGGGCGATCACCTGGCGCGCGGCCGCCACGCTGATCACGCTCAGATTGATGTCACGCGCCTTCACGCCGCCTTCGATCCATTTGCGCGAGGCGGTGTCTTCGATACACATGTCGATGAGCGTATTGGTGCTCAACAGGAATCTCGGCATGAACGGCCCGGGTTGTTGTTGTCGCTGCAGTTGTCTTTGGAGTGGCGTGCCGGATGCCGCGCTGGACACGCACGCGAGCGTGTCTTTAGCGCGGCACGCGGTAGTGATCTTCGGCGTCGATGGACACGTCGCGCGGCAGCTTGCCCGAAGCCGGCACCGAAGGCAGCCCGGCGAACACTTCCGCCACGGTGCGGTCGCTGACCGTGTTGGACATGAGCGCGACAGCCTGATCGAGACCGAGGATGATGAACGGCTCCTGGCCCTGGTTGACGATCTCGACCGAGCCCGACTTCACGCGCTTGAGCACGCTCGAATAATTCGTCTTGAACGCCGAGATGGGCGTGCCGGCGGTGTCCACGCTGGTCGCGCCCACGCGCGCGGCGATCGCCTTCACGGCCGCCTGGAAATCGACCTTGCGTCGCTCGGCGGTTTCCTTGCTGGCTTTCGGATCGAGAAGAGATGCGGGCATGGCCGTGGACTCCAGAAAAAGATCAATCTGACCAGATAATAGTACCAACCTGACCAGATTTCAAAGTTTCGCACGGGGTCGGATTCCATCAGACTCCGTGCCTGCAACGCCCGCTCCGGCTTACTTCAGCAGCACGCGCGCATGATGCGCAATGTGATCTTCGATAAAGCTCTGGATGAAGAAATAGCCGTGATCGTAGCCTTCATGGCGACGCAGCGTGAGCGGCTGGCCCGCGACCGCGCAGGCGGCTTCGAACACATCCGGGTTCAGCTGGTTGGCGAGAAACTGATCGGCGAGACCCTGATCGACGAGGATGCCTTCCTCGAACTTGCGCGCCGCGTGCGCCACGAGTTCGCTGGCGTCGTACTGCTTCCACGCTTCGCGGTCCTCGCCCAGATAGCCCGAGAACGCCTTCTCGCCCCACGGGCAGCGCGTGGGCGCGGCGATCGGCGCAAACGCCGACACCGAGCGATAAATCTGCGGATTGCGCAGCGCGAGCGTCAGCGCGCCATGACCGCCCATCGAATGGCCGAAGATGCCCAGACGGTCGCCGTCGACCGGCAGCGTCGAGGTCACCGCTTCGCGCAGTTCGTCGCGCACGTAGCTGCCCATGCGCCAGTGCGTCGACCACGGTTCGCGCGTGGCGTCGAGATAAAAACCCGCGCCCACGCCGAAGTCCCAGGCATCCGCTTCGCCCGGCACATTGGCGCCGCGCGGGCTGGTGTCCGGCGAAATCAGCGCGATGCCGTGCTGCGCGGCGAAGCGCTGCGCGCCCGCCTTGATCGGGAAGGTTTCTTCCGTGCAGGTCAGGCCCGCGAGATAGAACAGACCGGGCACTTTCTGCGTGCGCGCCTGCTGCGGCAGGAAGACGGAAAAGCGCATCGGCAGGCCGATGGTTTCCGAGTCGTGCTTGTAGATGCGCTGCACGCCGTCGTAGCAGGCGTGTTCTTCAATCAGGATCAGCATGGTTTCTCCGTGGATACCGTGTTCAGTGAAGTTCGGGGCGCTCATGCGGCAAACCAGCTCCGCACGCGGCCGTAGAGATCGATGAAGCGCGCGTAGCGCTGGGCGAGTTGCGGTGCGAGCGCATCGTCATGACGCGGCTGCGCGACGCGCGTGGCGGCGGGCGCAAGCGCGGCGAGTTCGTCGATATGCCAATGCCCGTACGCCACGCCGCCAAGCAGCGCCGCGCCGCGCGTGGCCGCGTTCGGACAGTCGATGGCATCGAGTTGCGCGCCGAGCGTATCGGCCAGCAGTTGCCGCCAGCGCGCATCGACGGAACCGCCGCCCGCGAGCTTGAGCGTGGCGATGGACGCGGGGCCATCGGCGTTCGCTTCGCGCAAGGCGTCGAGCCCCGCGCGCAAGGCGAAGGCCACGCCTTCGAAGGCGGCGCGCATCAGCACGCCGCGCGTGTCGCCGAGTCCTGCGCCCATCCAGCCGCCGCGCGCAGCGGGATCGAGCCACGGCGAGCGCTCGCCGCTCAGATAAGGCAGGAACGCCAGCGTCGACGATGCCGATACGGCGAACGCCTCGTCGTACGCCTGCGCCCAATCGTAGGCGAGCCAGCCGCGCGCCGCTTCGAGCGCGACGCCCACGTTCTGCATCGCCGCCATCGCGTACCAGCCGCCGCTCGCCGACCGGTAGCGATGCAGACCGCGCCGCGCGGGCGGCATCGTGCGCGAGGTGACCAGAATCTGGCCGCCGGTGCCGGTGGTGAGCAGCGCGTCGCCGTGCTCGGCCAGACCGCTGCCGAGCGCCGCGCAGGGCGTGTCGCCCGCGCCGGTCGCGAGCACGACGCCTGGCGGCAAGCCGAGCGCGTCGGCGGCATCGGCGGCCAGCGTGCCGCTTGCCGCGCCCGAGGCCGCCAGCGGCGCAAACCAGCGCGCGGGCAAACCCAGCCGCTCGATCAGGGCGACATCCCACTCGCCGTCGGGCGCGGCGAGCGCGGTCGCGCAGGCGTCCGAGGGATCGGCGACGAAAGCCGATTGCGCCGCACCCGCGAGGCGCACGCGCAGCCAGTCCTTCGGTTGCAGCGCCCAGCGCGCGGCATCGGCGATTGCGCGTTCGTTTTGCACAACCCAGCGCAGCAACGGGCCGGCCATGCCGGGCGCGACCGGGTTCGACGCTACGCCATCGGTATCGGCTTCGATATCGGCTTCGATATCGGCTTCGGTATCGGCTTCGGTATCGCTGAGCCACGCGTCGAGCAAGCCATGCGCGCGCGTATCCGGCCAGAGCATCGCGGGACGCAACGCGCGCCCGGCTGCATCGGTGAGCACCACGCCGTGCATCTGCCCGGAGAAGCCGATCGCACGCACGGCCGCGCGCTCGTTTGCGGGCAGGCGCGCACACGCCTCGATTAGCGCGCGCCACCAGCGCTCGACGTCGATTTCCGCCCAACCGGGCTCAGGGGTATCGAGCGTATAAGCGACGCTCGCGACGGCGCGCTCGACGCCCGCCTCATCGACGAGTGCCACTTTGAGCGAACCGGTGCCAAGATCGATGCCGAGAAAGCGCGTGAGCGTTGCGTTCATGCGAGGCGAAAAAGTGAGGATTAAGAGCACGCGCGCGGCGCGTCGAAGGCGGGATCGCGGCGGCCGGAACAGCCATGATAGCGATACCATTTGTCAGTCGCGAGGTCGGTCGCGAGCCGGGTCGCCATCGACCTGCGCAGGCGAATTCGAGCGCGCATGAATCGAGGCGGATTCGACCCGGTTCGCACGCGTTCGCCGCCTGTTCGCGGGTTAACCCGTGCGCCTGTCTCGCGATGCAAAATGCCTCACATGCGGCGGACGAAATATAGATCATAACCACGCCCGCATGCGCGACACGCCCCGCCATCCACTTGAATCGCGGCAACACGGCGCCAAACGTCACGCCGATGTCATCGCAACGCCTCGCCCGCGCCAGCAACAAACGTCATTCCAGCGCCTGAAAAGCGGCCTGAACGCCGCCACACCGGCACTCGCGCGTATCGGCACGATGCGCCGCAGCATCGCCGCGCGCCCGCATCGACGCACGATCTCCCCCCAATAAACGGCGTCGCGGCGCCCGCGCGCATATCGCCCCCGGAAAGCACGGAATAGTCCCCAGCGGTCTTGTTGCATATTTTCGTCCCGCATACCTTGGAGGCCATATTCCCAAACGAAGACGGAGAGAGACGACATGCATCCCCAGGGTATCGAAAGGGAGCAGGCCCAGTCCCGACAGAGCAGCGCAAACCAGGTTCATCCTTGCGACGAACGCCTGCCGTTCGCCCAGCTCCTCACGCTCGGCATCCAGCACGTGCTCGTGATGTATGCGGGCGCGGTCGCCGTGCCGCTCATCATCGGCGGCGCCATTGGTCTGCCCAAGGATCAGGTGGCCTTCCTCATCAGCGCCGACCTGTTCGCCTGCGGCATCGCCACGCTGATCCAGACGCTTGGCCTGTGGATTTTCGGCATCCGCCTGCCGGTCATCATGGGCTGCACGTTCGCCTCGGTCGGCCCGATGATCGCCATCGGCACCAATCCGCAGCTCGGCATTCTCGACATCTTCGGCTCGACCATCGCGGCCGGAGCGATCGGCATCGTCATTTCGCCGATGATCGGCAAGCTGTTGCGCTTCTTTCCGCCCGTCGTGGTGGGCACGGTGATCGCCGTGATCGGCCTCTCGCTGATGGAAGTGGGCATCAACTGGGCCGCGGGCGGCGTGGGTAATCCGCATTACGGCGACCCGGTCTATCTCGGCCTCTCGCTGCTGGTGCTAATGCTGATCCTGCTGATCAACAAGTTCGGCCGCGGTTTCGTTGCGAATATTTCCGTGCTGCTGGGCATCGTCGCGGGTTTCGCGATTGCGCTGGCGCTGGGCCGTGTGAGCCTCGACGGCGTCACGCACGCGCCGTGGGTCGGCTTCGTCATGCCGTTCCACTTCGGTCTGCCGAAGTTCCACGTGCTGCCGATCGCCACCATGGTGATCGTGATGTTCGTGACCTTCATCGAATCGACCGGCATGTTCCTCGCCGTGGGCGATATGGTCGAGCGTCCGGTCGATCAGCAGACGCTCGTGCGCGGTCTACGCGTGGACGGTCTGGGCACGATGATCGGCGGTATCTTCAACTCGTTCCCGCATACCTCGTTCTCGCAGAACGTCGGCCTGATCGGCGTGACGGGCGTGAAAAGCCGTTATGTCTGCGCGATGGGCGGCGTGATCCTGGTGGTGCTCGGCCTGTTCCCGAAGATGGCGCAGATGGTGGCCTCGGTGCCGCCCTTCGTGCTCGGCGGCGCGGGTCTCGTGATGTTCGGCATGGTGGCAGCGAACGGCATCAAGGTGCTCTCGAAGGTCGACTTCGTGAAGAACCAGCACAACCTGTTCATCGTCGCCGTGAGCGTGGGTTTCGGCCTCGTGCCGGTGGTCTCGCCGCACTTCTTCGCGCAACTGCCGCCGGCGCTGTCGCCGATCCTGCATAGCGGCATCCTGCTGGCTTCGGTGTCGGCGGTGATCCTCAACATCATCTTCAACGGCGTGAAGAGCGAACGCGCCGCCGAGCGCGACATCCGCCGCGCCGGCCACGATCTCGACGGCAGCCACGCGCCGGGCGCGCCGGAAGCCGGCCACGAAATGCAGCGCACCGCTGCGCACTGAACGACGTACCGAGTCGACGCGAGAGGTGCCCCACCGCACATAGGGTGCGAGCTGGGGCCTTTTGCTGGTTTGGCGTCACGGGAAACCGTGACGCCTTTTTTATTGGGCCGCGTGGACGTCACGTTCGCCCGCAGCGCGCAAATAAAAAAACGCCACGGTCACCCGTGGCGTTTTGACTTTGAGGCCTGGCTAAAGCGCAGCGAACAGCGCGCTCAGCCTGCCGATGCTGCCGGCGCCGACGCAGCCGCCGGTGCGCTGGCCGCGCCGTAATCGACCGGCTCGTCGGCCGGACGCGGCGTCTCGCCCGCGTGCTCGATCCAGCCGCCGCCGAGTGCGCGATACAGATCGACGAGGTTGGTCAGGCGCGCGAGGCGTGCCGTGATCAGCGACGTCTGCGACGTGTACAGCGTCGTCTGCGCGGTCAGGACCGGCAGATAGCTGTCCACGCCGTTCTTGTAGCGCAGCTCCGACAGGTCCAGGCTGCGCTGGCTCGCGAAGGTGCTGCGCTCGAGCGCCCCGATCTGCTGATCGTAGGTGCCGCGCGCGGCGAGGCCATCGGCCACTTCACGGAACGCCGACTGAATGGCCTTCTCGTAGTTGGCGATTTCGATGCGCTTCTGCACGTTCGCGAGTTGCAGGTTCGCGATGTTCGAACCGCCTTCGAAGATCGGCAGCGTGACCTGCGGCACGAAACTCCATGCCGCCGTGCCCGCCTTGAACAACCCGCCGAGCGACAGGCTTTCGGTGCCGAACGCCGCCGTCAGCGAGATCTTCGGGAAGAAGGCCGCACGCGCCGCGCCGATGTTGGCGTTGGCGGCGAGCAGCGTTTCTTCGGCTTCCATGATGTCCGGGCGCCGCGTGAGCAGGTCGGACGGCAGGCCCGCCGGGATATCGGCGAGCAGGTTCTGGCCGTCGAGCGGCAGACCCTGCGGCAGATCCGCCGGCAGCGGCTCGCCGATCAGCAGCACGAGTGCGTTTTCGGCCTGCGCGCGGGCGCGCATCTGCGCCTGCAGGTTGGCCTGGGCGTTCTCGACCACGGTCTGCGCCTGACGCAGATCGAGTTCGGTGCCCGTGCCGGTGTCGAACTGCGCCTTCGTGATGTTGTACGAGTCCTGCGCCGTCTTGAGCGTCTCCTGCGTGACCTTCACGAGGTCGTCGTCGGAGAGCATCGTCAGGTACTGGTCCGCGACCTGCGAGACGAGCGAGATTTCCGCCGCCTTGCGCGCCTGGGCCGTCGACAGGTACTGCGCCAACGCCTGGTCCTTCAGGCTGCGCACGCGCCCCCAGAAGTCGATTTCCCAGGACGCCTGCAGGCCCACGTTGTAGACGCTGTACGGATTGTTCGCCGCGGTCTGCAGACTCTTCGGCACCCGCGTGCGCGTATCCGTGCCCACACCGTCGATGGCGGGGAACAGATCGGCGCGCGTGATCTGATACTGCGCGCGCGCCGCCTCGACGTTGAGCACCGAGACGCGCAGGTCGCGGTTGTTCTTCAGCGCGATCGTGACCAGTTGCTGCAGACGCTGATCGACGAAGAAGTCGCGCCAGCCGATTTCGGTGGCGTTCGCGCCGTTGGCGCTGTGGCCAGCCTGACCGTTGCCGTCCGTCGCGCCCGGCTGCGTCGCGTAGACGCCGCCTTGCGGGAAGGTCTGCGAAACCGGTGCTTCCGGCCGGTGGTACCACGGCGCCATCGTGCAGCCCGCCAGGAGCGCTGCCGCCCCTGCAATTACGGATAGTTTATGCATCTCAATGTCCTTCCTTGCCCGGGCCGTCAGCGCCGTTGCCGCCTGCGCCACCGTTGCCGCCGTTGTTATCGGCGTCATGGTCGTGCGCGTGGTGCTCTTCGTAATGCCTGAGCGCCGCATCCGGGTCTTCCTTCTCGCCGGCGAACTTCGCGCGGATCACCACGAAGAACATCGGGATCATGAAGATCGCGAGGAACGTCGCGGTCAGCATCCCGCCGATCACGCCGGTACCGATCGCGTGCTGCGAAGCCGAACCCGCGCCGTTACTGATCGCGAGCGGCAGCACGCCCAGAATGAACGCGAGCGAGGTCATCAGAATCGGTCGCAGACGCAGTCGGGCGGCTTCGAGCGCCGCTTCGACCGGGCCCATGGTGCCTTCCGCCTGCAGGTCGCGGGCGAATTCCACGATCAGAATCGCGTTCTTCGCCGACAGACCCACGGTGGTCAGCAGACCGACCTGGAAGAACACATCGTTTTCCAGACCGCGCAGCGTCACCGCCAGCAGCGCGCCGAGCACGCCGAGCGGCACCACCATGATGACCGCGAACGGAATCGACCAGCTTTCGTACAGTGCCGCGAGACACAGGAACACGACGAGGATCGAGATGCCGTACAGGATAGGCGCCTGCGAACCCGACTGACGTTCCTGGAACGACAGACCGGTCCACTCGTAGCCGATACCCGCCGGCAGCTTCGCCGCGATCTGCTCCATGGCCGTCATTGCCTGACCCGTGGACTTGCCCGCGCCCGCCTGACCCTGGATTTCCACCGCCGAGATACCGTTGTAGCGCTCGAGCTTGGGCGAACCGTAGGTCCACTGGCCGCTCGCGAACGAGCTGAACGGCACCATCCCGCCCGCGCTGTTGCGCACGTACCAGGTGTTCAGGTCGTTCGGCGTCATGCGGAACGGCGCGTCGGACATCACGTACACCTTCTTGATCCGCCCATCGACGTCCAGGAAGTTGTTGACGTACGACGAAGCCCAGCCGATCGAGAACGTCTGGTCGACCGATGCCGCCGTCACACCGAGCGCTTCAGCCTTCTGGCGGTCGATGTTGATCTTGTACTGCGGCGTATCGTTCAGGCCGTTCGGACGCACGAGCGCCAGCGACGGGTCCTTCGCGGCCATACCGAGCAGCATGTTGCGCGCTTCGATCAGCTTTTCGTGGCCCACGCCACCGCGATCCTGGAGTTCGAAGTCGAAGCCCGAAGCGGTGCCGAGTTCAGGAATCGACGGCGGATTCACCGGAATCACCATCGCGTCCTTGTAGCCCGCGTAGTGCTGGAACACTCGTCCCACCAGCGCCTGGACCTTCTGGTCCGCGTGCTGACGTTCCTTGTAGTCGCGCATCCGCACGAACACGAGACCCGAGTTCTGGCCGCGGCCCGCGAAGCTGAAGCCGTTCACCGTGAACGTCGACTCGACGATCGATTTTTCGTCGTTGAGCAGATAGT
The DNA here is from genome assembly GCF_905220255.1 of Paraburkholderia sp. J69-1. Taxonomy (NCBI): domain Bacteria; kingdom Pseudomonadati; phylum Pseudomonadota; class Betaproteobacteria; order Burkholderiales; family Burkholderiaceae; genus Paraburkholderia; species Paraburkholderia sp. J69-1. The sequence goes on along the minus strand of NZ_CAJMZG010000012.1, from coordinate 202,313 downwards.
TCTGGATGTTGGCCAGCGTGCGCGCCGTGGTTTCCTGGGTCGAGCCGGAAGGCGTCTGCACGATCACGAACATCGTGCCCTGGTCTTCATCGGGCAGGAACGACTTGGGCAGGCGCACGAACAGGAAGCCCACCGCGACGATCACGGCCAGATAGATGATGAGCCAGCGGCCCGAACGCTTGATGACGTGGTGCACGCCGCTGTGATACTTGTCGCGGCTCTTGTCGAACGTGCGGTTGAACCAGCCGAAGAAGCCCTTCTTCTCTTCGTGATGGCCTTGCGGGATCGGCTTGAGGATGGTCGCGCACAGCGCCGGCGTCAGAATCAGCGCGACGAGCACGGACAGCACCATCGCCGCCACGATCGTCAGCGAGAACTGACGATAGATGGCGCCGACCGAACCGCCCGAGAACGCCACCGGCACGAACACCGCCGACAGCACCAGCGCCACGCCTACCAGTGCGCCGGTGATCTGGCCCATTGCCTTACGTGTGGCTTCCTTCGGCCCCAGGCCCTCCTCCACCATCACCCGTTCGACGTTTTCCACCACCACGATCGCATCGTCCACCAGCAGACCGATTGCGAGCACGAGGCCGAACATCGACAGCGTGTTGATCGAGAAGCCCACCGCCGCCATGATCGCGAACGTACCCAGCAGCACCACCGGCACCGCGATCGTAGGGATCAGCGTGGCGCGCAGGTTCTGCAGGAACAGGTACATCACGAGGAACACCAGCACGATGCCTTCCAGCAGCGTCTTGATCACTTCCTCGATCGACAGGCGCACGAACGGCGTGGTGTCGTACGGGTACTTCACGACCAGACCGTGCGGGAAGTACTTCGAGAGGTCGTCGATCTTCTGGCGAACCAGCTTCGCGGTTTGCAGCGCGTTCGCGCCCGTGGCGAGCTGAATACCCAGACCGGCGGTCGGCGCACCGTTGTACTTCGTGTCGAAGTTGTAGTTTTCGCCGCCCAGACCGATACGCGCCACGTCCTTCAGACGCACCTGCGAGCCGTCCTGATTCACCTTCAGCAGGATGTTGCCGAACTCTTCAGGCGTGTGCAGCAGCGTCGATTCGGTGATGGTCGCCTGGAACGACTGACCCGCCACCGACGGCGTGCCGCCCAGCTGACCGCCCGCGATCTGCACGTTCTGTGCGGTGATCGCGGCCGTCACGTCGCTTGGCGTGAGGCTGAAGTTGTTCAGCTTGTTCGGATCGAGCCAGACGCGCATCGCGTACTGCGAGCCGAACAGCGTGACCGTACCCACACCGTCGATACGGCTGACCGGATCTTCGATGTTCGACGCCACGTAGTTCGCGAGGTCGTACTTGGTCATGCTGCCGTCTTCGGAGACGAACGCCATCACCAGCAGGAAGCTGCTGCTCGACTTCGTCACCTTGATGCCGAGCTGCTGGACCACCTGCGGAAGAATCGGCGTGGCGAGCTGCAGCTTGTTCTGCACCTGCACCTGCGCGATGTCCGGGTTGGTACCCGCCGCGAACGTCAGCGTGATGGTAGCCGTGCCCGAGTCATCGGACGTGGACGACAGATACAGCAAGTGGTCGAGACCGCTCATCTGCTGCTCGATCACCTGGGTGACCGTGTCTTCCACCGTCTTGGCCGACGCGCCCGGGTAGGTCGCGCTGATCTGGATCGACGGCGGCGCGATGGTCGGATACTGCGCGACCGGCAGCGTGAACACCGACGCCACACCCGCCAGCATCAGAATGATGGCGATCACCCACGCGAAAATCGGGCGATCGATAAAGAACTTTGCCATGAAGCAGGCTCCCTGTTATTGCGCGGCGGAGGCAGCGGGTGCGGAAGCAGCCGACGCGCCGGATGCGGCGCCTGCGCTTGCGTAGCCCGATGCCGTCGCCTGGTCTGCCGAAGGCGCGCCCGGTGCGGGCGGCGGCGGCAGCTTGGCGTCCACGACCTTGACCTGAGCGCCCGGCTTGACCTTTTCGGTGCCCTGCACGATCACGCGATCGCCCGGATTCAGACCGCTATCGACCACCCAGTCCTGGCCGATCGAAGCCGACGTGACGACCGGATGCAGCTCGACCTTGTTGCTGGCGTTGACGACCATCACCGTCGCCTGGCCCTTCTGGTCGTGCTGGACGCCGATTTGCGGCACGAGGATCGCGTGGTCGTTGTTGCCTTCGTCGATGCGCGCGCGCACGAACATGCCCGGCAGCAGCACGTGGTCCGGGTTCGGGAACAGGGCGCGGATCGTCACCGAGCCGGTGGTCTGGTCAACCGTGACGTCAGTGAACTGGAGCTTGCCCTGCTGCGAGTACGTGCGGCCGTCTTCGAGCACGAGCGAGACCTTGGCCGCGTCCGGGCCATTGGTCTTCAGGCGCCCGTCTTCGATCTCGCGGCGCAGCTTCAGGCCGTCGAGGCTCGATTGCGTCAGGTCGACGTACATCGGGTCCATCTGCTGCACGGTCGACAGCAGCGTGGCTGCGCTCGCCTGCACATACGCGCCCGGCGTGACCTGCGAAATGCCCACCTTGCCGGTGATCGGCGAGAGCACGTCGGTGTAGCCCAGGTTGATCTGGGCGGTGTCGACGGCGGCCTTGCCGGCATCGACATCGGCCTGTGCCTGGCCTTGCGCGGACACGGCGTTGTCGTAGTCCTGCTTGCTCACCGCATTGGCCGAGACGAGCACCTTGTAGCGCGCGACGAGGGCGTTCTGCGTAACGAGATTGGCCTTGGCCTTCGCGAGCGTGGCCTTGGCGTTATTGAGCGTGGCGATGTACGGCGCCGGATCGATCTTGTACAGGCGCTGACCGGCCTTCACGACCGAGCCTTCGGTGAACTCGCGGCGCAGCACGATGCCGTCGACCCGCGCGCGAACCTGCGCGACGAGGAAGGCGTTGGTACGGCCGGGGAGTTCGGAGACGACCGGCACAGTGGTGGACTGGACGGTAACGACGCCCACTTCGGGCGTTTGCGGCGGCGGCGCCGACTGCTTTTGCCCGCAGGCTGCGAGCACAACGGCAGCCGTCGCGAAGCTGATTAGGCGGAATGGAACCCGTTCGACGCGCATGGAGCGACCTCTGTCTATATCTGACAATTAAAAGCGTGCAGCGTCCTCGCGAGCGGGAGCAAGCAGAAGGACGACGACACACGCCAGCATCTGGCAATACCTGACGGATAACCCGGTACTTCAGGAAAGGCGCGATACCGGTCTGCAACATCCATCCGGGCTTCATTCGCGCGCCACCACAGGGGCGTCGCGCATTGGGGTTTCTACGACCGCTTGGCCAGTGACGGATATTAACCGGACATCTCTACTCAAGGTATCCAGGTGGTGGGGTGGTATTATAGATACATTCGCGAATGAATGTTTAAGAACACTTCAGCCCCATGAAGCGTCGTTCGGGCAGATTCCGCGCATGACATCCATATTACAAATCAATACTTTGCCCGCCTGACCCTGTAATGCCTGGCCACTCCACTCACCCCGCCGCGAGGCGCTGACCCAAACATGGTCCGACGTACGAAAGAGGAAGCGCTGGAGACGCGCAACCGCATTCTCGACGCCGCCGAACACGTCTTTTTCGAGAAAGGCGTCTCGCGCAGTTCGCTCGCCGATATCGCCAATGCGGCGGGCGTGACGCGCGGCGCGATCTACTGGCATTTCGAAAACAAGGGCGACCTGTTCACGGCGATGTTCGATCGCGTGATCCTGCCGCTCGACGAACTCAAGGCAGCTTCGGTCGATCCGGGCGAGCCCGATCCGCTCGGCCGCATCAAGGATCTGTGCGTGCTGTGCCTGCGCGACACCGCCACCGACGCCCGCCGCCGGCGCGTGTTCGAGATCCTGTTCCTGAAGTGCGAGTTCGTCGAAGAGATGGGACCGGTGATGGCGCGTCATCAGGACAATATGCGCGAAGGGCTGATGCGTATCGAGGAAGGCCTGCGCAACGCGATGTCGAAGGGCCAGTTGCCCACCGATCTGGACGCCGCTCGCGCGGCGCGCGTGCTGCATTCGTTCATCACGGGCACGCTGCACGACATGGCGATCCTGCCGGATATGTTCGACGTGGCGAAGAACGCCCAGCGTCACGTCGAGGCGATGCTCGACGCGCTGACCAGCAGCCCGGCGCTGCGTACCGGCACCGACCTGGCCACTGACTCGGCCACCGATCCGGCCACTGACGACTGAGCCGCCCGCGCGGTTCAACTCGCCGTGAAGTGGCGCGCCACGTAGAACAGGATCGCCACGAAGAAGATCATCGCGGCCCAGGCCCAGCCGGGCATCGCGTGCGGCGTGGGTTCGTGGCGCAGCGTGCTGGCCGCGCGCCCCGACAAGGTCCCGTCCGCATGCTGCGGCAGCAGATGCGCGCGGCGCGCCACGGCGGCGAGATTGATCGGCCGCAGAAACACATGCTGACGCCGCGGTTCTTTCCCGCGCACGCGATTGGGCGCCTGGCCATGCTTGGCCGCCACCACGGCGCAGAATTCGGTGAAAAACTCGTCGGCGAGTTCGTGCAGCGCGTTTTCGATCTGGCGCGGCGGCAACTCGCCCAGCGGCCCGGTCAGCGTGGCCCACACCGAATAATCGATACGTGTGCTCACGCCGCGCTCCACCGCAGCCGTCGCCGCCCGCTCCTCTTCCCGTAACGCCACATCGATCTGCCCGCGCAGCGAGCCGATGCCATCCGCACGCGCGCGAAAGCTCAGCACGCGGCGCGGCTTGAGCGGCACTTCGGCGACATCGCTGGCGATGTGAGCGCGCACTTCGTAACGCGCACGCAGCGGCCCGAGCGGCACGGTCAGCGTGATCGCGTACTCGCCGGGGCCGAGCCGGCGGAACGACTCGCAATGCTCCAGGCTCGCGCGCACGAGCGCGGCGTCCTGCAGCGCCTGCCAGACGGCGGACGGCTCGAGCGGAATCCTCAACGCGTCGTTCAGTTCCATGGCGGCTCCCCGATGATGGTGCGAGAAGGTCGGATCGTTGTCGAAAGGTGGATGGGACGGCCCGCAAACGCGCGGCTCAGGAGGTCTGGTCGATGCGATCGACGCGTTCGGCGTCGAAGGCCAGATAACCGCCGATACCGCTCACCGTCTCGTGCGGCGCCTCGTAGCTCCACGCGGCGTCTTCGATACGGCCGTCTTCGGTACGCAGATGGAAATACGCCGCGCTGCCCTTGTGCGGACATGGCGTGATGCGTTCGGAGCGTTCGAGCCGCGCCATGTTCACGTCGGCGCGCGGGAAATAGAAGACGTCGGGAAGGCCTGTTTCGCTGACCGTGAGGGCCGCGAGCGTGTCGGCGATCGTGATGCCGCCATGGATCACGCGCACGCGATGGCGGTTCACGACGATATCGATGCGATGGCCGGCGTCCGGTTCGACCGCCATGATCTGCTCCCTGATCGAGGTGCGCCGCAACAGGCTGGCGCAACGCCGCTGGTTGGCCGGCTTGCCGGCACGCTGCCGGTCATGGCCGATTTATCCTGCTCCCTGACGCTCGCGTAGCCGGACATTGTCTTCCCTGCGCATGACGACGAAATAAAACATCGACATAGCACGCGCCAGAAAAAAGCCACGGCGAACCCGTGGCTTCATTATCGGCCAAACTTCGCCGGCTTGCGCAACATGATGCGGGCAGGCGACAGCCATGTGCGCTAGCGCACAGACGGCCCTCGCCCGCCGTGACGTCCCGTGACGATTACCAGACGAACGAGGCGCGCGCGCTGCCGTTCGAACCCACCGTCACCGCGCTGGTCTTGTCGACGCCCGCGTGGCTCACGTGCACCGTGTAGCGGCCCGGACGCACGCGCACGAGCATGTACGGTCCGCGCGAAGTCGCGTCGAGCACGCTGGCGCCGTGGGCGTCGGTGATCTGCACGTGGACATCGGCGAGGAACTCGGCCTTGCGGCCGGTGAAGCGCAGCGCGAGCGGCCAAGAATGTTGCGCGGCCTGCAGCGCCTTCGATTCGTCCTGGCCGACGCCGCCGGAGACGAACGAGACATCGCCCTGTTGCTGCACTTGCGGCATGCCTTCGCCGTTGACGTTGCCCGCGCTGGTGTTGTCGCTGCTCGAACCGCCGACGGTCGCATTGCCCATCGTGCCGTTCATGTTGTCGGTGCCGGCATTGCCGCCGGGAGGCATGGCCTGCTGCGCCTGCGCAACGCCGATACTGCCCGCGAAGCCGATTGCACCGATGCCCAGGGTGGCCGCCAGTGCAGCGGCCGAAAGGACGGGACGCGTATTACGAAACATCTTCATCGTGGCTGCTCCTCAACAGGTTTGCGGCTCGACTCAAGCGCAAGGCGTGTGCCCGCCCCGCCGCACTTTCATCCGCACTCATATCGATAGCGACGATATCGGCAATTCGCGCCGGTCGCTCCTGCAGCGCACAAAGCCGCGCACAAAACCGCGCGCCCAAAAGAAAACTGCCGCCGGGCACGAAGCCCCGGCGGCAGTGAAAAGCGACCCGACAATCCCGGTAGTACAACGCAGCGGGCCGCCAGAGCGAACCGTTGCGGACGTTAGCCGAGATCGACCGGCACGAAGATCTGCGCGTCGTCGCGCTGGATCAGCAAAGCGATGCTGTTGCCGGCCTGCGCGATCATCTGCTTGAGCTGGTCGGCGCTGCTCACCGGGCGGCCGTTCACGGCGAGAATCACATCGCCCTGCTGGATGCCCGCGCTTTCCGCCGCGCCGCCCGCCTGCTCGACGAGCAGACCGTGATCGAGCGAGCTGTTGCTCTTCTCTTCCGGCGTGAGCGGACGCACCGCGACACCCAGGCGACCCTGCATCTGCGACTGCGGCGTGTCGTTCGACGCGACCTTGCTGTCGGAGAGCGAGCCGATCGTCGCCGTCAGATCCTTGGTGCCCTTGTCGCGCCAGATCTGGATATCGGCCTTGGTGCCCGGCTTCATGCCCGCGATCAGCGACGGCAGATCGGACGAATCGCCCACCTGCTCGCCGTTCACCGACACGATCACGTCGCCCGGCTTCAGACCCGCCTTGGCGGCCGGGCCGCTGGCGTCCACCGAACTCACCAGCGCGCCGTGCGGCTTGTCCATGCCGAACGAGTTCGCCAGCGTCTGGTTCATCGATTGCACCGCAACGCCCAGGCGCCCGCGGCTCACGTGACCGGTCTTGACGAGATCGTCCTTGACCTTCATGGCTTCGGTGATCGGGATCGCGAACGACAGGCCCTGGAAACCGCCCGTCTGCGAGTAGATCATCGAGTTGATGCCGATCACTTCGCCTTGCAGATTGAAGAGCGGGCCGCCCGAATTGCCCGGGTTCACCGGCACATCGGTCTGGATGAACGGCGTGTAGTTTTCATCGGGCAGCGAGCGCGATTTCGCGCTGATGATGCCCGAGGTCACGGTGTTGTCGAAGCCATACGGCGAGCCGATCGCCACCACCCACTGGCCGACCTTGCTCTGGCGCGGATCGCCGATCTTCACGGTCGGCAGATCCTTCGCGTCGATCTTGAGCACGGCGACGTCCGACTGCTTGTCCGCGCCCACCACCTTGGCCTTGAATTCGCGCTTGTCGGTGAGCTTGACCGTCACGACGTTCGCGCCATCGACGACGTGCGCGTTGGTCAGAATGTAGCCGTCCGGGCTGATGATGAAACCGGAGCCCAGGCTCGCGCTCGGCGTATCCGGTTGCGCACCGCCGCCGTCGCCGCCCATGCCGGGCATGCCGCCATAGAAGTGCTTGAAGAACTGATAGAACGGGTCGCTCGGATCGATCGGCAATTGCTGCGCACCGCCGCCACCGCCGCCGCCGCGCAGGGCGGTCTGCTTCACCACATGCTTCGCACTGATGTTGACGACCGCGGGGCCGTAGGTTTCCACGAGGCCCGAGAAGTCAGGAATGCCGGTCTTGGCCGCGGCTTCGGCAGGCATCATCGCGGCCTGCGCGGGCGTGATGACCTGGGGCGGCGGCACATCGCGGCGCCCGGCCACGTAACCCGCCGACAACGCGACGGCTACAGCGATGGCCACGGCACTGCGGGTAATGACTTTGGTATTCATAGTGGACTCCTTGCGCGGGATGCTGTCACGACGTAACGAAGGTTAAGCCGCGTCACTTAAAGGAGTCTTAATTCAGGAACTATTCCGCGAAGGCGCCGCAAGCGCCCGCGTGGCGGGCGTTTGGGTGAATGGGGAGCGATGAAAAGATCGATGCGCGCGCATCGATCTCGACCTACAGATTGAAAGCAATCCGGAATTTTTACGGTGAGCTTTCAGATGCCGCGATGAAACGCCTCTATTAAACGCCGCGGTTAAAACCGCACGTCGATCTGCAAACCGCCCGCAGGCGAATCGTCGAGCCTGATCGTCGCGTCGTGCTGATCGGCGATACGGCGCACGATCGCGAGCCCGAGCCCCGTGCCGGCCACATCCGTGCGCGCGCGATTCGCGCCCGCCCCCACACGATAGAAACGGTCGAACACGCGCGCGCGCTCTTCCACGGGAATGCCCGGCCCGCTATCCGCGATACGCACGAGCGGATGGCCGTCCTGCACCAGCAGGCTCACATCCACGCGGCCACCCGCAGGCGTGTACTTGGTCGCGTTATCGAGCAGATTGTTGAACATCACGCGCAAGGCGTGCGCGTCGCCGTGCACCTGCGCGGCCACGCTTTCCTCGATGCCGAGATCGACGCCGCGTTGCTGCGCGAGCGGCGCATAGTTGAGCACGCAATCATCGAGCAGCGCATGCAGATCAACGCTTTGCGCGCGGGCGTGACCATCGGGTTCGGAGCGCGCGAGCGCGAGCAGTTGTTCGGCCAGACGCGTCGCGCGCGTCACGCCCGCCTGCAGATCGCCGAGCGCTTCGCGGCGCGTTTCGTCATCCTTTGCGCGCGCAACCAGTTGCGCCTGAATCTGCACGGCCGCCAGCGGCGTGCGCAGTTCGTGCGCGGCATCGGCGACAAAGGCTTTTTGCGTATCGAGCGCCTGCGCGAGGCGTTCGAGCAGCGCGTTCAACGCATGCACGAGCGGCATCACTTCGCGCGGCAAACGCTCTTCGGGCAGCGGATCGAGTGCTTCGGGATGACGCGTGTCGAGCGCGCGCGCCACCCGCGAAAGCGGCTTGAGACCGCGCCCCACCACCATCCACACGGCCAGGCCGAGAAACGGAAGCAGCACGATCAGCGGCCAGAGCGTGCGCAGCGCGACGTTCGCCGCCAGCCGGTTACGCACCGACACCGGCTGCGCCAGCTGCACGACGTTATCGCCGACGATCGCGCCATACACGCGCCAGTCGCCGCGATCGGTCTTCTCGGTCGAAAAGCCCAGTTCCGCGCGCGGCGCGAGCGGCGCACGCGGATGCGAGTAGTACATCAGCACGCCGTTGCGATTCCAGATCTGCAGCACGATGCCCTCGGCGCCGGTATCGCGCGAACTGAGGATCTCGTTGAACGGCTCGGAGGGCAGCGCCTCGGCGATTTCGCGTAGCTGGTAATCGAACAGCTCGTTGGCTTCCGCGAGCGCCTGGCGATAGATCAGCCAGCCCGCGAGACTCACGCCCGCGACCACGATCGCGAGCAGCCAGAACAGCAGTTGTCGTCGTATTGAACTCATCCAGAACTCATCCGCAGGCGCAGGTCCTCAGGCGTCCTTCGCAATCATGTAACCGAGGCCGCGCACGTTGCGGATCAGATCGGCGCCGAGCTTTTTGCGCAGCGCGTGGATATAGACCTCGACGGTATTGCTGCCGATCTCCTCGCCCCAGCCGTACATTTTTTCTTCGAGCTGGGTTTTGGAGAGCACCGCGCCCGGACGCGCGAGCAGTGCTTCGAGCAGCGCGAATTCGCGTGCCGACAGCGCGACGGGTGCGCCGTCCTGGGTGACCTGGTGCGAAGCGGGATCGAGCGTGATCGAACCATGGCGGATGGTCGAATCGCTGCGGCCCGACTGGCGGCGGATCAGCGCGCGCATGCGGGCGCCGAGTTCGTCGAGATCGAAAGGCTTGATGAGGTAATCGTCAGCGCCCGCGTCGAGACCCTTCACGCGGTCGGCGACGGCGTCGCGCGCGGTGAGGATCAGCACCGGCAGCGCGTTGCCGCGCGCGCGCAGCGTACGCAGCACGTCGAGGCCGTCGCGTTTGGGCAGCCCGAGATCGAGCAGCATCAGATCGTAGCTTTCGCCGCTCGCGGCCGACAGCGCGGCTTCGCCGTCCTCGACCCAATCGACCGCAAAGCCTTCGCCGCGCAGCGCCTTGCGCACGCCCTCGGCGATCATGCGGTCATCTTCGACTAGCAGTATGCGCATCGTAGTGAAATGGCAGGCGGCGCCCAGCGCCGCACTTCGTTGATGACGATGCTGCATTCTAGCGCCTTGCCGCGGTCGTTCCTTTCATTGCGCAGACCGCGCGCGCACGCGAAGCTTGCAGCGACCCTGCGCCTGCGTAACCTTCGCTCACTTTTTCCCGTCGTTTCTTCGATTTATCGCCAACGACGCACGCAGGCCGCGCGAGGTCTTTACAATGGGCGCTTTTGCGGCGCGCGGCGTCGCGAAGCCGATTGCGCCCTTTCATGCTGCTGCGTCGTGCGGCGGCTGCGCAGGCCTCGCGGCAGCAGCGCGACTGCGCTTTTTTATCGCGATGTGCGCGCGATTTTTATCGCGTACTTTTATCGCGTTTTTGCTTGATTCCGCGTCCGCGCGCGACGTCGCGAAGCCCCCGCCCGGGTCTCGCGCCGCGCCCGGCCCCTGCACTGCCCGCCCAATTCCAACGCATTTCATGCTGCCCGTTTCGCTGTCCCGACTACGTACTTTCATCCGTCCGCTGCGCACGATCCGCACGTTGAGCGCTCCGCGCCCGCTCGCGCTGGCCCTCGCCTGTGCCGCGCTCGCCTCGGCGTTCGCCGGCGTCCCCGTCGCCCAGGCGCAGCAGCCCGACAACGCGCCGCGCATTCCGGCCGTCAACGTCAGCACCACGCTGCCGCCGAGCGTCATGGCCGGCCTCGAACGCGCGCACGTACCGCTTTCGTCGGTGAGCGTGGTGATCGAGAAAGTCGGCGACCGCCAGCCGAGCGTCGCCGTCAACGCGGGCCAGCCGATGATGCCCGCCTCGACGATGAAGCTCGTCACCACCTGGAGCGGCCTCGCGATGCTGGGCGCCGATTACCGCTGGAAAACCAGCGCCTACACCGACGGTGAAATCGACGCGAGCGGCACGCTGCACGGCAATCTCTATATCAAGGGCACGGGCGATCCGAAGCTCGTGCCCGAAGAACTGATCGATCTCGTGCAGAAGATCCGTCAGGCCGGCGTGACGCGCATCGAAGGCGCGCTCGTGCTCGACAAGAGCGAGTTCGATCCGTCCACGCGCGATCTGCCCTCGTTCGACGGCGACAACAGCGCGCCCTACAACGTCGGCCCCGATCCGCTGATGTACGCGTTCAAGGCGCTGTCGTTCACGTTCTCGCCGTCGCGCGAAGGCGTGTCGGTCGACATCGTGCCGCCGGTCGCGCAATGGCAGATCGACAACCAGATCCACACGCGCGGCGGCGCCTGCGGCGGCATGCTGCCGAGCCCGCAGGTCACGCCGGGCGCGAACGGTGTCGTCACGGCCAGCTTCGCGGGCAACTACGCGATGCGCTGCGGCGAGCGCACGCTCAACATGGCCGCGCCCGTCGATCATTCGACGTTCTTCGCCGATGGTTTCCTCGCGCTCTGGCAACAGGCCGGCGGCACCTTTGCAGGCACCACGCACGAAGGCGTCGTGCCGCCGCGCGCGCGTCTGCTGGGCGTGCACCAAAGCCCGCCGCTCGGCGATGTCGTGCACGACATCAACAAGTTCAGCAACAACGTGATGGCGCGCAATCTGTTCCTCACGCTGGGCGCCGTCGAGGGCAAGCCGCCTGCGACCACGCAGAAAGCCGCCACGGCCGTCACCACCTTCCTGCATCGCAATGGCCTTGCCATGCCCGAACTCGTGCTCGACAACGGCTGCGGTCTGTCGCGCGAGGAGCACATCAGCGCGCTGTCGCTCGCGAATCTGCTGCAGACGGCCAATGCGAGCCCGGTCGCGCAGGTGTTCATCGATTCGCTGCCGATCGTCGGCGTGGACGGCACCATGCGTAACCGCCTGACCAACGCGGGCGTGGGCGGCAACGCGCACATCAAGACCGGCACGTTGCGCGATGTGCGCGCGATCGCGGGCTATGTGGCCGCCGAGAACGGTTCGAGCTGGATCGTCGTGAGCCTGATCAACGATCCGCGTGCGGAGTCCGCGCGCGCCGCGCACGATTCGCTGCTCGAATGGGTCTACAAGGGCATGCCTGAAGAAGCGCCGGTTTATGTCGATCCGCATCCGAAGCGTTCGACCCGGGCGTCGCGTGCGGGACACGCTTCGAAGCCCGTGGGACACGGCGCGCATGTCGAGCGCGTCGAATACACGGCGCCGGTGAAATCGGCTACGAAGTCGACGAAATCGGCCGCGAGATCGACCGCGAAGTCGGCAGACAAGTCGACCGACAAGCCCGCCGCCAAATCGGCCACGGCCAAAAAGAAGAAACACGCTGCGCATTAAAGGCGAGCGGGCTATCGCACGATAGCCCGCCTGTCGTTCCATCCTCTCGCTGCCCGCCTGCTTGAGACGCCGCTCGAGACGCCTTTAAAAGTCCTTTAAAGGCGCTCAAAAGCCACGCAAAATCGCCCTGATCAATCGGCCAGCGGCGTCTCCCTTCGAAGTTTTCCTCTAGCAAAGCCCCGAGCGTCACGCGCGCGGGGCGTGTACCCTGACGGGCAAAGTCCGACAACGCGACAGACACAGAACACTACGCGCGCCGGCGTCCGCATCAGACGGACAACACACAAGAGACAACACCGCCGCGCTGGCCGACCAGCGCCGCCCACGGGACAGGAGGACGACGTTCGTGCAGTTCGACGCTGAATGGCTGCTGCTCGCCCTCGCGCCCGTGTTTCTCGCCTGCATCGGCTGGGAAGCCTGGCATCTCGCCCGCACGCGGCCCGGCGCCGCGCTCTACAACTGGCCCGATACGCTCTGCAACGCCACGCTCGCGCTCATGCATCAGGGCACCGACAAGCTCGCGTGGCTCGTTGCGATTCCGGTTTATGCGTGGGTCTATCGGCACTGGCGCCTCGTCGACTGGCAGCCGGGGCTGCTTGCGTGGTTCGCGCTTTTCATCGCGCAGGACCTGCTCTATTACGTGTTTCATCGCGCGAGCCATCGCGTGCGCTGGCTCTGGGCCGCGCACGTCGTCCATCATTCGTCGGGACGTCTCAATCTTTCCACCGCGTTTCGCCAGAGCCTGATGTATCCGGTCGCGGGCATGTGGATGTTCTGGATTCCGCTCGCCGTGCTCGGTTTTCCGCCGATGCAGATCGTCGGCATCGTGCTGGTCAATCTGGGGTTCCAGTTCTTCGTGCATACCCAGGCGATCGGCAAACTGGGCTGGCTCGAATACGTCTTCAACACGCCGTCGATGCATCGTGTGCATCACGCGCGCAACGACTGTTATATCGATCGCAATTACGCCGGTGTGCTGGCGATCTGGGACCGGCTGTTCGGCAGTTATGTCGAGGAAGACGCGCACGAGCCGCCCGTCTACGGCATCGTCAAGCCGCTCGACAGCGACAACCCGCTCAAGGCCAGTTTTCACGAATGGATCGCGATGGCGCGCGACTGCGCACGCATGCCCGATACGCGCACGCGGCTTGCTGCGCTGTTCGCGCCGCCCGACTGGTGCGCGCGCCGGGATGCGATGCAGGCCGAAAGCGCGGTGGCGGCCCATCAGGATGGATCACCCGATCGGCATCGGGCAATGAATTCGACGAACGAACTCAACGAACTCAGCGGTGACGGAAAACAACACCGAGGGTGACCTCGGGTCGCGTAAGACCTGAGAGATTGCGTAGGCTGTTGGCCACAGCCCGGGGAACTACGCAAAACACGAAGCGCGGCTAGCCAGGCCGCATCGGCTGGAAAAAACGCAGCAGAAACTGGCATCAGAAGCTTGCACCAGGCAGTGGCAAGACTGGCCACGAACAGGCCCAATTAGAGGAGATGAAGTGAATATGAAGCACCAAGCACCGAGACACCGTACCGTGCTGCGCACCACCCAGATCGCCCTCGCGAGCGCGGTTTTCGCGCTCCTCGCCGCCTGCGGCGGCAGCAGCGGCGGCGACAACAATTCCAATGCCACGCCCGCGTCGGGCACCAAGCTGCAGGTCGTGGCCTTCGGCACCAGCCTGACGGACGCCGGCACCTATTCCGAGCAGATCACGCCGGGCTTCGGCGGCGGCCGCTTCACGACCAATCCGGGCGAAGTCTGGGCGCAAAAGGTCTCCGAATACTTCGGCTACAGCCTCGATCCGGCCTTCGAAGGCGGCTTCGGCCTGCCGCTGACGGCCACCGGCGGCCTCGACTACGCCCAGGGCGGCGCCTACGTCTACACCGGCGGCGTGAGCGACACCAGCGTCGCCATCCCGACCGCCAGCCAGCAGCCGATCACGTGGCAGCTCCAGCAATACCTGGCGCAGCACGGCAGCTTCAATGCGAACCAGCTCGTGCTCGTCGAAGGCGGCGCGAACGAAATCCTGAATCTCATCGAGACCGACAACGCCGCCGGCCTGACCGCCTTCGGCACGGCGCTCGCATCGAGCACGTACGCAACGCTGGTGAGCAACACCACGGTGCAGCAGCAAACCGTCGCGGCACTGGTCCAGCAAGGCTTCACCACCGCGCAGGCGACCGCGCTCGTGCCGGCCGCCGTGCTGCTGCAGGTGATCAAGGCCGATGCGAACGCGAGCACCGACTTCGCGTCGATCATGCCGATCCTCAACGCCGCGGGCGAACTCGCCAGCCTCGTCAACACGCAGATCGCCGGTACGCCGAAGGTCGCCGTCGTGACCGTGCCCGACATCGGCAAGACGCCGGCCGCGCTCGCTGTGGACGCGGCCGTGAGCGCCACGCCGGGCTCCTCGGGCGCGCCCGACCAGGCACTGTCGCTGATCTCGGCGGCCTACAACCTCACGCTGATCCAGGGTCTCGCGACGTCGATCACCGCGAAAAAGGTGGTGCTCGTCGACACGTTCTCGTGGCTCGACCAGTCGATCACGAACGCGACGAGCCTCGGCTTCAAGGTGACGAACACCGGTACGGCCTGCAACCTGACGCTGATGCAGCAGAACGCGACCAACTACGCGCTGGCGCATCCTTCGGTGCTGGGTCTGCCGGCCGGCACGTCGCAGTCGGTGATCGACGCGGCAGCGGCCGTGTACGGTGCGAACTTCGCCTCGTCGCTGTTCTGCTCGCCGCAGACGCTGACGACCGCCGACGCGCCCACGACCTATATGTTCGCGGATCAGGTGCACCCGAGCACGGCGCTGCACGCGCAGTTCGCCGCCTATGTCGAGACGCAGCTCGCTGCAGCAGGTATCGGCAAGGCACCGCAGTAAAGGCGCACGCGCAGGTTCGTCCTGCGCAAAGCAAAACACCCCACGCGCCTTGCGGCCGTGGGGTGTTTTTTCATGGCGATGCGCAAGATGCGCGCGACGTCAGTCCTGCTGTTGCTCGAACGCCGCCGCCGCGCGGCCAAGCCGGTCGTTCACGGCGATCCATTCGATCGTCTCCGGCAGCTTCTCGATGAGAATGCGCGAAACGTTCGCACGATCGAGCGCGCGCAACAGGCTGTACAGCTCGCGAGCGTAGATCTGCGGTTCTTCCGGCGCGCCGACGAAATGCACATTGGCCGCCGTGGCCCACGCCTGCGCGCGCGAAGCCCGCGCGACCAGCGCCACGGTTTCGCCCGCCTCGCGTGCGGCCGCCAGCATCGGCTCCAGCGCATCGAACGGCAGCAGCGCGAGCGGCGTGCGCGGCGCGTAATGCGCCTTGAGCGTGCCCGAAGCGCGCGGCGCGGTGGCGTCCGAACCATCGGGCAGACGCGGCGCTTCGCCCAGCACGCGCGCGATGTCCTGCGGACTCACGTGGCCGGGGCGCAGCAAGGCCGGAAAGCCGCGCGAGAGATCGAGAATCGTCGATTCGATGCCGACGTCGCATGCGCCGCCATCGAGCACATGCACATCCGCGCCAAACTCGTCGCGCACGTGCTGCGCGGTGGTCGGGCTCACATGACCGAAGCGGTTCGCCGACGGCGCCGCCACGCCGCCATGACCGCCGCGCCGCTGCGAGAACGCCGCCAGCAGACGCTGCGCGACCGGATGCGACGGGCAACGCAGGCCGACCGAATCCTGACCGCCGCTCACCGCATCGGGAATGCGCGCGTGGCGCTTCACGATCAGCGTGAGCGGGCCGGGCCAGAAGGCATCGACGAGCTTTTGCGCCGCTTCCGGCCACTCGGCCGCCCAGTACGTGGGATCGCCGCCAGGCGGCAAATGGACGATGACCGGATGATTGGCCGGACGCCCCTTCGCGGCATAAATGCCCGCGACGGCAGCGGGCGAAGCCGCATCGCCGCCCAGACCGTAGACGGTCTCGGTCGGAAACGCGACCAGCTCGCCCGCGTCGAGCAAGACGGCGGCCTGCTCGATTTCGGCGTCGGTCGGATGCGCGGCGGTGCGGATCTGCTGATCGGACATGTCGCGGTCCAACTCAGCTCGTGACGATGTGCAGCAGGCGCGCGCAATCGCGTGCGGCCGTGCGCGCTTCGTCGAGCGTGGGCGCGGTGAAGTTCACGTGGCCCATCTTGCGGCCCGGGCGTGCGTCTTCCTTGCCATACAGATGCAGGCGCGCAGCCGGCATCGCCGCGACCTGATCCCACGGCGGCGTGATGGGCGCGGCGCCCTTCTGGGCCTTCGCTTCGCCCGCACCGGCCGGGAACCACACATCGCCGAGGATGTTGAGCATCACGGCCGGCGAGTGCTGGCGCGTGTCGCCCAGCGGCATGCCCGTCATCGCGCGCACTTGCTGCTCGAACTGGCTCGTGGCGCACGCATCGGTTGTGTAGTGACCCGAGTTGTGCGGACGCGGCGCCATTTCGTTGGCGACCATCGACCCGTCTTCGAGGATAAAGAACTCCACGCACAGCACGCCGACATAACCGAGCTTCGCGGCGATCTGCAGCGCGGCCTGCTGGGCCTGCTGCACGAGCACGTCGCTTGCGTCGGGCGCGGGCACGATGGTGTGCGACAGCACGCCGTTACGGTGCGTGTTCTGCGCGAGCGGATACACCACCGCCGCGCCGTTCGCGCCGCGCGCAATCAGCGCGCTCACTTCGAACTTGAGCGGCAGACGCTTTTCCAGCACGCAAGGCACGCCGGCGAGCGACGCATGCGCTTCGCGCACTTCGTCGGCGTTGGTCACGCGAATCTGGCCTTTGCCGTCGTAACCCATGCGCGCGGTCTTGAGAATACCGGGGAGCACGGCCGTGAGCGTCGCGTCGTCGATGGCGGCCAGCGCCTGCGACGATTCGATCACCACATGCGGCGCGACCGGCACGCCCGAGGCAGCGATAAAGCGCTTTTCGGCGATGCGGTCCTGGGCGACGGCCACGCAGCGGCCGGCGGGACTCACGAAAGTCGATTTGGCGAGCGCGTCGAGACTTGCGGCGGGCACGTTCTCGAATTCGGTCGAGATCGCGGCGCACAGGCGCGCGAGTTCGGTGAGCGCGGCTTCGTCGTCGTAGGCCGCGCAGATATGGCGGTCGGCCACGGCGCCTGCGGGGCTCGTCGCGTCGGGATCGAGCACGGCGACGCGATAGCCCATCGCCTGGGCGGCAAAACAGAACATGCGGCCAAGCTGGCCGCCACCCACCATACCCAGCCATGCGCCGGGCAGGATCGGTGAAACCGGAGAATTGTCAGGAGTCATCTTCGTGGTCGGTCACGGCTGGCCGCGGCGCGTGGGGTGCGACGCGCGGACCAGACCGGGGTTTAACGTCGGCGGGACGTGCCTGATATCGACAACAAATCGACGATATATCAACGATATAGCGCCGATATGCACGCAGCGCCCGCGCCGACGGGGGCGCTTACAGCGCCGGCAACACCATCGCATGCGCCGCTTCGTTCTGGCGCACACGGAAAGCCGCGAGCTTGTTCGCGTAATCGGGATCGGTCCCGCTCAGCATCGAAACGGCGAAGAGCGCCGCATTGGCCGCGCCCGCCTCGCCGATGGCGAAGGTCGCAACCGGCACGCCCTTGGGCATCTGCACGATCGAATGGAGCGAATCCACGCCCTTCAGATACTTGCTGACCGCCGGCACGCCGAGCACCGGCACCGTGGTCTTGGCCGCCAGCATGCCCGGCAGATGCGCCGCGCCGCCCGCGCCCGCGATGATCGCGCGCAGGCCGCGCTCGCGCGCTTTCTCCGCGTACTCGAACATCTCGTCCGGCATGCGGTGCGCCGAAACGACCTTGGCCTCGTACGCCACGCCGAACTCCTGCAGGATCGCGACCGCGTGCTTCATCACATCCCAGTCGGAGCTGGAGCCCATCAACACGCCGACGAGCGGCGCCGCATGCTGGTGAGCCGTCTGAACTTCGCTCATTGTGCTTCCTTCTTCCCTCAAATGACTTTAGGCGAGCTTCTGGCCGGTCAGGCGCTCGAGCGCTTCCTGATACTTGGCCGAGGTCTTTTCGATCACATCTTCGGGCAGCTTCGGTGCCGGCGGCTCTTTCGCCCAGTCCTGGGTTTCGAGCCAGTCGCGCACGAACTGCTTGTCGAACGACGGCGGGTTCGAGCCCACCTGATACTGGTCAGCCGGCCAGAAACGCGACGAGTCGGCCGTGAGCGCCTCGTCCATCAGGAACAGCTGGCCGTTGTTGTCCAGACCAAACTCGAACTTGGTGTCGGCGATGATGATGCCGCGCGTGGCAGCGTAATCGGCGGCTTCCTTGTACAGCTTGATCGAGATTTCCTTGATCGTGCGCGAGAGTTCGGTGCCGATGCGGCGCTCCATCTCGTCGTACGTGATGTTCTCGTCGTGATGACCCATTTCGGCCTTGGCGGCCGGCGTGAAGATCGGCTCGGGCAGCTTTTGCGCGTTCTGCAGGCCTTCCGGCAGTTGCACGCCGCACACCGCGCCGGTTGCCTGGTAATCCTTCCAGCCGCTACCGGCCAGATAGCCGCGCACCACGGCTTCGACGAGGATCGGCTCGAGGCGCTTGACCACGACGGCGCGGCCCTTGACCTGCTCGACTTCGTCGGCGGACACGACGGTTTCCGGCGCCACGCCCGTGAGGTGGTTCGGCACGACATGCTTGAGCTTCTCGAACCAGAAGTCAGCCATCTGGTTGAGCACCTCGCCCTTGCGCGGAATCGGCTCGCCCATGATGACGTCGAACGCCGACAGGCGGTCGGTCGTGACGATCAGCAGCTTGTCGGTGCCCACGGCGTAGTTGTCGCGGACCTTGCCGCGGCCGAGGAGCGGCAGCGAGCTGAGCGTGGATTCGTAGAGGGTAGACATCGTCGTGATTCGCTAAAAAGACAGTTCGAGGACTATCGAAACAGAAGGCGGAACCCCGGCCTGCGATGCAAGCTGAAGGCGGAATTCTGAGGGTATTGCGAGGTTAAACCAAAAAGCACGTCGCCGTCCCCCAAAACAGGCGGAAACGGCGACGTTTTTGTCTCGCCGCGAGCGCACGGGTTTTAACCCGCACGCTCGCAGATCAAGGCGGTTTTATCCGAACTTAGCGCACGATCTGTGCGAGTTCGCCCGACTTGTACTTCTCGGCGATCTTGTCGAGCGAGACCGGCTTGATCTTGCCAGCCTGGCCTTCGCAACCGAACGCGAGGAAGCGGTCCACGCAGACCTTCTTCGCGGCTTCGCGAGCCGGCTTCAGGTAGTCGCGCGGGTCGAACTTCGACGGGTTTTCGAACATATAGCGACGGATCGCGCCCGTGATGGCCAGACGCAGGTCGGTGTCGATATTGATTTTGCGCACGCCATGACGAATGCCTTCCTGGATCTCCTCCACCGGCACGCCGTACGTTTCCTTCATGTCGCCGCCGAATTCGCGGATTTCAGCCAGCAGTTCCTGCGGCACCGACGACGAACCGTGCATGACCAGGTGCGTGTTCGGGATGCGTGCGTGGATTTCCTTGATGCGCTGGATCGACAGGATGTCGCCCGTGGGCTTCTTGGAGAACTTGTAGGCGCCGTGCGAGGTGCCGATTGCGATCGCCAGTGCGTCGCACTGGGTCAGCTTCACGAAGTCGGCGGCCTGCTCCGGGTCCGTCAGGAGCTGTTCGCGCGTCATGGTGCCTTCCGCGCCGTGACCGTCTTCCTTGTCGCCCATCAGGGTTTCCAGCGAACCGAGCACGCCCAGTTCCGCTTCGACCGTAACGCCGATCGAGTGCGCCATTTCGACGACCTTGCGCGAGACATCGACGTTGTACTCGTAGGAAGCGACCGTCTTGCCGTCGGCTTCGAGCGAACCGTCCATCATCACGCTGGTGAAGCCGCTGCGGATCGCAGCCATGCAGACCGCCGGCGACTGGCCGTGGTCCTGGTGCATCACGACGGGAATATGCGGATACGACTCGACCGCCGCTTCGATCAGGTGGCGCAGGAACGGCTCGCCCGCGTACTTACGCGCGCCGGCCGAGGCCTGCATGATCACGGGCGAGCCGACCTGGCTGGCCGCTTCCATGATCGCCTGAACCTGTTCGAGGTTGTTCACGTTGAACGCGGGCAGACCGTAGCCGTTTTCGGCCGCATGGTCGAGCAGTTGACGCATTGAAACGAGAGGCATTGTTGCTACTCCTTTGATTTGAAACGAATTGCTTCGTGCCGCCGGCCGTCTTGCGCAGCCGGTCGAGGGCGGCCTGGCAGCCGCCTCCCGCGTGCTCGTCGCGGGCTCAATGACGTGATTTTATCGCGAAGCGACTGCAATTCCCGCGCCGAAACGCGTAACTGGCATGAAATTGGCGTATCCGAACGTCAGAAGCGCGAGAAGATGCAAAAAGGATTGACAGCCCGCGCGTTGCCTCAACTGCGCGAGAGCCGGAATTGCGGGGATTTACGTCGATTTTGCTACGATCTTGCAGTCAATTAGCGCCGATCTGATACCAATGTGATACCAGTCGGCGCCAATGGTGTTAACTCGCTGTTTTTTTCAAAACCGCGTTACAGCACCGCTTTACAGCACTGCGTTACAGCACATCGCCGACACGCACGATCTTCAGCGTGTTGGTGCCGCCAGGCTGACCCATCGGCTCGCCGACGGTCAACACGACCATGTCGCCGCGCGACGCGTAGCCCTTGCTCACCACCACTTCGATCGCCTGCTGCAGCGCCGTGTCGCGGTCGCTGCTGGTGTCCAGATGCAGCGGCGTGACATTGCGGTACAGCGACATGGCGCGCTCGCTACCCTCGCGCGGCGTCAGCGCGAAGATCGGCACGTGGGTCCAGTGACGCGACATCCACAGCGCGGTCGAGCCCGATTCCGTCAGCGCGACGATGGCCTTGGCGCCCAGATGGTAGGCCGTGAACAGCGCGCCCATCGCGATCGACTGGTCGATGCGCGTGAAGGTGCGGTCGAGGAAATCCTTGTCCAGCTCGGATTGTTCCGACTTTTCGGCTTCCAGGCAGATGGCAGCCATCGTTTCGATGGTCTGCACCGGGTACTTGCCCGCTGCCGATTCGGCCGACAGCATCACGGCGTCGGTGCCGTCGAGCACGGCGTTGGCGACGTCCGAGACTTCGGCGCGCGTAGGCACCGGCGCGTGGATCATCGACTCCATCATCTGCGTGGCCGTGATGACGAGCTTGTTCGACTCGCGCGCCATGCGGATCATGCGCTTTTGCAGCGCCGGAACCGCCGCGTTGCCGACTTCCACGGCCAGATCGCCGCGGGCGACCATGATGCCGTCCGACGAATCGAGAATTTCCTGCAGCGCCGGAATCGCTTCGGCGCGCTCGATCTTCGCGATCATCTTCGGCTTGATGCCGTACGGCGCACCCGCGATGTTGGCGAGCTGACGCGCCATTTCCATGTCGGTGGCGTTCTTGGGGAACGAGACCGCCACGAAGTCCACGCCGATCGACATCGCCGTGCGGATGTCTTCCATGTCCTTCGCGGTCAGCGCCGGCGCCGTGAGGCCGCCGCCCTGACGGTTGATGCCCTTGTTGTTGGACAGCTCGCCGCCGATCTTCACGACCGTGTGAATTTCGGTGCCGATCACGCGCGACACGTCGAGCACGATCAGGCCGTCGTTGAGCAGCAGCACGTCGCCCGGCTTCAGGTCGCGCGGCAGGTCTTTGTAGTCGAGACCGACGCGCTCGTCGTTACCGAGTTCGCATTCGGCGTCGAGGATAAAAGGCTGGCCCGGTTCGAGCAGCGTCTTGCCGTTCTCGAACTTGCCGACGCGGATCTTGGGGCCTTGCAGGTCAGCCATGATCGCGACTTCGCGGCCGGCCTGACGGGCGCACGCCCGCACGTTCTCGGCACGCTGACGGTGATCGTCGGCGGTGCCGTGCGAGAAGTTGAGGCGCACCACGTCCAATCCTGCGTGGATCATTTTCAGCAGGATGTCCGGCGTGCTGGAAGCCGGACCGATGGTGGCGACAATCTTGGTGGCGCGATGCATGAGTCTCCTCGTCTGGATAGGATCGCTGGGAAAACCGTTACTGCGAGAAGTGCTGGCCGGCTGCGCTGACGCGGTTCCAACTTGCGTAGCACTGCCGTGACGCGCACCGGTGATGCCCGGCGTCGCTTTCTTGGAGGGCGCTTCCTTGGCCGATACGACTGGCGCGGCCTCGGTGGCGTTACTTTGATGCGTTTGTGCGTGCTGTGCCTGCGAAGCTTCGGCGGCGGGCGTGGCTGTGCGCCCTGCGTCATGACCGGCTTGCGGCGTCACCGTCGTCGCGAGCGATTCAGCGGTCGCTGCGCCCGACGGGGTCGAATCAGATTCCATCACCGCTTCGAGAACGGCAACGGACGTCGCGTCCGCCCGTGCCTCTTCTGTCGCGGCTTGCAGGGGCGTTGGCCCCTGCTTTGCGGCGGATTGCGCGGCCCCGGCTGCGACGCGCTTTTGCGCGCTCGCACGAGGAAGCTTGTTGGTGGCCTTCCCGGCCGGGGCGCGCGGCGCCACTTAGCCTGCCGCCCGGGTTTCGAGCACTTCCACGGCGGGCAGCTTCTTGCCTTCGAGGAACTCGAGGAAAGCGCCGCCGCCGGTGGAGATATAGCTGACCTTATCGGCGATGTTGTACTTCGCGATGGCCGCGAGCGTGTCGCCGCCGCCTGCGATCGAGAACGCACCCGAATTCGCGATGGCGTCCGCCAGCGTCTTCGTGCCGTTGCCGAACTGGTCGAACTCGAACACGCCGACCGGGCCGTTCCACACGATCGTGCCGGCCTGCGCGAGCTGCGCGGCGAGCGCATTGGCCGTGACCGGGCCGATGTCGAGGATCATGTCGTCGTCGGCGACGTCGGCGACGTTCTTGGTTTCGGCCTTGGCCATCGCCGAGAATTCCTTGGCCGTGACCACGTCCGTCGGGATCGGCACCGAGGCGCCGCGTGCGCGGGCCGCGTCGATGATCGCCTTGGCGTCGTCGATCAGATCGACTTCGGCCAGCGACTTGCCGATCTTCAGGCCGGCAGCCAGCATGAACGTGTTGGCGATGCCGCCGCCGACGATCAGCTGATCGACCTTTTCGGCCAGCGACTTGAGAATGGTGAGCTTGGTCGAAACCTTCGAACCGGCGACGATCGCCACCAGCGGGCGCTTCGGTGCGCCGAGCGCCTTGCCGAGCGCGTCCAGCTCAGCCGCCAGCAGCGGGCCTGCGCAGGCGATGGGCGCGTACTTCGCGATGCCGTGCGTGGTGGCTTCGGCGCGGTGCGCGGTGCCGAACGCGTCGTTCACGTAGATATCGCAGAGCTGGGCCATTTTCTGGGCCAGTTCGTCCGAATTCTTCTTCTCGCCCTTGTTGACGCGGCAGTTTTCGAGCAGCACGACATTGCCCGGCTCGACGTTCACGCCGTTTTCCACCCAGTTCGCGACCAGCGGCACGTCGCGGCCGAGCAGTTCGGCCAGACGCTGCGCAACCGGGGCGAGCGAGTCTTCGGGTTTGAATTCACCTTCGGTCGGGCGGCCCAGGTGGGACGTGACCATCACCGCGGCGCCCGCATCCAGCGCGGCCTTGATGGCCGGCACGGAAGCGCGCACGCGGGTGTCTTCGGTGATGTTGCCGTGGTCGTCCTGCGGCACGTTCAGGTCGGCGCGGATGAACACCCGCTTGCCCTTGAGCTTGCCTTCGGAGATCAGATCGGAAAGACGCAGAACCTTGTTCATGGACATGTCATCTTGATGGTGGGAAGGCGGTGACAAGACGATGCAGGTCCGCGGGCCGCTGAAGCGTTGCTTCGAGCAGCCGGGGCGGCTAAGGCGCGACGGGCGCGGCGCGGGATCCGCGCGGCTGCCGTCTCCAGGCGCCGCCGCGGGTCGCTTGCTCGGCGCTCGGCACGAGCCGGCATCGAATTGCGAGATCGGTATTTTAGCCGATAGCCAGGATGATCTGAGGCGTGCATCGGCGAATGTCCCGTATTTGGGAGAACGCTGAGTGTCATACTTACGATTGTGCAACGCAACATGACAATCTTCGTTCAGCGCACGCTTGTCAGCGGTGGAAGAGACCGAAGACAGCTTCCAATTCAGACATAAAAGATGCACAAGCCGCGCACAAGCCAGACAGAAACTGGCCGCACGCGGCGCCGGATCGGCCCGGAAGGCCCGCCGCGCGCGCCCGTGGGCGCGCTAAGGCCGCGTAAATGACGTTAGAATGATCCTCTTTGCCAAACGCTGGCGCAGCGTGCCCGAACACCGGCGCGCAATGCGTGAGGAATCGCGGCACGTTGCGATGCCCGACTTATATGCCCAGCGCATATAACAACGTTTAGCACCGGTTTTCAGTCGTTTTTGCCCGCTTTTTTGCGCGTTTTTGCTCGTTTAATCACCGTTTCACTGCACTCGCCTGGAGAATCGTATGTCAATGGCCGACCGCGACGGCAAGATCTGGATGGACGGCAAGCTGGTGGACTGGCGCGACGCCAACATCCACGTGCTGACCCACACGCTGCACTACGGCATGGGCGTCTTCGAAGGCGTACGCGCTTACAAGACCACCGACGGGACCGCCATTTTCCGCCTGGCCGAGCACACCAAGCGTCTGCTCAACTCGGCGAAGATCTTCCAGATGGACGTGCCGTTCGACGCGAAAACCCTCGCCGACGCGCAGCTCGAAGTCGTGCGCGAGAACAAGCTCGAATCCTGCTACATCCGCCCGATCATCTGGGTCGGCTCGGAAAAGCTCGGCGTTTCGGCCAAAGGCAACACGATTCATGTGGCGATCGCCGCGTGGCCGTGGGGCGCTTATCTGGGCGAAGACGGTCTGGCCAAGGGCATCCGCGTGAAGACGTCGTCGTTCACGCGCCATCACGTGAACGTGTCGATGGTGCGCGCGAAGGCGTCGGGCTGGTACGTGAACTCGATTCTCGCCAACCAGGAAGCCACCGCCGACGGCTACGACGAAGCGCTGCTGCTCGACGTCGACGGTTATGTCTCGGAAGGCTCGGGCGAAAACTTCTTCCTCGTCAACAACGGCAAGATCTACACGCCGGATCTCGCGTCCTGCCTCGACGGCATCACGCGCGACACGGTCATCACGCTGGCGCGCGACATGGGTATCCCCGTGATCGAAAAGCGCATCACGCGCGACGAGGTCTACACCTGCGACGAAGCGTTCTTCACCGGCACCGCCGCCGAAGTCACGCCGATCCGCGAACTGGACAACCGCACCATCGGTTCCGGCTCGCGCGGCCCGATCACCGAGAAGCTGCAATCGGCATTCTTCGACGTGGTTTCGGGCAAAAACGAGAAATACGCACACTGGCTCGCGAAGGTCTGAGGACCGCCGCGCACCGTGCGCCCCACTGCTACACAGAGAAACATCCCCATGAGCGAACTCAAGGAAATGCCGCTGGTCGAGTTGAAGGCCAAGGACCTGCCGGCGTACTGCCCGAACCCGTCGATGCCGCGCTGGAGCAACCATCCGCGCGTCTTTATCGACGTGACGCACGGCGAAGCGAAGTGCCCGTACTGCAGCACGCGCTACAAGCTGAAAGAAGGCGAGGTCGTGCACGGCCATTGATGGCCGGGGCGTATCCGCAGGCGCGGCCTCCACGTCGATGATGTCGATGCCGAGGCCGCGCCTGACCGCTTTCGAACCGCGCTTTCGAGTACCCGTAAAATTTGGCATTCCCGAGCTTAGCGCCGGCCTCGCGCCCGCTGAACGCCCGGAGCGCCACGGACTCGCAGCCTCCCCCGACGCGCTCCGGCGCGTCTTTTCCTAACCGCGTTTCGCGCGCGACGCCGATGGCCCCCATTGCCTGGGAGCCGCCCGTGCCCGAAACCTTTGCCTTTTTCCGGACTTTGAATCCCGATGCGCCGCGCGCTGGTTATTGCACCGAACTGGATCGGTGACGCACTGATGGCGCAGCCGCTATTTTCGCGGCTCGTAAAACTGCATCCGCGTATCGAAATCGACGCGATTGCGCCCACCTGGGTTGCGCCCGTTCTCGAGCGCATGCCCGAGATTCGCGACGTCTACGCCACCGACCTCGCCCACGGCAAGCTGCAGTTGCTGCGCCGCTGGCAACTCGCCGGCGACCTGCGCGCCGAAAAATACGACGCCGCCTACGTGCTGCCGAATTCGCTGAAATCCGCGCTGATCCCGTGGCTCGCGAACATTCCGCTGCGCATCGGCTACACGGGCGAAAGCCGCTACGGCCTGCTCAACGTGCGCCACGCGAATCCGCCCAAGGACGAGCGTCCGCCGATGGTCAAGCACTACGCCGCGCTCGCCTGGGCGCCCGGCGCGAAAGTGCCCGACGATCTGCCGCTGCCGCGTCTCGAAGCCGACCCGAACGAAGCCTCGCGCGTTTCGGCGCGCTTCAATCTGGACACGCGCGTGCCGCTGCTGGTGTTCTGCCCCGGCGCGGAATACGGCCCGGCCAAGCGCTGGCCGCCCGAGCATTTCGCGGCGCTCGCGCGCATGGTCGGCCAGTCGTTCCCGTACACGCAGATCATCGCGCTCGGCTCGCCCAAGGACGCTCCGCTCGCCCAGGCGATCGCCGACCAGGCGCCCAACGTGCGCAACCTGTGCGGCCAGACCGCGCTCGGCGAAGCCTGCGCGCTGATCTCGCGCGCCAGCGCCGTGGTGACCAACGATTCGGGTCTGATGCACGTGGCGGCCGCGCTGCGCCGCCCGCTGGTGGCGCTTTACGGATCGACAGATCCGCGCCACACCCCGCCCCTGTCGGACCTCGCAAAGGTACAATGGCTGCATCTCGAGTGCAGTCCCTGCTTTGCGCGCGAGTGTCCGCTCGGGCATCAGAAATGCCTGCGCGAACTGAGCGCCGAACAGGTTTTCGACGACTTGCGCGGCATGCTGGTCGCCCAACGCTGAAGCACACGCAACGCGTTGCGCGGCCGCCACGTTCAGGCACGCCCCGTAACGTGGATGTGCGGCACGCCACCGACGCCGTACCCGTGGCACGCGCCCAATGCAGTAAAGGGCGCTCCACGGGGAACGCGTAGCAAGGTCAGGCAAAAACCGCATCGGCGTGCAGCACGAAGTCTTGCGTCACAGGCCTGTCTCGCGATCGCGGCAAGCTCGCGGCTGCCGGCTTGTGTCTTGCCACAAGGCGCAAACCGTCCGGTCGCCAGCCAGTCGCGGCATCGCCAACCGAAGCTAACGCCAACCCGCGCCAAGCGCATCAGATCAACGAGCCATGCCACGTTTTGCCCACATCTTCGAAGCTGCCGCGGACACTCTCAATGCGTACTACCAGGCCGTCGCGGAGGTCAATATCGACGCGCTGATGGGCCTGTGGATCGATGAGGAGTTCGTCAGTTGCATCAGCGCCGAAGGCGCGCATCTGCACGGCCTGTCCGATATCCGCTCGGGCCTTGCAGCGCAGCTCGTCGCCGCGCCGGTGTCGATCGAACCGCTCGACATCCGCGTGTACGACAGCCTCGGCACCGTGGTCTACGCGATCGTCGAAGCACACCGCCCGGTCGATCCGAGTGCGATCCCGGCGATGGTCTTCACGACCTACGTGATGGTTCATGAACGCGGCGAATGGCGCATCGCGCACATTCACGCCAGCAAGATGCCGGACGACGCGGCCAGCCAGTTCGCGGCGAAGCTGCGCCACGGCCAGGGCGCGCTGCACTGAAGTCGCAGTACAGGCGCGCGTGACGCCCAGCGCAAGGCGTCACGAAGTAAGCGGCAATGCCACGAAGCGCCGACGGAACAAGAAGTCACGCAGTTGCAAGAAGGGGACGGCCATGAGCACGACAGGCGACGAAGCAGCCAATTTCGACGCGGCAATCCATGCGTTACCGCATGCCGCGCCTTCAGGCCTGAACCTGGGCCTCGATCCCAACGATTCCGCCCCTGGCTATCGAGCGCCGTTCTGGCTGCCCGGCGCCCACATCCAGACCATCATCCCCGCGCTGTTCTCGCGTCTGCCGCTGCCGGCCTACCGGCGCGAGCGCTGGGACACGCCCGACGGCGATTTCATCGAACTCGACTGGGTCGACAGCCCCGCCGCCACGCCCGCCAACGCCCCGCTGTTCGTGCTGTTCCACGGCCTGGAAGGCAGTTCCGGCTCGCACTACGCGCGTGCGCTGGCCGCTGCCGCCACCGCGCGCGGCTGGCGCGCCGTGATTCCGCACTTTCGCAGCTGCAGCGGGCCGATGAACCTGCTGCCGCGCTTCTATCATCTCGCCGATTCCGCTGAAGTCGACTGGGTGCTGCGCCGCCTCGCCGCGCAACACGCGGGGCCGATCGTGGCGGCGGGCGTGTCGCTGGGCGGCAATGTGCTGCTGCACTGGCTCGCGCAGCAACGCGAAGACGCGCAGATCGTCAGCGCGGCGGCCGCAATCTCCGCGCCGCTCGACGTGCATGCGGGCGGCAAGATGCTCGCAAGCGGCCTCGGCATGATCTACACGCGCAGCTTTCTCAAGACGCTCAAGGTCAAGGCGCTGCAGAAGCTCGACCAGTTCCCCGGCCTGTTCGACGCCCAGGCCGTGCTGGCCACGCGCAACATGTACGAATTCGACAACGTGGTGACCGCGCCGCTGCACGGCTTCCAGAGCGCGCACGACTACTGGACCCAGGCCACCGTGCGCCCGAAACTCGGCGAGATCGTCGTGCCTACCTTGCTGCTCAACGCCCGCAACGACCCGTTCCTGCCCGGCGAAGTCCTGCCCGCGCGCCACGAAGTGAGCGCCGCCGTGGAACTGGATCAGCCCGAAAACGGCGGCCACGTCGGCTTCATGACCGGACCGTTCCCGGGCCGCTGCGAGTGGCTGGCGCAGCGCGTCACAGACTATCTTTCGCCCAACCTCCCCGCTCATGGATGACATCGTCAAGCAGGCGCTCGCGCGCTGGCCCAACGTTCCTCACTGCACCGGCTGGCTGCGCCTCGATGCGCGCGGCCACTGGCGTCTGCGCGACGAAGCCGATCAGGCGCAAGGCGCGCCCGGCACGCCGATCCGCCATGAAGCGCTGAACGCCTTCATCAGCCGCAATTACGAACGCGGCGACGACGGCCAGTGGTACTTCCAGAACGGGCCGCAGCGTGTCTATGTCGAGCTGGAGTACACGCCCGCGGTCGTGCGTCTCGTGCGCGCGGCGGATGGCGTGCTGGCGCTGGGCGATCAGACCGGCAAGGCCTTCGAGCCGATGGCGGTTTATCTCGACGAACACGGCAGCGTGCTGTTCGCGAACGCGCAGAGCCACGTGGCGCTGCTGCACGATCACGATCTGGATGCATTCGCGGAACACGCCACGCTCGCCGACGATGGCCAGAGCGGCACCTTCCATTGGCGCGCGGGCATCGACTTGCCGTTGCAGGCGATCGCGCGCGCCGAGGTGCCCGCGCGCTTCGCTTTCGTTCAGAGTCCCGAAGAAAAAGAAAAAGCCGCGAAAGTTTGATCGCGCCGATCACACCGATCGCACCGGTCACACCGATCAGCCCCGATCCTTTTCCTCCGCCCGCTCCTCCTTGTAGCGCGCCTCGAAATCATGCAGGCGCGCGTCGATGGTCGACAGATCGTAGAAGCCCACCGCTTTCATATCGCGCGCCTCCTTCAACTGGCGGATCGCCGATGGCCACGCGCCGTCGATCGCGAACTTCTCCGCCAGCGCCCGGCGCTGCATCAGCAGATCGCCGATCCCCGCGCTCGACTGCGCCAGATACTGCCACCAGGCGCCCTCTTTCGGCTCGGCTTCGGTCTGCTGGCGCGCCAGCGTCTGCGCCTCCTTGAAGCGGCGCGCGGCGATCAGCGATTGCAGCAGGATGTCGGTGGCCGCATGCGAAGCGGGCCACGCCGCGTGCGCGGCCTGCGCGAGCCGCACGGCGTCGTCGCTGTGGCCCGCGCGACGGGCGATATCGGCGGCCAGCACATCGAGACTCGGCGAGCTGCGCTGCCTGCTGCCGTCGCCGGCTTCGAACTGCGCGAACGCCGTGCGCGAAGTCGCGAGCGACGCCCGCGCATCGTCGTAGCGCTCCAGCAGCATCTGCGCGAAGGCGATGCCGTACCAGTTCGCGGCCACGTTGAGCGCCACCCGGTCGTCGATTTCCGCGCGCAGACGCGAAATTTCATCGATATATTCGCCGCGCGTGCGGTCTTGCAACACCCGCACGCGCGCGCGCACGAAGCCGTATTCCGGCGCCTGGCGCGGCTGCCGGTAAGGCGCGCGGCGCGCGCGGTCCTGCATGTCGGCGATGCGCTCGCCCGTGAGCGGGTGCGTGCGCGCATAGGCGGGCACGCCGGCGTCACCCATCGACGCACGTTCGAGCCGCTCGAAAAACGCCACCATGCCCCACGGGTCGTAGCCCGCGCCCGCCAGCAACTGGAAGCCGACGCGGTCCGCCTCGTGCTCGGCGGCGCGCGAAAAGCGCAACTGGCTATCGACCATATACGCCTGACTGCCGATCGCAATCGCGCTGCCCAGATCGCCGCTGCGCGCGAGCACGCCCGCGAGAATGCCGAACAGAATGCCCGCGAGCGCCGTATAGCCGGTGCGCTCGCTCTGCGAGAGCATGCGCGCGATGTGCCGCTGCAGGACGTGCCCCATCTCGTGGCCGAGCACGGAAGCGAGTTCGGATTCCGTCTGCGTCGTCACGATCAGCCCCGAGTTCACGCCGATAAAACCGCCGGGCAGCGAGAACGCGTTGATCTGGCCGTCACGCATGGCGAAGAGATCGAAGTCGGGCCGATAGCCGCCGATGAACTGCGCCGCCGCCGATGCCGAAAGCCGCTGCGCCACCGAATCGAGATAATCGAGCACGAGCCAATCGCCGATGTAGTCGGGGTCGCGGCGAATTTCGCGCATTACGCGCTCGCCGATGCGGCGCTCGGCCTGGGGCGTGAGCGCGCCACCCGAGCCGTCGCCCAGATCGGGCAGTTGCGGCACCCAGGCGGGCGCGTGCACACTGGGATTGCCGCTCGCCGATCCCGATAAAGTCTGGCCGAAACGGCTCTGCGCGCCGCCGTAAGTGCCGAACACGCCCTGCGCGATCGAGGCGGGCATGACCGGATCGGCGGAATCGTCGAGCGGGCCGCTGACCAGGGCTGGCGCGGTGCGAGAAAGCGCGGCGGGCGCCCTGGAAGGTGGCGCGGCAGACGCAGTGACCGCAGCCGAGCCGAGATCGAGCACCGCGCGCGGCGCCGACGCCTGCGCCCACGTTTGCACCGGAGCGGCAAGCGACATGCTCAAACAGACAGCCAGCAGCCGTTTCTGAAGCATCGTGGTCAGATCGGAAAGCAGACAGCGCGAGGATGCCGGCGCGGCGGCCAGCCACCGGCCGATTGTAGAACGTCGCCCGTCATTGCGCCCTGGAATCGGGGCGCGCACGGCGCTGTTAAGATAAGCGCCCCTCAGGTTCAATGAAGCAGCGGAGAATTCCCATGTCCCAACTCACCCATTTCGACGCCGCCGGCGACGCACACATGGTCGACGTCGGCGACAAGGCCGAGACCAAACGCATCGCCGTCGCGAGCGGCACGATCCGCATGCTGCCCGCCACCTTCGCGCTGATCCGCGATGGCAATGCGAAAAAAGGCGATGTGATCGGCGTGGCGCGCATCGCCGCGATCCAGGGCGCGAAACGCACGTCGGATCTGATTCCGCTGTGCCATCCGCTGGCGATCACGCGCGTGAAAGTGGATTTCGTGCTCGACGAAGCGCTGCCCGGCGTGCATTGCTCGGCGCAGGTGGAAACGTTCGGGCGTACCGGCGTGGAGATGGAAGCGCTGACCGCCGTGCAGGTCGGTCTGCTGACGGTCTACGACATGTGCAAGGCCGTCGATCGAGGCATGACGATCACCGATGTGCGCGTGCTGGAAAAGCACGGCGGGAAGTCGGGGGATTGGGTGGCGGCTTGATGTGGCTTGATGCGACGCGATTTCGCTTCACGCGCTGATCGGCCATGAAAAAGGCGGCGTGCGTCGAAACGCTACGCCGCCTTGTCTCAGCGATGACCGCGAAGGTCAATCGTCCGAATCGTCGTCCTCATCGTCGCTGGCCGAAGCCGGCGGATTGCCGTACTTCTTCACCAGATCGGCCTTGAAACCCTTGAGGGTCGGCTCGTCGTCGAGCAGGCCGTAGAGCGCCGCCAGTTGCGTCGGCCAGTCGTGCAGTTCCTGCGCGAAAATCTTCAGGCGTTCGACCGTGTCGGACGCGCCATCCGTATTGCCCGCCAGCGCCTGCAGCACCGCATAGCGGCGCAGCACGGTCTCGCCCGGCAGCAGCGCGATCGCGCGCTCGTGGGCCGCCAGCTTGGTCGACAGGCTCGCCGCGTTCATCGGCATGAGCGTCGCCATGCCGTAATCGCCCCACGCGCGGAACAGGAACGACGGCGCCTCGGCGTATTGCTGCGCCGGGTGCGAGCCGTAGTAAAGGACTTCGGCACGGTTGTAGTCGCGCATCACCGGCCACAGCGAGGCGATACCGCCAAACACGATCACCGTGTAGACCGCGAACGCCGCACGCGGCGACACGAAGCGCAGCGGCTTCGTCTCCAGCAGACCGAACACGAACATCGCGGGCAGCAGGAAGAACATGTACTGCTGCGGATACTCGACGAGCGCATGCATAACCAGCGCGCCAATCAGCGCGAAGCCGAAAATGCGCTCGGCCGTGTGCGGCGCGCGCAGCATGCGCACGAACCACGCGAGCAGCCCCAGTAGAACGATGCCGCAACCCACTACGCCGGTCTTGGCGAGCAGGTCGAGGAAAATATCGTGCGAGTTGTTGGCGATCTCGACGCCGCCCAGCGTGCGCGCGAGTTCGAACTGGTGAATCGGGAAATCGCCCCAGCCCACGCCCAGCAGCGGATGCTCCTTGAACATCGTCCAGCCGTAACGCCACAGGGCCAGACGCGGCGCGATCTGGCCAGCATCCTTGAAGCGATCGGCCGCCGACTGGTCGAGTTGCAGCTGATAGTGCACGTTGGCCCAACGCACGAAGGCATTCACGGCCACGAAGATCGCGAACAGCACGACCGGCACGATCCAGTCGCGCACGCCGCCCTTCGCCGCCACAGCGCCGATGCCTTCTTCACGGTCGCCGCGCACGCCACGCGCCGCCGACAGCGCCATCCACAAACCCGCCACGACGATCACGCCCATCTGCAGCCACGGACCGCGCGACACCGTCAGCGCCAGGCCGCCCGAATAGACCGCCGACAGCACGAACCACAGCACTGGATTCAGACGGCGCGTCTGCACCAGATACAGCGCTGCCGCCACGGCGAAGGCGATGTAGGTGGCGAGGTGGTTGGCCTGCGCCATATTGCCGAACGGCCGGCGATCGAACTGCACGTTGTAGGCGACGACCAGCGGCGTGACCTTCACCTCCAGATGCAGCAACTGGATCACCTGGCAGAACACCGCGAACAGCCCGCCGATCACGAGCGCCCACGCGCCCCACACCATCGCCGCGCGCACGAGATTCACGCGCGCGATGCCGTAACCCGCCTGCACGGCCATGAAGGCCGCTAGCAGATAGCCCGCGCCGAGCCAGTTCATCGACGGCTGCGCAACCGGCAGCGCGATCGTCTGCACGACGAGCAACAAGCCGAAAGCCAGCGGCACGAGCGCCACCGCAGGCAAGGCAAATCCCGCTGACGGACGCTCGGTCTGCGTCAGCATCCACACGCCCGCGCCCACCAGCAGGTAGAGCGCGAGCGCCGTGAATTCGGCATAGAACGTCGGAATCGGATACGTGTGGTTGACGACCGCGTACGGCAGGATCAACGCAATGGCCAGCAGGACGAACGTAAGGTAACGCGCAAAAGGTGAAGGCATGGGAATTGGGGGCGTCGGCAACCGGCGCACTATACAAAACTTTTCCCTCCCTGTGCGGCCGCTTTCGGACGAAATCCGCTCGTATGCGCCGTACTTTCGCTCTGGGCTCCTGATTTTGAGTCTGCGCGGGCGGTGCTTGCGCAATCCTCTGCAAGCGAACGTCACCGCCCGCACGTCCCGGGCGCTACGTCCGGCGCCGGGTTGTCAGCACACGCTTATGCGCGGCATTCCGGCGGCGCCAGATTGGCCGGCAGCGTGGCCGCATCCGCCGGTGACGGTCCCGCGCCCGGCGCGCCAAGCGACGAAGCCGCCTTGCCGCCCGCGAAGCACTCCCACGTGAGCGTGCCGGCCTGCACCGAACCCTGCGCGAGCGCGACGCGCGCCGTGGGGTCATCAGCGTTATCGGGCACGGAAGGCACGAGCACGATGGTGTTGCTGCCTTCGGGCGCGATGCGCGTGGTGAAGGCCACGGTGATCTGACCGGTCGTGTCGTCGATCTTCACCGACGAGACATTGCGCGTGGCCGGCGGCTTGGTGTAGCCCGCGCCGAAGGCATTGCCGCTCGCGGCGTTTTCGGCCACCGAAAGCCGCGCCGCCGAAGCGAGCGACAGCCCCTCGCCTACCCGGCTGCGCGCCAGGTAGTCCTGATAGGCGGGAATCGCATAAGCGGCAATCACACCGACGATCGCCAGCACGATCATCAACTCGATCAGCGTGAAGCCGGGCGCGGCCCAGCGCCCGGCCCGGCGCAACAGCGCGCGCCACGATTGCACGAACGATGCGGCGCGCGATCTGGCGCGTCCGGGCGCGGGTACATCTGCCGCGGGTACATCTGAAGTACGGTCTGCAACAAGTACGGATACGGTCATCATCTGGCTCCTGAAACGGAAAACGCCTGCCCACCGGGAGGTGAACAGGCGTTTCGATCGTATCGACGCCCCGGTTTGCCGGGCAGTCGGCCAGATGGCTTAGGCGTGGCGCTGTCGGCTCACGCTGTCAGTTCGCGGTCAGTGCGAGCCTTGCGCGCGCGCCGCGTTACGGCGCTTGAGCAGATGCCCCACCAGCACCACGAAAAGCGCGCCCGCCACGCACATGCCGTATTCGGCCACCGGCGTATCGAGCATCGGCCAGCGGTCGCCAGCCGGATCATTGACGATCAGTCCGCCCGCGATCCAGCCGAGCAGCGCGGCGCCCAGCGTCACGATGACCGGATAACGGTCGAGCAGTTTGAGCACAAGCTGGCTGCCCCAGACGATCAGCGGAATGCTCACCATCAGCCCGAAAATCACCAGCGCGATGCGGTGCTGCGGATCGGCGGATTCCGCCGCGCCCGCGATGGCCACGACGTTGTCCAGACTCATCACCGCATCGGCGACGATGATGGTCTTGATCGCGCCCAGCAGCTTGTCGGAAGGCTTCACATCGGCATGGTCGCCGTGCGCCGGGGCCAGCAGCCGCACGCCGATCCACAGCAGCATCAGGCCGCCCGCGAACTTGAGCAGCGGCACGTTGAGCAGCACCACCGCGAAGGCAATCAGCACTACGCGCAACACGATCGCGCCCACGGTTCCCCACAGGATGCCGCGCAGGCGCTGCTGCGCGGGCAGATCGCGGCAGGCGAGCGCGATCACCACGGCGTTATCGCCGCCGAGCAGAATGTCGATGACGATGATCTGGATGACCGCGCCCCAGTGGAGCGTCGTGAAGAACTCGAGCATGAATACGGGAACTGAAGGGAAAGTTGCGCTGCGCGCGTGCGGAAAACCGCGCGCCAAATAAAAAGCGAGGCAGCCATGACTGGCTCCCTCGCTTTTGTTCGGAAACCTCGTGAAAGGATTCCGCAAGCATATCAAAAAACGCCCGCCGCCCGCGCATCCGTGATGCGGCGAACGGCGGCGTATTTCGACATTACAGCACCGACTTCAGCAGACGGCCCATTTCCGACGGGTTGCGCGTGACCTTGATGCCGCACGCGTCCATGATTTCCAGCTTCGCTTCGGCAGTATCCGCACCGCCCGAGATCAGCGCGCCGGCGTGGCCCATGCGCTTGCCCGGAGGCGCCGTGACGCCAGCGATAAAGCCGACGACCGGCTTCTTCATGTTGCCCTTGATCCACTCTGCCGCCGTGGCTTCGTCCGGGCCGCCGATTTCGCCGATCATGATCACGGCGTCCGTATCCGGATCGTCGTTGAACATCTGCATGACGTCGATGTGCTTCAGACCGTTGATCGGGTCGCCGCCGATACCGACTGCCGACGACTGGCCAAGGCCGAGTGCCGTCAGCTGCGCAACCGCTTCATACGTCAGCGTGCCCGAACGCGACACGACGCCGATGCGGCCCTTGCGGTGAATGTGACCCGGCATGATGCCGATCTTCAGCTCGTCCGGCGTGATCGTGCCGGGGCAGTTCGGGCCGAGGAGCAGCGTCTTGCGGCCTTCGCGGCGCATACGGTCCTTGACTTCGATCATGTCGCGCACGGGAATGCCTTCCGTGATACAGATCGCCAGATCGAGGTCGGCCTCGACGGCTTCCCAGATCGCAGCAGCAGCGCCTGCGGGCGGCACGTAGATGACCGAAACGGTCGCGCCGGTGGCGTCCTTGGCTTCACGCACGTTGGCGTAAATGGGGATGCCTTCGAAGTCTTCGCCGGCCTTCTTCGGGTTCACGCCCGCGACGAACGCTTCGCGGCCGTTCGCGTATTCACGGCAGGCACGCGTGTGGAACTGACCGGTCTTGCCGGTGATGCCCTGCGTGATGACCTTGGTGTCTTTGTTGATCAGAATCGACATGTATTGACCTCTGTTCGCTTGACGCCGCGCGTCGCGCCGCCCGCTACGTGTTGCCAAGTAGAGCGGTCTTCGCGCCGGCACAGCGTCATTCGTATCCGCTGAAAATTACTTGCCTTCGGCAGCCGCGACAACCTTCTGCGCAGCCTCTTCCATGCTGTCCGCCGAGATGATCGGCAGGCCCGAGTCGGCCAGCATCTTCTTGCCGAGGTCCTCGTTCGTGCCCTTCATGCGCACGACGAGCGGCACCTTCAGGTCAACGGCCTTCGAAGCCGCGATCACGCCTTCCGCGATCACGTCGCAGCGCATGATGCCGCCGAAGATGTTGACGAGAATCGCCTTCAGCTCCGGGTTCTTCAGCATCAGCTTGAACGCTTCGGTGACCTTCTCGGTCGTCGCGCCACCGCCGACGTCCAGGAAGTTCGCCGGTTCGCCGCCGAACAGCTTGATGGTGTCCATCGTCGCCATCGCCAGACCTGCGCCGTTCACCAGACAGCCGATATTGCCGTCGAGCGAGATGTACGCGAGGTCGAACTTCGAGGCTTCGACTTCAGCCGGATCTTCTTCGTCCAGATCGCGGTAAGCGACGATTTCCGGATGGCGGAACAGCGCGTTCGCGTCAAAGTTGAACTTGGCGTCGAGGGCGATGACCTTGCCGTCGCCCGACACGTTCAGCGGGTTGATTTCGGCCAGCGAAGCGTCGGTTTCCCAGAATGCCTTGTACAGGCCTTGCAGGATCGCGCGTGCTTGCGGAATCGAAGCGGCCGGCACGCCGATCTTCGCGGCGAGGTCGTCGGCCTGCGCGTCGAGCAGACCGGTGTTCGGATCGACGACGATGTGGTGGATCAGTTCCGGATGCTTTTCGGCGACTTCTTCGATGTCCATGCCGCCTTCGCTCGAACCCATCAGCACGATCTTCTGGGTCACGCGATCCACGACGAGGCTGACATACAGTTCCTGCTTGATGTCGGCGCCTTCTTCGATCAGCAGACGGTTCACCTTCTGGCCTTCCGGACCGGTCTGGTGCGTGACGAGCTGCATGCCGAGAATCTGGTTCGCGTATTCGCGGACCTGTTCCAGCGTCTTCGCCACCTTCACGCCGCCACCCTTGCCGCGGCCGCCCGCGTGAATCTGGGCCTTCACGACCCACACCGGACCGCCCAGCTCTTCAGCGGCCTTGACCGCGTCATCCACCGAAAACACGGGCGTGCCGCGCGGTACCGCGACGCCGAATTTCCGCAGGATTTCCTTACCCTGGTACTCGTGAATCTTCATGCGTGATTCCCTTCAGTCTGAGAGTTGGAGTGAACTTCGTTTCCGCTGTTGTTATTCATGCGCGACGGCGTCGGCCTTGCCATCCTGGCGCGGCCCAGTGTCTTCGCGCACGCTGGTACCTGCCCCGCTACGCTCTTGCGAACGCGGCGCGTGGCCATACCAGCGCGGATAAAACTGCTTGACCGCCTCGCCGTCGAACCGCAGCGCGTGGCAGCGGCCGAGCTGGAAAGGCGGTTTTTCACCGGTGGCGGTGTCGTCGCCGGCGGTCTTGCCGTGGTCCGGTCCTGCGTCGTCGCCTGGATTGCCGTTCGAAACATCCCACACGGCTCCCACGAATGCCTGAACGGCGACAGTCGGCAACACGCCCAACATTTCTGTGAGATGCGTGCAGCCAGCCGTGCCGGCGAGCAGCCGGCCCGCTTCGCGGCGGAAATTCTGGAGGAGATTGAGCCCGATAAGGGCCCGATAGGCGGGATTGGCGTTCTGGCACTGACCGTCGTAAGGCACCCAGTCGGACGACGCTTCAGCGTCGACGACATTGAGCTTGCGATCGATCGTGATTCGAAGCCAGAGTTCATGGATCGGCAAACCATTGGGCCGGATACCGGATGCAAGCGGCACGTCGCGAGGCTTGTGATCCGTCAGGCACGCGTCGATATCCCAGAGGCCGTCTTCGCGCTCATAGGCGACCGCCCGGATAGCGCGCTGATGACGCAACTGGCGAGGCGCGGGCGGAGAGAGCGGCATACTAGGTAAGACCGGATTAGAAAACTTCTCGAGTTTAACATACCGGGTATTTGAGACAGCCACGATCTCGCACCCCCTCTAGAAGCTTGTTTCGAGACGTTTTTTGATCCTGGCGGATCATTTTTTCGATCAATCGCCCGAAAAGTCCTCCTCGATGCCTTTGAGGATCTTGCCGATGATCGACATCGAAAAACCGCGGGCGGCGAGAAAACGCGCCTGACGTGCGCGCTCGGCCGGCGTCTGCGGTAATTGACCATACTTCTTCTGCCAGACTGCACGCGCACGCGTGAGTTCCGTCTCGCGCAACTGCGAATTCACTTCCTGGATCAGTTCCTCACCGACAGCATGCCGCTTGAGTTCGCTGACGATGCGCCCCGCGCCCACGCGCGACGCACGGCGGTAGACGACGCTTTCGGCGAAACGCGCATCGGAAAGCCAGCCTTCGCGTTCGAGCGCGTCGAGCAGCGCTTCGAGTTCGTCGGCGTCTTCGGTATAGGTCATCAGCTTGCGCGAGAGTTCCGCGCGGCTGTACTCGCGGCGCGACAGATAGCCTAGCGCGCGGCCCTTGAGCGAACGCTCGGGGCGCTGCCTGTTCGCAGCAGCCGCGTTGGCCTTGCGCGCGGCGCGCATCGTGGAACTGCGCTCGTAACTGTCGCCGGTTTCTTCGCGGATTTTTTCGGCCGCGCGCGCAATGTCGTGCGCATCGAACGATTCGGAATCGTCGAAATCGTTGCTGCGGCGGGAACTGCGTGTGAATGACTGCGCGGTTCGCTGAGCGGTTGACCCGGAAGCCGCAAGCGGCGTGCGGCGCGATGCGCGTGCGGGTTCACCACTCGCAGCATTCGATACAGGCGATGGCGATGCATCGACAATGCCGGCGAGATCGGCAGGCGTATCGAAGAACGCCTCGAACGGCACTTCGAATACCGCGCCGCCTTCGTCGTCGAGTTCGGGCGTGGAGGAATGGGACAAAAGTTGAGGCTCGGAATGCACAAAGCCGCGATCGCCCGAATGGGCGTCGCGGCTTTGCGAGGTAATACAGGATGAATCGTGGGACCGGTCAAGGGAAGCGAAGGAGCGCCGGGCGGCGCTCCGTTCACCACTGCCTGCATCACGCAAACGCCCGGCTTCGTCCGCAGACGAAGCCTTCGCGGCCTGCGGCGGCGCCGAGGTCAATCCGCGCTTGCGCATCACAGTCGTGCTCCCCCTTAAGGGCCCGATTCAGGACTTATTCTTCGTCTGCGATTTCGACTTCGCCGGAATCCTTGACGCCATCCGGCATCGTGCTGACGCCGAGCGATTCGCGGATGCGGTTTTCGATCTCGCGAGCGATGTCCGTGTTTTCGCGCAGGAATTCGCGGGCGTTGTCCTTGCCCTGGCCAATGCGCTCGCCGTTATAGCTGTACCACGCACCGGCCTTGTCGACGATCTTGGCCTGCACGCCCAGGTCGATGATTTCGCCCTGACGCGAGATGCCTTCACCGTAGAGGATGTCGAACACGGCTTCGCGGAACGGCGGCGAGACCTTGTTCTTGACGACCTTCACACGCGTTTCGCTGCCGATGACTTCGTCGTTCTTCTTGATCGAACCGATACGGCGAATGTCCAGACGCACCGACGAGTAGAACTTCAGCGCGTTACCGCCCGTGGTGGTTTCCGGGTTGCCGAACATCACACCGATCTTCATACGGATCTGGTTGATGAAGATCACCATGCAGTTCGTCTTCTTGATCGTGCCGGTGAGCTTGCGCAGCGCCTGCGACATCAGACGAGCCTGCAGACCCGGCAGCGAGTCGCCCATTTCGCCTTCGATTTCAGCCTTCGGCACGAGTGCCGCGACCGAGTCGATCACGATCATGTCGATCGAGCCCGAGCGCACCAGTGCGTCCGTGATTTCGAGTGCCTGTTCGCCCGTGTCCGGCTGCGAAATCAGCAGTTCCGGCACGTTCACGCCAAGCTTCGAGGCGTACTGCACGTCGAGCGCGTGTTCCGCGTCGATAAACGCTGCCGTGCCGCCGATCTTTTGCAGTTCTGCGATCACCTGCAGCGTGAGCGTGGTCTTGCCCGACGATTCCGGACCATAGATTTCAACCACGCGGCCACGCGGCAGACCGCCAACGCCGAGAGCGATGTCGAGGCCGAGCGAACCCGTGGAGACCACCTGGATGTCCTCGACCGCGTCGCCGTCGCCGAGTCGCATGATCGACCCTTTGCCGAACTGCTTTTCGATCTGCGCGAGCGCGGCAGCCAGTGCCTTGCCCTTCTCAGCAGTCAGCCCAGCCGAGCCTTTCTTGCTATCTTCCATGAATCGTCCTTTGCTATGATGAACGGCGTCTGATGACGATGCACGCGCTCGCTTGAGACATGTTTTTGACACATGACGAGCGGTGCGCACGAACCCAGACACTGTATAAAAAAACAGTAGTTTTGGCAAGCACGTTTTCAACTAACGCGCACGCCGAAACCGCGAATTTCCGGAGACCGCCGTGCGCCGACCGTTCAGGCCCCAAGCCTGCGAACACGGCGCCGGTGCTGCGAAGCGCGCGCGGCAGCCACGTCGCGCTTCGAAGGCAACGCTTGCGCACCATGCGAATCCTCATTGCCGAAGACGACAGCATACTCGCGGACGGCCTCGTCCGATCACTCCGCCAGGCGGGCTATGCCGTTGATCACGTGCGTACCGGCGTGGACGCCGATACTGCCTTGTCGATGCAGTCTTTCGACCTGCTGATCCTCGATCTGGGCCTGCCGAAAATGCCCGGCCTGGAAGTGCTGCGACGTTTGCGCGCGCGCAATTCCAACCTGCCCGTTCTGATCCTCACCGCCGCCGATAGCGTCGACGAGCGCGTCAAAGGGCTCGATCTGGGCGCCGACGATTACATGGCCAAACCCTTCGCGCTCAACGAACTGGAAGCGCGCGTGCGGGCGCTCACGCGGCGCGGCGCGGGCGGCGGGCCGACCGTCGTGCGGCACGGCGCGCTGTCGTTCGATCAGGTGGGGCGCGTGGCGCACATCCACGAGCAGGTGCTCGATCTGTCGGCGCGCGAACTGGGTGTGCTCGAAGTGCTGCTGCAGCGGCTCGGGCGGCTGGTGTCGAAGGAACAACTGGTCGATCACCTCTGCGAATGGGGCGAGGAAGTCAGCAACAACGCGATCGAGGTCTATGTCCACCGGCTGCGCAAAAAACTGGAAACCGGCGGCGTGCGCATCGTGACCGTGCGCGGGCTGGGTTACTGTCTGGAGAAGGAAGCCAAGGAAACCGCGCAACCGGCTGCGCCATCGAGCGCCGCCACGCAGGCCGATTCACAGGCCGATTCGCCGCCCGCCATGCCGGCCAGCCACTACTTCAAATAGCCAGGCGCGACGATGGCCGAGCCCGCTCCCGCCGCGCGCAGCCAGCCGGCTTCGTCCGCCAGCCTGAACGCCGCATCGGCGCTATCCGGCGCGCTCGACGACGAAGCGCGCGACGCCCGCTACGCCAACCCCTTCGCCCCGCCCGACGAAGCCGAAGCCGCCGCCGAGGCGCGCCCGCGCTCGCTGTTCGGCGAAATCCTCGACTGGATGCTCGCGCCGTTGCTGCTGCTCTGGCCGATGAGCATCGCGGTTACCTATCTGGTCGCCAAATCCATCGCCAACGGGCCGTTCGACCGCGCGCTCGAAACCGATGCCTACGTGCTCGCGCGCCAGATCCATCCGGTCAACGGCGTGGCCGAACTGACGCTGCCCGATTCCACGCGCGACTTCCTGCGCGCCGATAACGTCGACAGCGTCTACTACCAGGTGCTCGGCAGCCGTGGCGAACTGGTGGGCGGCGACCGCGATATGCCGCTGCCGCGCGACGACGACCGCCCTTCGCCCGGCCTCGTGGAATTCCGCGACGACACGCTGCACGGCATCGACATCCGCGTGGCCTATACGACGGTCGAACCGCAGCATCTGTCCGGCTCGCAACCCGTGCTCGTGCAGGTGGCCGAAACGCTCGACAAGCGCCGCGCGCTCGCCAACGACATCATCAAGGGCGTGATCCTGCCGCAGTTCGTGATCCTGCCGCTCGCGATCCTGCTGGTGTGGTTCGGCCTGTCGCGCGGCCTCGCGCCGCTGCACGCGCTGCAATCGAACATGCGCATGCGCCGCCCCGACGATCTCTCGCCGCTCGAAGCGCGCCGCGCGCCGCCCGAAATCGAGCCGCTCGTCACCTCGTTCAACGACCTGCTCACGCGGCTCGAACAGAACATGGAACTGCAAAAGCGTTTTATCGCCGATGCCGCGCATCAGATGAAGACGCCGCTCGCGGGCCTGCGCACCCAGGCCGAACTCGCGCTGCGCCAGCACGCCTCGCCCGAGGTGCATCGCTCGCTCGAACAGATCGCG
Organism: Paraburkholderia sp. J69-1; assembly: GCF_905220255.1. NCBI lineage: Bacteria > Pseudomonadati > Pseudomonadota > Betaproteobacteria > Burkholderiales > Burkholderiaceae > Paraburkholderia > Paraburkholderia sp. J69-1. The sequence goes on along the minus strand of NZ_CAJMZG010000012.1, from coordinate 158,833 downwards.
ACGAGTTCCGAGCAGGCGGCGCGGCTCGTCACGCAACTGCTGGCGCTGGCGCGTGCCGAAAACCGCATGTCGGGGCAGATTTTCACGCCCGTCGACGTGACCGAAGTCGCGCGTCATGCGGTGCGCGACTGGGTTCAGCCGGCGCTCGCGCGGCAGATGGATCTGGGCTACGAAGGCCCGGAAGACGCCGATCAAGCGACCGCTGTTCTGGTCGACGGCAACCCGGTGATGCTGCGCGAAATGCTGTCGAATCTGATCGACAACGCGATCCGCTACACGCCCACGGGCGGGCGCATCACCGTGCGCGTGCGGCCCGAGCCCGCCGCGCGCGCCGTGCATCTGGAGGTGGAAGACACGGGCATCGGCATTCCCGTGGGCGAGCGCGAGCGCGTGCAGGAGCGCTTCTATCGCATTCTCGGCCGCGACGGCGACGGCAGCGGCCTGGGGCTCGCGATCGTGCGCGAAATCGCGACGATGCACGGCGGCACGCTCGCCATCGACGACAACGTCTACCAGGAAGCGCCGCGACTGGCCGGAACGCTCGTGCGCGTGACGCTGCGGCTACGCGCTGTTTCCTGACACGACCCAGCCGAAACTGACAGCGAAAGCGTCAAAAGCCGCGAAAACGGGGATGGGACTTTCCCTGATGCGGCTCGCACGCGCCGCCACAACACTTGATCGATATAGCCAAATGGCACATCGTTGCCATCAATTTAAACAACAATAAGCGACGATAAAAACAAATCCACATCCCAGTCGCGCGCCTGAAATCATCCCTAGTCCGTCAGAACCCCGTAAGTTTCCATTCCAATAATGCAGCGCAGGACCGCCTCGACCGCGGGCCCACACGCACATCAAAATTGGAGACACATATGGCAACCGTTGGCGGACAAGTCTCGCACTCGCCGATGACCCGCGACGAAAAACGCGTGATCTTCGCGTCGTCGCTCGGCACCGTGTTCGAGTGGTACGACTTCTATCTGGCCGGCTCGCTCGCGGCCTTTATCAGCAAGAGCTTTTTCTCCGGCGTCAATCCCACGGCGGGCTTCATCTTCACGCTGCTCGGCTTTGCCGCGGGCTTCGCCGTGCGTCCGTTCGGCGCGATCGTGTTCGGGCGCCTGGGCGATCTGGTCGGCCGCAAACACACCTTCCTCGTCACCATCGTCATCATGGGTCTGTCGACCTTCGTGGTCGGCTTTTTGCCCGGCTATGCGTCGATCGGCATCGCCGCGCCGGTGATCTTCATCCTCATGCGGCTGCTGCAAGGTCTCGCGCTCGGCGGCGAGTACGGCGGCGCGGCCACCTATGTCGCGGAACACGCACCGCCCGGACGCCGCGGTTTCTACACCGCCTGGATTCAGACGACCGCCACGCTCGGCCTGTTCCTCTCGCTGCTCGTGATCCTCGGCGTGCGCACCACGGTGGGCGAAGAAGCGTTCGGCGCATGGGCGTGGCGCGTGCCGTTCGTCGCGTCGATCCTGCTGCTCGCGGTGTCGGTGTGGATTCGCCTGCAACTCGACGAATCGCCGGCCTTCAAGCGCATCAAGGCCGAAGGCAAAGTGTCGAAGGCGCCGCTCACCGAAGCGTTCGGTCAGTGGAAGAACCTCAAGATCGTGATCCTCGCGCTGATCGGCGTGACGGCCGGCCAGGCCGTGGTCTGGTACACGGGCCAGTTCTACGCGCTGTTCTTCCTCACGCAGACGCTCAAGGTCGATGGTGCGAGCGCCAATATCCTGATCGCGGTGGCGCTGCTGATCGGCACGCCGTTCTTCCTGTTCTTCGGCTCGCTGTCGGACAAGATCGGTCGCAAGCCGATCATCATGGCCGGCTGCCTGATCGCGGCGCTCGCCTACTTCCCGCTCTTCAAGGCGCTCACGCACTACGCGAACCCGGCGCTCGAAGCCGCGACCGCGCGCGCACCGATCGTCGTGATCGCGAACCCGGACGAATGCTCGTTCCAGTTCAACCCGGTGGGCACGTCGAAGTTCACGAGCTCGTGCGACGTGGCCAAGAGCGCACTGTCGAAGGCCGGCCTGAACTACTCGAACGTGGCGGCGCCGGCGGGCACGATGGCGCAGATCAAGGTGGGCGACACGACCGTCGACACCTTCGACGGCAAGGCGCCAGGCGCCAAGGAGGCGGGCGCGGCGTTCGACAAGACGCTTTCGGGCGCATTGAAGAGCGCGGGCTATCCGCTCAAGGCCGATCCCGCGCAGATCAACTGGCCGATGACCGTGGTGATCCTGACGATCCTCGTGATCTTCGTGACGATGGTGTACGGGCCGATCGCGGCGATGCTGGTGGAAATGTTCCCGACGCGGATTCGCTATACGTCGATGTCGCTGCCCTATCACATCGGCAATGGCTGGTTCGGCGGCTTCCTGCCTGCGACGGCGTTTGCGATCGTGGCGGCGCGCGGCGATATCTACTCGGGGCTCTGGTATCCGATCATCATCGCGCTGGCGACCTTCGTGATCGGCATGCTGTTCGTGAAGGAGACCAAGGATTCGGATATCTACTCGCAGGATTGAGCGGGCGTATTCCGATGGCGGCCCCGGCGCCCTGAAAAAGTTTTGAGAAAGTGCTTGACAGGGTGCCGGGCACCCTACATAATCTCTCTTCTCAAGGCGAATTAGCTCAGCCGGTTAGAGCGACGGAATCATAATCCGCAGGTCCGGGGTTCGAATCCCTGATTCGCCACCAAATGCGAAAGCCGCTGTTTCGAAAGAAACAGCGGCTTTTTCTATTTGCGCGTCTGGAGTCGACACGCTGCGCGGCGTGACTGCAACCTCACACCGCGCGCCCACCTCACCCCGCCACCCGTCTCCCCCGCTTCGCCTGATACATCGCCTTATCGGCCAGATCGATCAGCGCGGTCATCTCCATCCCGTCTTCCGGCAGCACCGCCACACCCACGCTCACGCCCAGGTCGATCGACTGCCCTTCGAACTCGAATGGCTCGCCCACTTTTTCGGTGATCCGTTGCGAGTACACCTCGGCATCATGGCGACCGTGGATACCCGGCAGGATCATCGCGAATTCGTCGCCGCCCACGCGCGCGGCCGTATCGACGCGACGGCTATTGCGCGCGATGCGCGACGCCGTCTCCTTGATCGCCGCATCGCCGGCGCGATGGCCGTAGCGGTCGTTGATCGGCTTGAGGCCGTCCATGTCGAGATTGAGCACGCCCAGGCCGCCGGCCGAGCGCACCGCCAGATCCACCGACTGGCGCAGCCGGTCGTAGAACAGCGCGCGGTTCGGCAAACCGGTCAGCGCATCGTGCGTCGCGCGCAGATAAAGCTCGCTGGTTTCATGACGCGCGGCATGGAACATCGCCGCGGCGATCAAGCCGGAAATGAGCGAGAGCGCGGCGATATCGTCGTCGCTGAAAGCGCTCACTTCGGGCGCCACCACCTTCAGCACGCCCACGGTCGTTTCCAGATGCTTGAGCGGCGTCACGATCATCGAGCGCAGGCCCGCGCGTCGGCAGGCTTCGCGATCCACGCGCGGATCGTTTTCCGAATCGTCGCAACGCAGGATCTCACCCGTGCTCACGCACAGTCCCGACAGGCTCGAACCGCGCGCGAGGCGCAGGCCCAGCATGCTCGCCACGCTGCCCGAGGCCGCGCGGTAGACCATATCGTCGCCTTCGGCGAGTTCGACCGCCGCGCCCTGCGCGCCAGTCAGCATTTCGGCCCGTTCTGCGACGAAGGCCATCACGCCGCCGAGGTCGAGCCCGAGGCGCGCGATATCCGACTGCGCGCGGATGATTTCGAGGAGCGTGGCGTTGTCCAGTTGCGGGCCGCCGGGTGCGTTCATCATCATGTCAAACGTTTGCGGAGTGAGACTGCATGCGGAAAAAAGTCAGCGTGGAAATCGTGCGGCCTGACGGCGCCGTAAGCCGCGCCGCGCGAATGACCGCGCTGAAGCATAGCAAATTCGCCCACCACAGCGCCGAACCTATCCTTCGATGCGCTCCCGCGTCACGCGCAGCAGCGCGGCCATCGCTTCGCGCGCGGCGGCGGCGTCGCGTCGGGCGATCGCGGCGGCCACCGCCGTGTGATCGGGCAGCGCGGCGTTGAAGACATCGGCGCGTTTGGCGTTCACGCGCAACTGACCTTCGAGCGTGCGCCCGATCAGCACGCCCAGCGGCACCAGCAGTTCGTTGCGGCAGGCCGAGAGCACGGCCAGGTGAAAGCGCAGGTCGGCGCGCACCCATTCGTCGACGTTGCGCGCAGCCGCCATCGCCGCATGCGCGTCTTCGATCAGCGAAAGCGCGGCGGCGTCGTGTGCGCTCGCCGCGAGACCCGCCGCGTACGGCTCGATCATCTCGCGCATTTCCTGCAGCTTGAGCGCGAACGCCAGCGGCGGCGCAACGCGCGCGTACCAGTCGAGCAGATCGGCGTCGAGCAGGTTCCAGGCGGCGCGTTCGCGCACGCGCGTGCCCACCTTCGGCCGCGACTCCACGAGGCCTTTGGACGTGAGCGTGCGCAGCGCCTCGCGCAGCACCGTGCGGCTGACGTCGAAGCGCTCCATGAGTTCGGCTTCGCGCGGCAGGACTTCGCCGGGCGCGTGGTCGCCGCGCAGGATCGCGCTGCCGAGTTCGTAGGCCACCGTGCCGTGCAGATCGCGCTGAATGGCTGTTCTCCTGGATATTGGGAATCGACGCGAAATAATACTATTAATAGCACTTTAAGGCGAGTTTCGGCGGATTTTGCAGTAGCATGTGCGTCGAGACGCGCCGGGCACCTCGCCTGCGCGCAACCGCCCAGTAACTGGATTGGATTGGAGACACCGCATGAAAATCACCAAGCTCGAAACCTTCGTCGTGCCGCCGCGCTGGCTGTTTCTCAAGATCGAAACGGACGAAGGCATCGTCGGCTGGGGCGAGCCGATCGTCGAGGGTCGCGCGCACACGGTCGAAGCCGCCGTGCAGGAACTGGCCGATTACCTGATCGGCAAAGACCCGCTGCTGATCGAGGACCACTGGCAGGTGATGTATCGCGCGGGTTTCTATCGCGGCGGCCCGATCACGATGAGCGCGATCGCCGGCGTCGATCAGGCGCTCTGGGACATCAAGGGCAAGCATCATGGCGTGCCCGTGCACGCGCTGCTCGGCGGCCAGGTGCGCGACAAGATCAAGGTGTATTCGTGGATCGGCGGCGACCGTCCGAGCGATGTCGCGAACAATGCGCGCGCCGTGGTCGAGCGCGGCTTCAAGGCCGTCAAGATGAACGGTTCGGAAGAACTGCAGATCATCGATACCTGGGACAAGGTGCAGGGCGTGATCGACAACGTCGCGGCCGTGCGCGAGGCCGTGGGCCCGAACGTGGGGATCGGCGTGGACTTCCATGGCCGCGTGCACAAGCCGATGGCCAAGGTGCTCGCGAAGGAGCTCGATCCGTACAAGCTGATGTTTATCGAAGAGCCGGTGCTCTCGGAAAACGTCGAGGCGCTGCGCGACATCGTCAACCAGACCAGCACGCCGATCGCGCTGGGCGAGCGTCTGTACTCGCGCTGGGACTTCAAGCACATCCTCGCGAACGGTTTCGTCGACATCATCCAGCCGGACGCGTCGCATGCGGGCGGTATCACCGAATGCCGCAAGATCGCCGCGATGGCGGAGGCCTACGACGTGGCGCTCGCGCTGCACTGCCCGCTCGGGCCGATTGCGCTCGCAACCTGTCTGCAGCTCGACGCGGTGAGCTACAACGCGTTCATCCAGGAGCAGAGCCTGGGCATTCACTACAACAAGGGCAACGATCTGCTCGACTACATCCGCAACCCGGAAGTGTTCAAGTATGAAAACGGCTTCGTATCGATTCCGCAGGGTCCGGGTCTGGGCATCGAAGTGAACGAGGAGAAGGTGCGCGAGATGGCGAAGACCGGCCACCGCTGGCGCAATCCGGTGTGGCGCCACGAGGACGGCAGCGTCGCCGAGTGGTGATCGCTGCGAATGAATCGCGAATGAGCCGAGAATGTTACGGCGTTACGTGACGGCCCATCTGGACCACGTTTCAACGCCGTAACGTTTGAGGCCGCTTTTCGGCATGAAGGCCGCGTAGTGCCCCTGGGCACGCGCGGCCTTCGTCGTTTTCGCACATAAGGTTTGTCGCCCGCAAAGCCGCGCCGCACAAGGCCCGGCAGGCGTGCGCGAAAGCGCTGTACAGCAGAGCCGGCGCGGCTTGCACGCCGCTGGCCTGGTCCTTGCTGAATCTCCTGTGAGACCAACACAAAAAGCTACAGGGGATAACAACATGGACACCATGCTCCCGGACTATCTGATCCGCGAACAGGCCGCCGTTCTTGCGCTCGTCGTTTTCGGCCTGACGCGCATCATTGCCGCGGCGCTCGCCTGCACGCGCGGCTGGCGCATCGCGGTACTCGAGCAGAGCTTTATCGGCGTCGCGGTGCTCTGGTGCGCGCCGCAACTGATCGAGCTGATTGCGCATCCGTCTTCCGTGGTCGCGCTCGCGGAACTCGAAGGCAAGGCCATCGGCTGCGCGATGGCCCTGTTCTTCTCGCCGATTCTCAGCCATCGGCTTGGCTACGAGTGAGCATGCGACGCCGCTTCAATGAGCGACGTTTCAGCCTTGCAACACGTAGCCCGGCACGCTATGCGCAAGCACGGCCGCAATCACCAGCACGGCCATCATCACGAGCGCTTCCAGATGCAGCACGTTGACGAAGCGCCGGGCCGCGCCCGTCGACGCCGCACGACGCAGTTCGGGCATCGCCACCACGCGGTTGAAGCCGCCTAGCAGCAGCGCCAGCACGACCAGCGCGAGCTTGGCGAGCAGCACGTGGCCCCACGTGCTCGCCTGCAGCGCTTCGATCGAGCCGCCCGTGCCGCGAATGCCGTTGAACACGCCCGTCGCCAGCACGAGGCCGACGGCGAACACCGCTACGTTCGACACCTGCCCCGCCGTGCGGATCAGCACGCCGCGCGCCGTCGATGCGCCCAGCGCCGGCAACACCGCCAGCCCGCCCGCCATGACGATGCCGCTCCACGCGCTCGCGCTCAGCACATGCAGCGTGTTCAGGCCGAGCGCCGCCGAGGCGAAGCCGGCATCGGCTGCATGACCGAGACCCGCGCGGCCCGCCGCCACCACGATGATCGCCAGCCACATCACGCCGTCGCGCAGCGGGCCGTTCGATGCGAGCGCCGTCGCCAGCAGCACCAGCGCACCCACGAACGCGACGCTCCACGCGTGGCCCACGTGCGTCTGCCCGAGCACCGTCGAGATCACGCCGAACGCGTTCGGCAATGTTTCACCGCTGATCGACGCGCTTTCGTACAGCAGCCAGATCGCCAGCGCGACCACGAGCACGAGCGAGGCGGCGCGCAGCGAGCGTTGCGCGCGCAGCCACGCGAGACGCGCGGGCGCGACCGCGCTGCGCGCGTCCTTTTCGAGCCACGCGCCATAAAGCGCGGAGCCGAGCGCGAAGGCATAAGCGAGGTTCACGAGGGCCGCCATGGCGACCTGCCCGATCCAGAGCCAGTCAGCTTTCATCGGAAGGCGCCCTCCGCGGGTGCGCGGCGTGCGCACTCATCGGGGCGCGCCTGCTGGATCGAATCGGATAGCGTGGGGAAGGCTAAAAGTGCGAAAAGTGCAATTGGAGTCATCGAGACAAGTGGCAAGGAAACAACAGGAAACGTGGCGAGCGGGCCGATGGCAACTGCGGGCGCCTTTTCAGGACGCGCCTGCTTCGATAGCCGAGGCGTGGATCGGTTCAACGGCATCGTCATGGGCGCGCATCGATGGCATCGATCTGGCGGCGACACGCCAAAAATGATGACCGAAGGCAGGGACAATCCCGAGTCACGGATCGGCTAACAGGTGCAGAATCATAACCGGCGTCGTTGCGACCATCCGCCACGTGCGAGTTCGGGCAAGCCCGCGTTGGCGGCCCGCTGGCAGTTGTGGCAAAAAGTCTCCATTGGTCGCGATGAGGTCGCGATGCCAGAACTGGCTGCGTAGCCGCAGCGCGCACGGTCTCTTTCGCTTTCATCGCGCGCAGCCTCAAGCCGGGCCGCACGAAGCCTGGTCAGGTCCACGATAAAGAATGGAGTCACGCGTGTCCCCAAGACGTATCCTCCGACCGCTCATTCCGCTCGTCGCGCCGCTGGGAGCCGCATTGCTGTTCGGCACGACCGGAATGTTCAGCGCTGCTTCCGCACAGACCCCGCAACCGAAAGCCCCCGACACGATCGAATCGCGCGTGCAGGGCTGTACGGCGTGTCACGGCTCGCACGGCCAGGGAACCGACAACGACTACTTCCCGCGCCTCGCAGGCAAGCCCGCCGAGTATCTCTACAACCAGCTGATGAATTTTCGCGACGGGCGCCGCAAGTACCCGCCGATGAATTACCTGGTGACCTATCTCTCGGACGAGTACCTGCACGAGATCGCCACGTACTTCTCGCAGCAGCGTCCGCCCTATCCGCCGCCCGCGAAGCCTTCGGTGAACGACAGCACGCTCGCGCGCGGCCAGGCAATCGTGCTGCGCGGCGATCCGGCCAAACAGGTGCCCGCGTGCGCGGCCTGCCACGGCGCGAAGCTCACCGGCATGGAGCCGGCGATTCCTGGTCTGGTCGGGCTGCATTCGGACTACATCAGCGCGCAGATCGGCGCATGGCGCTCGGGTTCGCGTCACGCCAAGGCGCCCGACTGCATGCATGAGATCGCCACGCGCCTCACGGACGAAGACGTGAATGCCGTCGCGGCCTGGCTGTCGACGCAAAATGCGCCGCAAAATCCCGTGCCGGCTGCGGCGGGCTCGTTGAAGACGCCGCTCGCGTGCGGCAGCGAACCGCAATAACGCGCCGGGGGAGACAGCCATATGAACCGCAAGTCCCTGTTCGCCCTGTCCACAGTCGTGCTTGCCGCCGCCGCGGCGCTCGTGCCCGTGCTGTGGACCGGCAACACCTATCTGCACAACAACGCGGCGCAGGCGGCCACGCCCGCCGATCAGGCCGATCTCATCAAGAAGGGCGAATATCTCGCCCGCGCCGGCGACTGTATCGCCTGCCACACGGTACGCGGCGGCAAGATCTTCGCGGGCGGCCTGCCGATGGCGACGCCCTTCGGCACGCTCTACACGCCGAACATCACGCCCGACGACAAGGACGGCATCGGCAAATGGAGCGCCGACGACTTCTACCGCGCCATGCACACGGGCCGCTCGAAGGACGGCAGCCTGCTCTATCCGGCCTTCCCGTTCACGAGCTACACCAAGGTCTCGCGCGCGGATTCGGACGCGATCTACGCCTACCTGCGCTCCGTGCCGCCAGTGGGCGTGCCGAGCCGCCCGCACGAGCTGAAATTCCCGTTCAACAACCGCAATCTGCTGATCGGCTGGCGCACGCTGTTCTTCCGCGAAGGCGAGTACAAGCCCGATCCCACCAAATCGGTCGAGTGGAATCGGGGCGCGTATCTGGTCGAAGGCCTTGGCCACTGCGGCATGTGCCACACGTCGATCAACATGATGGGCGCGCCGGTCAATTCATCGGCGTTCGCGGGCGGGCTGATTCCGCTGCAGAACTGGTACGCGCCGTCGCTCACGTCGAGTGAAGGCGGTCTCGGCGACTGGGACATGAAGGACATCGCCAGCCTGCTCAAGACCGGCGTGTCGGAGCGCGGCGCGGTGTTCGGCCCGATGGCGGACGTGATCCATAACAGTCTGCAATATGTTTCCGACGACGACATCCACGCGATGGCGACCTATCTGAAGACGATTCCGCAGAAGAAAGAAGCGCCCGAGAACATGCAGATGGAAACCTCGGATACGTTCGGCGGCGAACTCTTACAGCAAGGTCAGAAGATCTACCATGACCAGTGTGCAAAGTGTCACGCGGAGAACGGCCTCGGCATGCCGCCGAATTTCCCGCCGCTCGCGAACAATCAGTCGATCCAGATGCACTCGGCTGTGAATCCGATCCGCATGGTGCTCAATGGCGGCTATCCGCCCAGCACGCAGGGCAATCCACGCCCGTATGGCATGCCGCCGTTCGCGCAGGCGCTGTCGAATCAGGAAGTGGCAGCGGTCGTGACCTTTATTCGCATGTCGTGGGGCAACAAGGGCACGCCGGTGTCCCCGCAGCAGGTGGCCGATCTGCGCTCCGCGCCGCTCGACTAGGGTATCCCCTGCTATAGTGACGCTTGCCTGATCAGGGCGCAGCCGGCAAAACGCCGTCGGCTGCGCCCTTCGCTATTTGGCGGTCCGGACAGGGATTTGAGCAGTTCTTGCGAAGTTTTCGGGCATTGAATCGGGCAGTCGCCGGACCGTTTGCGGACCACTGCGCTGCCCAGAACAGTTGAACGAACCGTTTTTTAAGCACGGCGCGAGCGGCGCACGAAAACGGCGGCAAAGCGGGTTTGCCGCGTTTGAGGTGCCGGATCGGCATGACGACCGGGATCGACATGCCGACGTCACGGGGCAAGAAGAACAAGGAGTTGTCGTCATGCACGCCGGTGAGCGTCTGAACAGCATTACTCACCTCGTGGGCGCCATGTTGTCGGTCGCGGGGCTGGTGTCGCTCGTGACGCTCGGTGCGCTCGATCACGACGCGTACAAGGTCGTGAGCTTCGCCGTCTATGGCGCGATGCTGTGCGCGCTGTACACGATTTCCACGCTCTATCACGGCGTACGCGGACCGCGCATCAAGGCCGTGCTGCAGAAGTGCGACCACGCCGCGATCTATCTGCTGATCGCGGGCAGCTATACTCCGTTCTCGCTTGTGACGCTACGCGGGCCGTGGGGCTGGTCGCTGTTTGGCGTGAGCTGGGGTCTTGCCGTGCTCGGCATCGCCCAGGAACTCACGCTCGGACGCCGCACACGCGTGCTGTCGATGGTGCTGTACGTGGTGATGGGCTGGCTCGCGCTGGTCGCGGTCAAGCCGCTCATCAGCACGCTGCCCGCTGCCGGCACCGCATGGCTGCTGGCCGGCGGCATCATCTATAGCGTCGGTATTTATTTTTTCGTCAATGACGAGCGCATCCGGCACGGACATGGAATCTGGCATCTGTTCGTGCTCGCCGGGAGCGTCTGTCAATTCGTGAGCGTCGCGGGCTACGTCGCCTGACGCGTCGCCCCGGGAATCGTCCCCCGGGGAATCCACACGAAGCCCATCGCGCGGCGGCCGCAGTGTCCGCGGCTGTGCGATGCAACCCTATGCCAGCCGACGCTCCGCGAGAGCGTCGACAAGCGGCGCGCGCACTGGCGCGCCGTCCGAATAAACGCGGATGGATGCGCGTGCCGGGTTTGCATGCGTGCAAAACCACGCCGCGCAGCGCGCCGGATATCGGCTGCGCCTGCCGTCCGCGATACTGCAATACAACAGGTGTTTATGTCTTTTGATTCTCTCGGCTTGTCCGAACCGCTGGTCCGCGCTGTCAACGAACTGGGCTACACCACGCCCACGCCCATCCAGACGCAAGCTATTCCGGCCGTGCTCGGCGGCGGCGACCTGCTCGCCGGCGCGCAGACCGGTACCGGCAAGACCGCTGGCTTCACGCTGCCGATCCTGCAACGCCTGAGCGAAATGGAACCGCACGCGAGCGGCAAGCGCGTCGTGCGCGCGCTGATCCTCACGCCCACGCGCGAGCTGGCCGCGCAGGTCGAAGAAAGCGTGCGCGCCTACGGCAAGTACCTGAAGATCAAGTCGACGGTCATGTTCGGCGGCGTCGGCATCAATCCGCAGATCGACGCCCTGCGCCGCGGCGTGGATATCGTGGTGGCCACGCCCGGCCGTCTGCTCGATCACATGCAGCAGAAGACCATCGACCTCTCGCAGCTCGAAATTCTCGTGCTCGATGAAGCCGACCGCATGCTCGACATGGGCTTCATCCACGACATCAAGCGCGTGCTCGCCAAGCTGCCGCCCAAGCGCCAGAACCTGCTTTTCTCGGCCACCTTCGCCGATGAAATCAAGGCGCTCGCCGACAGCCTGCTCGACTCGCCCGCACTGATCGAAGTCGCGCGCCGCAACACCACCGCGGAAACCGTCGCGCAGAAGGTGTATCCGGTCGATCGCGACCGCAAGCGCGAACTGCTCACGCATCTGATCCGCCAGCACAACTGGTTCCAGGTGCTGGTGTTCACGCGCACCAAGCACGGCGCGAACCGTCTGGCCGAACAGCTCACGAAGGACGGCATCAGCGCGCTGGCGATTCACGGCAACAAGAGCCAGTCGGCGCGTACGCGCGCGCTGTCCGAATTCAAGGACGGCACGCTGCAGGTGCTGGTGGCGACCGATATCGCCGCGCGCGGCATCGACATCGATCAACTGCCGCACGTGGTCAACTTCGATTTGCCGAACGTGCCCGAAGACTACGTGCACCGTATCGGCCGCACGGGCCGCGCGGGTGCGACGGGCGAAGCGGTGTCGCTGGTTTGCGTCGACGAACATCAGCTGCTCAAGGACATCGAGCGCCTGATCAAGCGCGCGGTGCCGCAGGAAGTGATTCCGGGCTTCGAGCCGGACCCGAACGCCAAGCCCGAGCCGATCCAGCGCCGCAGCCAGCCGCAAGGCCGCGGTCAGCAGCAACAAGGTCGTGGCCAGCAAGGTCAGGGCCGTGGCGCGTCGCAGGGCGGCAATGGCGGCGGCGCGAAGCCGGCGCAAGGTCGTGGCGAACCGCGTGGCGGGAATCGCGAAGGTGGCCGTGAAGGTGGCCGTGATAGCAACCGCGCGCACGCGGGTAATGGTGGCAATGGTGGCAACGGCGGCCAGCGCGCAGCCAAGCCGGCGTCCAGCGGCATCCGCACCGCCAAGCCGGTGAAGCAGCAAGGCTCGGCGAATCAAGGCGGCAACCAGGGTGCGAATCATGGCGCCAACCACGGCTCGCAAGGCGGCCGCGGCGAACATACGCGCCGCGAAAGCCAGCGCGGCGTCTCGCACGAAAGCGCGCTGGGCCGTACGCAGCAACGCAAGCCGCAGTCGAACCCGGGCGCCCTGCTCGGCGGTCGTCCGGGCGGTTCGCGCCGCGACGGCAACGGTCAGCGCGACCGCTAACAAGCCCGCACGCCAGATGCACAAAGGCCCGCTACGCAGCGGGCCTTTTTCATTTCAGCGCCAGAAAATCAGCGGAAAAACACGTGCTGCGTGATCTTCGTGAGCGGGTAATGCACGCTCGGCTGAATGCGCGCGGGCAGATTGAGCGGCTTGAGCAGCATCTTCACGCACATATCGGCGGAAAGATTGTGGCGCACCAGCTTGTTCACGCGCGCGGTGAGTTCGCGGTTATAGGCGGCGTCCTTCACGCGCTCCGGATAGCGAATCGCAAACACGTGACGCAGCGCAATCTCCGAGTCCTCGTTCTTGATCTCCATCACGCGGCGCATCAGCGCGCCGAGCACGGCAAGGCGCCCTTGCCCCTCGACCTGGTTGTACTTCTTGAAGTACTTGAAAAAGTGCTTGTAGTGGCGCACTTCGTCGCTGCGGATGTTGTCGGTGATTTCCTTGAGCACCGGCTCGTTCGAGCATTCGCCGATAGCGCGATAAAGCGTGGCCGTGCCCGTCTCCACCACGCAGCGCGCGACCATCTCCAGCGCGCGCGTCTTCTCGAATTCTTCGAACGAGCAGGTCTTTGAGTATTCCTCAAAGAAGTTCTTGAACGCGGTATCCCAGTCGAATTCCGGCCAGACGTAGTTGATGTACGTCTTCAGCGCGCGGCCGTGCTGCATCTCCTCGTGTTCCCACTCGTTGTTGAGCCAGTCGGACACTTCCGGATCGCCGTTAAAGAACACGCTCAGGTTGCTCGTGTAAAGGTCCGAGCCGCTTTCGATAAACGATGACGCGCACAGCAGCAGCAGCAAGTCTTCGTTCGCTGCGGCACGCTGCCGGTCGATCCGCGTGAGGTCGATATCTTCGATGCGCCAGGGCATTACATGACCCGGCTCATTGTCATTGCGCATTGCGTCTTGCTCCCAAAGCGGTATCGGCTCCTGCTGCACCTCGCTACCCGGTCTTGCGCCCAGGCCGCGTAGCGAAAGGTACCAGCCCTTTTTACTTTATCTTAGCTGCTGTTTCGCGAAGCTGCAGTCTGAGAGCACAGACCGATCCCGATCCCCGCAGTTCCAGGAAGAGTTAACTTGTAAGGCGCGCGTGAGCGTGCCAACAGACTTCTGCAAGCAGCGCATTGGCGCGCCTTGCGCCGGCGAGACGCAGCCTGGCTTTGCCTTGCACCCCGCTCGACACCTTCTCGCAGCGAGCGCACATCGGTTTGCAATCCTCTGCAAATTCCGAAGCAAACGGCGCGCCTGAAAGGTGAACACAAGGTGAAAAAAAGCTAAAGCGCATAACCGAGGAAAGGTTCCATACTGCCGCCTTGACGACGTCTGCGCGCCCCGTCCAACGCATCTCGCATCAGGCTTCGCGAGCGTTCATGATGCATGCCGCAACGCATGACGCAGCGCGGCTAATCAGCGCTGCGAACCATTGCGCATTCTTGCGCTGCCGCACGAACTTCAAGTGAATTCAAGGATTTGCGCGCGACCCTCGACCGCCGCTGCGGGCATCGATTGTCAAACGGAATATTTTTGGGGTGTGGTTTGTACAACGCTGCAGGTTTGCCTACACTGCAGTTCCCCGGCGCCAATCCAGGCTGGATGGCCGTTTGGCTTCATTTGCGACGTACGTCGATCGCCGCCCCGATCAATGACGCATGACAGCAAACGAACGCTGATCCAGCACACGCATCGCGCCGTCGCAGGCTTTCGCGCACGCCCACCGCATCCTCTGTCACTCGCCGCCCAGCCCGGCCGCGCAACGTGACCTCTGATGCGGCCACACGGAGAGAAAGATGCTGAGTCCGCATGAATTCGCCACCCTGCTGCTAGTCAAGGACGCGCCCAACCAGATCGACATGGAACGCGAAGAACTCGACGCCCTCCTCGAACGACAGCTCGTACAGCTGGAACGCCTGGCTTCCGGCCTCCAGCAATGGCGACTGACCGAAATCGGCGACTCTGCATTACGCGCGATTAAACGGTTTTCATAAACCACGGGCGCGCACGTTGATGCGCTGTACGCCCGCCACTCACAACCGCTCCAGTTTCACCCTATTGTCTCGACCTGCGCGGATGCCGGGATCGTCCGCCAGCACGTTACGTCGAGCCCATCCCCGATGCAGGCGTACGGCAGTTCATGCTTACGTCTGCAGTGCATGGTCACGCGGACCCGCGCGCTTCATGCCCGCGTGACCATTTTTTTGCCACCGCAACCGCCCGCCTTTCGCCGATGACCGCGCCGCAACGCGTGGTGCATCGTCATGTGCGGCCGCACTTCATCGGTGTTCACCCGCCGCGCAAAGTCGGGTCCGCCGATGCGCGCCACGTCACCGCCTGCGCACGCTGCGCATTCAGATAGTCGATCCAGGCATTGCGCGCCGCGGCACCGGCGCCGCTCGCCGCGTAGTGCTGCGCGAGGCCCGCCTGGAAGCCGCAGAACTGCGCCTGCGGCAGCTTGCCGTGACGGTTCGCGACGTACGCGTCGTACACCGCCGCATAGACAGCCGGGGTATCCGCGCCGTAATCGTGCTGCTGGGCGCCGCACATCTGCTGCAGATCGGCAAATGGCGGCGCGCGCCAGCCGCCCGCGAGCCCCGACGCACTCGTGCATCCGGCCACGCAGCCCGCTACGAGCGCCGCCGCACCGATCATCGCAAGTCCTCGCATCGCATTCCCCGCTGTCTGGTTGATGCGGCATTGTCGCATCGCGCGGCGCGGGCGACAGCCAGCGCGCACGGCCAGGGTGCCGCAAAAGCACGTATCATGAAGGCTTTCCATCGTCCCGCCTTGCCGGCCCACGCGGGCTCGCCGCCTTGCCCGGCCGTGAGTTGCTCCGCTTTTTTTCGTCTTGCGCATGATCGACCATCTCATCTGCGACTGCGACGGCGTGCTCGTCGACAGCGAAGTCATTGCCGACCACGTCATCTTCGATACCCTTAGCCGCACGTTTCCCGGCGTCGATTTCCGCTCCACCGTGGCGGGCGCGTTCGGGCAGCAGACCTCGCGTTTTCTCGCCGACGTCGCCGCGCGCTTCAATCTCACGATGCCCGAGAATTTTCTCGACACCATAGACCACAACTGCGAAGTCGCGATCGCCGAATCGGTGAGCCCGATCAACGGCGTGCGCGATGCGCTGCGTCGCGTGACGCTGCCCGCCGCCGTGGTTTCGAACAGCCGCATGACGCGCGTGCACGCTTCGGTGCGACGCGCCGGGCTCGACACGATCTTCGGCGAGCGCATCTTCAGCGCCGAGCAGGTTGCGCGACCCAAGCCTTATCCCGATGTCTATCTCTTCGCGGCGAAGACGCTCGGCGTGGAGCCCTCGCGCTGCCTCGTGGTGGAGGACAGCATTTCCGGGCTGAACGCGGCGCGCGCGGCGGGCATGAAGACGATTGCCTTCGTGGGCGCGAGCCATATCCCGTCGGGCTATGCCGATGTGCTGCGCGAGATGGGCATCACGCGCATCATGGAGCACATGGACGAACTGCCCGCGCTCGTGGAAGCGGGCGTGCGCGGCGAGTTCGGCGACGTGCAGTCGTAAGGCCCGATCGCCGTCCAGCCAGAAATGAAAAACGGCGCGTGGGCCAGCAGGCCACACGCGCCGTTTCTATTTGCGTCGATACGCGCCGATCAAACCAGTTCGGCGTTACGCTCGCGCGCCAGTGCCAGCGATTCGCGGAACTCGACCAGTTCGGCGATCGTGAGCATCGGCAGGTTGTGCAGTTTGGCGAAGTCGTCGACCTGCTGGCCGCGCGCCATCGTGCCGTCCGGGTTCATCAGTTCGCACAGCACGCCGGCCGGTTCGAGGCCCGCGAGCGCCGCCAGATCGACGGTGCCTTCGGTGTGGCCGCGGCGCGTCAGCACGCCGCCCGGCTGCGCGCGCAGCGGGAACACGTGGCCGGGGCGCACGATATGCTCGGGCTTCGCATCGGCGGCGATGGCTGCGCGAATCGTAGTCACGCGGTCGGCAGCCGACACGCCCGTGCTCACGCCGTCACGCGCTTCGATCGAGACCGTGAAGGCGGTGCGGTTGCGGCTTTCGTTGTGCGAGACCATCGGCGGCAGTTCGAGTGCGCGCACTTTCTCGTCGGACAGACACAGGCAGACGATCCCGCTGCATTCGCGGATGAACAGCGCCATCGTCTCGTTGGTCAGGTTCTGGGCGGCGCAGACGAGATCGGCTTCGTCTTCGCGGTCGTGGTCGTCCTGCAGCACGACCGGGCGGCCTTCGCGCATGGCTTGCAGCGCGGCGGCGATGCGCGGCGGCACCACTTCGGTTTCGAGCAGGGAAAGATCGTCGATGGCGTCGAACGGCACATCGGCGGACACAGCATTGCGGGTAAAGGACATGTGAAACGCTCCTCGCAAGAGTTGGGCGAAAAACGTTTCAGGGCATTGCAAACAGACAGGAATCCCCGTCGCACGTCGTCCGGCACACGACGCATCTTGAAAATCAGCTCGCGGTATTCATCCGCAAAATCCAATCGACAAAGACACGCACGCAGGCCGGAAAGCCGCGGCGGATGGGCAAACATGACCATCTGCACATCTTCTTCCATCCGGACTATGACCGTCGGCTCTGGCTTCGCACCAGATCTGCTGACCCCGCAAAAAACCACACGCGGGCGCTCGCGGGCTCGCTGACCTGACCTTTCGGCCGGGCCGGCATACCGCCGGTGGGGAATTTCACCCCGCCCTGAAGACGCACTGATTACCGGATGATGACCTCATCAAACCGGCGGGCAAAGGATACAACAGGCCGCGCAATCGTGCAGCGCGGTAAAAAACCAGTAGACAAATAGCGCGCGGCGCGTCTTGTGCAGTGCGGCAAAGCGCTGCCTGCCCGGTCTGGCGCGACGCTCATGCCGATTGATGCGCGGCCAGCGCTTCGCCGCCCAGCGCGCCCGCACCGTGCGGGACGTCCCAGCGCGGCGGCGTTTCAGCGTTGAGCGTCACGCGGAACACGCGCGCTTCGGTGTCGCCGGGATTGCGCAGGCTGTGCGGTTGATCGGCGTCGAACACGATGGCGTCGCCGGTCGCGAGCAACTGGCGGCGGTCGTGCACGCTCACTTCCAGCGTGCCTTCGCTGACCACCAGATTGACGGTCGTGCCCGGCGCGCGGCGCGAGCCCGCCTCCGTGTGCAGCGGCGCGATGCGCAGTTCGTGGAATTCGGCGGTGGCCGGGCTGTCTTCGGGATAAAGCGCGCGTGCCGAGTAGCGGCCGTCGGCGCTGACGCGGCGGGCGGCGCGATCGGCGGGCAAATGTTCGAAGCCGCTTACCGCATGGCGGCGCAGGAATGCCGACACCGACACCTTGAGCGCCGCCGCCACCTTGCAGAGCACCTTGATCGACGGCACGCTGCGCGCCGATTCGACCTGCGCGAGCATGGCCCGCGAGACGCCCGAAGCGCGCGCCAGGGCGTCGAGCGAAAGCTGCCGTTCGGCACGCAGTCGCGCGAGATTCACGCCAACCAGATATTCGAGCGCATCGAACGGACCTTCGCCGCGTGCGGTATGCGATGCCGCGAGCGCATCCGCAGAGAGCGACGCAGACAGCGCCGCGTGTTCATCGGCTTGATCGTGCGGCGATTCATGTGGCGAGTTATGCGGCGATACATGCGGCGCATCGAGCGAATCCGCCGACCGATGCGTAGTAGTGCGATGTGCGTCCCTCACGAGCGCGAGCGGTGAATGCATGGCTGCCTCCCAGGCGCGCCGATATTGGCGCTAGAGCTTGAATGGAGGCAAGACTAGCATCGCGTCCCGCCGCGCCCAACGAAGTTATCTTCACACTGATATCAGCATTGCAGAGCGCGATTTCGGGAATGCTTTCGCATCCTGATCATATGTTCCCAGGCTCAGCAGGCGTCCTGCCGAATCGCGACTTGCGCGGCCGTTTTCAGCGGCGCGCCGGGTGTCGCTGCACGCTTGTCGTGCCGCGCCGCAAACCACGTCAGCACCAGCGCCGCGATGGCCACCACCGCCGCCACCCACGGCAGCGCATCGAGCGCCACGCCACGTGCAATCGCCATCCCGCCGAGCCACGCGCCCAGCGCATTGCCCATGTTGAAGGCGCCGATGTTGAGCGTCGAGGCAAGGTTCGGCGCGGCGGCGGCCTTCGCCACCACGCGCATCTGCAGCGGCGGCACGGTCGCGAACGCGGCGATACCCCAGACGAACAGCGTGATCGCGGCGGGCACACCTGCGTGGCTCGTCTTCGTGAAGATCGCCATGACCACGGCGAGCGCGACGAGAATGCCCATCAGTGAAGGCATCAGCGCGCGATCCGCCAGCTTGCCGCCGAGCGTGTTGCCCAGCGTCAGCCCGACGCCGAACAGCACGAGCATCAGCGTCACGCCGCGCGGCGTGAAACCGCTCACCTGTTCGAGAATCGGCGCGATGTAGGTGAACACGACGAACACGCCGCCAAAGCCCAGCACCGTCATGCCCAGCGCCATCCACACCTGCGGATCGCGCAGCACGCGCACTTCCTGACCGAGGCTGACCGGGCCGCTGTCGTGCCGGTTCGGCACCAGCGCCGTCACGCCGATCAGCGAAATCACGCCGAGTGCACTCACGATCCAGAACGCCACGCGCCAGCCGAACTGCTGGCCGATCGCCGTGCCGAACGGCACGCCCAGCACCGTCGCGAGCGTGAGCCCCGTGAACATCAGCGCGATGGCGCTGGCGCGCTTTTCCTGCGGCACGAGCGAGGCCGCCACCACCGCGCCGATGCCAAAGAACGAACCGTGCGCGAACGAAGCGACGACGCGCGCGACCATCAGCAGCGCGTAGTTATCGGCCATCGCGCACATCACGTTGCCGACGATAAACACGCCCATCAGCAATTGCAGCGCGAGCTTGCGCGGCATGCGGCTGGTGAGCACGGCGAGCACCGGCGCGCCCACGGCCACGCCCAGCGCGTAGCCGCTCACCAGCAGGCCGGCGGCGGGAATCGTCACGCCCAAATCGCGCGCGACGTCGGGCAGCAGGCCCATGATGAGGAACTCGGTGGTGCCGATGGCAAAAGCGCTGATTGCCAGCGCAAGCAAGGGAATAGGCATCGCAATCTCCTGATGGCCTGAATGTGTGTGATGAGTGCTGCGGTTCAGCCCGCCGCCGTCACGAACTCGACGACCACGCCCGGCGCGAGCGCGACGAACAATTGCCGCTCTCCGCTCAAGGGCACGTCCGCGAGTTGATACGGCACGTCATGCGATTCGATGCGCGCGAGCAGCGCCTGCCATTCGTCGCCGGGCGCGACGCGAAACGCCACGTGATCGAAGCGCGGCGCCACGCGCGCGGGCCGCGCGCCGGGCATCGTCGAATCGACCAGATGGACGACGGGACGCCCGTTCGCGTAAAGCCAGTAGCCGCCCACCGAAAACGGCGGACGCGGCCCGTTCTCCAGTCCGGCGATGTCGCAAAAGAAACGGCGCGCGCCTTCCAGATCGGGCGTGACGAGGGTGACGTGATCGAGTTGCATGGCGGGTCCTGGGGCGGCGTGGCGGGCAAAACCTGAAAACACGCGCATTGTCGGTGCTCCACGCGATTTTGATAATTGGCGTAGCATTTGAAGCATTTTCAATCGCCATCTAATAATCGCGTATGGACAATCTCGGCGACGTGCGCCTTTTCGTGGAGGCCGCGCAGCTCGGCAGTCTGTCGGCGGCCGGGCGCAAGCTCGGCCTCACGCCCGCTGCGGCCAGCGCCCGCCTCGCGCGGCTCGAAGCCGAACTGCACGCGCGCCTGTTCGATCGCACCACCCGCCAGCTGCGCCTCACCGACGAAGGCCGCAGCTATCTCACCTGTAGCGAACACGCGCTGCGCTCGCTCGACGACGCCAAGGCCGCGCTGCAGGAGGGCCAGAACGCGGTGCGCGGCAAGGTGCGTATTTCGGCGACATCGGACTTCGGCCGCAATCTGCTGATGAGCTGGCTCGACGAATTCCGCACGCGCTATCCCGACGTGCGCTTCGCGCTCACGCTGACCGATTCGATCTCGAATCTCGTGCAGGAAGATATCGATCTGGCGATCCGCTTCGGCACGCCCGCCGACAGTTCGCTGATCGCGCGACGCCTCGCGCCGAACCCGCGCGTGCTGTGCGCCGCGCCCAAATACATCGCGCAGCACGGCGAACCGCAGGAACCGGCCGATCTGGCCCGCTTCGACTGCATCGTGATCGGCTCGCCGGCCGGGCCGGTCAACGAGTGGCGTTTCACGCGCGGCGACCAAACCCAGACCTACGTGGTGCCGCTGCACGACGCGCTGGAAAGCTCGGACGGCGAGGCCGTGCGCCAGTGGACGCTGTGCGGTTACGGGTTATCGGTGAAATCGATCTGGGACGTCGCCGACGACCTGCGCGCCGGGCGTCTGCAAATCGTCATGCCGGACTGGCGCTACCCCGAACAGCCGGTGCACGCGCTGTACCATCGCAACCGCTATCTGGCACCGCGCGTGCGTGTGCTGCTGGAGTTTCTGACCGAGCGCTTCGCGCAGACTTCGGGCGAATTGAGCGCGCTCGCGCCGTGCGCGCAAGACCGCGCCGACACGCCAGCCGGCAAGACCGGCGCACGTTCGCGCCGACGCAAAGCCGTCGAGGCATAAGGCTATAATGTCGGATTAAGCTGAACGACGGTTCGCGTCGTCAAACTGCGGAAAAAAACGCGAAAGCGGCCTCAAAAGCCGCCGTAAAACCCCGCAAGCGAACCGCCCCACCGTGCGCCACGGCTCTCGCAGGCCGGCCACTCGATTCAGCCCCACTTTTCACCGAAGTCCCGACGTGCATGACGTGCATCAACCGGACGACGCCCCCAGGTGAACCACTGCGAACGGCGAACCCCGATGACCAAGAAAGTTTATGTAAAGACCTATGGCTGCCAGATGAACGAGTACGACTCCGACAAGATGGTCGACGTACTCGGCGCCGCTGAAGGACTCGTGAAGACCGACACGCCCGAGGATGCGGACGTGATTCTGTTCAACACCTGCTCGGTGCGCGAAAAGGCGCAGGAAAAAGTCTTCTCCGAACTCGGCCGCGTGCGCGAGCTGAAGGAAGCGAACCCGAACCTGCTGATCGGCGTGGGCGGCTGCGTGGCGAGCCAGGAAGGCGCGTCCATCGTCCAGCGCGCGCCGTACGTCGATCTGGTGTTCGGTCCGCAGACGCTGCACCGCCTGCCGCAGATGATCGACGCGCGCCGCGCCTCGGGCCGCGCGCAGGTCGACATCAGCTTCCCCGAAATCGAAAAGTTCGACCATCTGCCGCCCGCGCGCGTGGAAGGCCCGAGCGCGTTCGTCTCGATCATGGAAGGCTGCTCGAAGTACTGCAGCTACTGCGTCGTGCCCTACACGCGCGGCGAAGAAGTCTCGCGTCCGCTCGACGACGTGCTGACCGAAATCGCCGGTCTCGCCGACCAGGGCGTGCGTGAAGTCACGCTGCTCGGCCAGAACGTCAACGCCTATCTGGGCGCGCTCGCGCAAGGCGCGACCGACGTGGCCGACTTCGCCACGCTGATCGAATACGTCGCCGAAATCCCCGGCATCGAACGTATCCGCTACACGACTTCGCACCCGAAGGAATTCACGCAGCGTCTGATCGACACCTACGCCAAGGTGCCCAAGCTCGTGAGCCATCTGCATCTGCCGGTGCAGCACGGTTCGGACCGCGTGCTGATGGCGATGAAGCGCGGCTACACGGTGCTCGAATACAAGTCGGTGATCCGCAAGCTGCGCGCGATCCGCCCGGACCTGTCGCTGTCGACGGACATCATCGTCGGCTTCCCGGGCGAGACGGAAGAAGACTTCGAAAAGACCATGAAGCTCGTCGAAGAGATGAGCTACGACACGAGCTTTTCGTTCATCTACAGCCCGCGTCCGGGTACGCCCGCCGCGAATCTGGAAGACGAAACGCCGCGCGAAATCAAGCTCAAGCGTCTGCAGCATCTGCAGGCCACGATCGAAGAGAACGTGCAGCGCATCAGCCAGTCGATGGTCGGCAAGGTCGAGCGCATTCTGGTCGAAGGCCCGTCGCGCAAGGACCCGAGCGAACTGTCGGGCCGCACGGAAAACAACCGTGTGGTGAATTTCCCGGCGCCGCTCGCTTCGCACGCACGTCTGATCGGCCAGATGATCGACGTGAAAATCAATCACGCCTACCCGCACTCGCTGCGCGGCGAGCTCGTGCTCGCGCACGAGGGCAATGCGGCGGTTTCGCACTAAGCTGCGCACTGTCACGCTATCCACGGAACACGGGAGTTCAGAGACACCTTGAAGCCGAATCAGCAGCATCTGGAATTCACCGCGCCGCGCGAAGACAACGCGCGGCTCGCGAACCTCTGCGGTCCGCTCGACGAGAACCTGCGACAGATCGAGCAAGCCCTCGACGTCACGCTCGCGCGCCGCGGTCATCGCATCTCGATCCGCGGCCGTGGCGCGAAACTCGCCCTCGCCGCGCTCGAAAACTTCTACAACAAGGCACGCGATCCGCTGTCCATGGACGATATCCAGCTTGCGCTGGTCGAAGCGCGTCATCCGGCGGCGATGGGCCTGAAAAGCGGCAACGGCAACGGCAACGGCAACGGCGGCACCAACGGTGACGACGCCATCGACCCGCGTTTTCGCGGCGATCCCGATCATCCGTTCGACGAGCCGGCCGGTCTCGACATCGATATCGAGGAACAGGGCCCGAAGCTCTACACGCGTCGCGCCGACCTGCGCGGCCGCACGCCCGCGCAGCGCGAGTACCTCAAGCAGATCATTTCGCACGACGTGACCTTCGGCATCGGGCCGGCGGGCACGGGCAAGACCTATCTCGCGGTGGCCTGCGCGGTGGATGCGCTCGAACGCGATCAGGTCAAGCGCATCGTGCTCACGCGTCCGGCCGTGGAAGCGGGCGAGCGTCTGGGCTTCCTGCCCGGCGATCTCTCGCAGAAGGTCGATCCGTATCTGCGTCCGCTTTATGACGCGCTGTACGACCTGCTCGGTTTCGACAAGACGGCGAAGATGTTCGAGCGCCAGATGATCGAAATCGCGCCGCTCGCCTATATGCGCGGGCGCACGCTCAATCACGCGTTCATCATTCTCGACGAGGCGCAGAACACCACGCCCGAGCAGATGAAGATGTTCCTCACGCGTATCGGCTTCGGTTCGAAGGCGGTCGTGACCGGCGACACCACGCAGATCGACCTGCCGCGCGGCCACAAGAGCGGCCTGATCGAGGCGCAACACGTGCTGAATAACGTGCGCGGCATCGCCGTCACGCATTTCACCAGCGCGGATGTGGTGCGTCACCCGCTGGTCGCGCGTATCGTCGAAGCCTACGACGCGCACGCGAAAAAGGACGAGAGCAACAGCGACGCGCGCTAAGGCGAACGTCATCGACACCACCACCATGGCACGCGCACCGAAACTCAAACTGAACGTGCAGTTCCCCGCCGCGAAGGCGTTCCCCGAGCACAAGGCCGCGCTGCCCCGCGCAACCGTGGCTGCGTGGATCAAGGCATCGCTGTTCGCGGACGCGGAACTGACCGTGCGCTTCGTCGACGCCGAAGAAGGCCGCACGCTCAACCGCACCTATCGCGGCAAGGACTACGCGACCAACGTGCTCACCTTCGCCTACGCGGAAAGCGAGGACGATCCCGTCACCGGCGATCTGATCCTCTGCTGTCCGGTGGTGGCGAAGGAAGCCGCCGAGCAGGGCAAGCCGCTGTCGGCGCACTACGCGCATCTGCTCGTGCACGGCACGCTGCACGCGCAGGGTTACGACCACGAAGACGATGCCGAAGCGGAAGAGATGGAAGGCATCGAAACCGAAGTGCTCGCCTCGCTCGGCTTTCCCGATCCGTATAAATAAGGCTCTCCACCCAGCCTCCCTCTGCTCTGCCCGATATGAACGACAAGCGCGCGAACGTTTCTGGTGAAGTGAACGACTCCGACAGGCAGACGCAGAAGGATGCGCGGTTGATCGCCGCTTCAACGGGCGACACGCCCTGCCCCGGCTATCCGCCGTCGCTGGGCGAATCGCGCCTGCTCACCGAAGACGAACTGCGCGTGTCGCTCGACTGCACGCTCCAGCAATGGGACGGCAAGAGCGATATCTGGCTGTTCGGCTATGGCTCGCTGATCTGGAACCCCGGCCTGCCGACCGTCGAAAGCGTGCGCTCGCGCGTGCATGGCTACCATCGCGGGCTGTATCTGTGGTCGCGCGTGAACCGCGGCACGCCCGAGCAGCCGGGCCTCGTGCTCGCGCTCGATCGCGGCGGCTCGTGCGCGGGCGTGGCATTTCGCCTCGCCGCCGAAGGCGTCATGCCGCATATGGAAGCGCTCTGGCGCCGCGAAATGCCGATGGGCTCGTACCGGCCCGCGTGGCTGCCCTGCGTGCTCGCCGACGGCCGGCGCGTCGCCGCGCTCGCCTTCGTCATGCGCCGCGAGGCGTCCACCTACACCGGCAAACTCGCCGAAGACACCGTGCGCACCGTATTCGGCTGCGCGAGCGGCCGCTACGGCACGACGCTCGACTACGTGCGCCGCACCGTGGAAGCGCTGCGCGAAAGCGGCATGCCCGACCGCGCGCTGGAGCGGCTGCTGGCCCGCTGCGCGGGCGAATCGCGCTGAATGACCGTCCGCCAGCGCCGGCCCGAGGCGATCCCGCCCCAGACCGCGCAATTTTGATCCGCGACGCGACGCACACCCATCTGCGATAGGATTGATCTCATGTGACGTGACATACATGGCCGCGCCACACGCATGATGTATCCTTTCCCTTCCGCAACAGCGCGCCAGGCCACGAAGAGGCCAAGGGCGCACCACCATGAACGACTCCTATCCCAGTCGACGACAGACCGACAAACCGCAGGAAAAGCGCTCCCTTCTCGAGCGGCTGACCGACTTCATCTCGCCCGAGCCCGACTCGCGTAGCGAGCTTCTCGAAATCCTCCAGGACGCCCACGCGCGCAATCTGATCGACGCGGATTCGCTGTCGATGATCGAAGGCGTGTTCCAGGTCTCCGAGCTGTGCGCGCGCGACATCATGGTGCCGCGCGCCCAGATGGATGCGATCAACATCGCCGAGAATCCCGACGATTTCATCCCCTTCGTGCTGGAAAAGGCGCACTCGCGCTATCCGGTCTACGAGGGCAATCGCGACAACGTGATCGGCGTGCTGCTCGCGAAAGACCTGCTGCGTTATTACGCCGAAGAGGAATTCGACGTGCGCGGCATGCTGCGCCCCGCCGTTTTCATCCCCGAATCGAAGCGTCTGAACGTGCTGCTGCACGACTTCCGCCAGAACCGCAATCACATCGCCATCGTCGTGGACGAATACGGCGGCGTGGCGGGCCTGATCACGATCGAGGACGTGCTGGAGCAGATCGTCGGCGATATCGAAGACGAATACGACTTCGACGAGGAAAGCGGCAATATCATCGCTTCGCCGGATGGGCGCTTCCGCGTGCGCGCGCTCACCGAGCTCGAACAGTTCAACGAGGCGTTCGGCACCCATTATCCCGATGAGGAAGTCGATACGATCGGCGGCTTCGTCACGAATCACTTCGGGCACGTGCCGCATCGCGGCGAGAAAGTGCGTATCGACGATCTGATCTTCGAAGTGCTGCGCGCCGATGCCCGCCAGGTGCATATGCTGCTGGTGCGCCGCGATCCGCTGGCCGGTCAGCGCGAGGCCGTGCTGGCGCCGCCGGGCACCTGAGGCTTTCGAGCTTGACCTGCTCGACCTGAAGAAACGCCGGCTTTCGCGCCGGCGTTTTTTATTCCAGCGATCGATTGCCACGACGATTCACCCGACGCCGCCCGTCGCCACGAATTCCTGTCGCGCGAAAATGCTATCGTTGCGCTCGCTGCGTGCATGGCTCGCGGCGACGAAGCACTGACCTCGCACTCACGAATCACTCCGCAATCCGCGCTCCATGGCCGAACCGATCGATTCCCGCACGCGCGACGGCGCGCGCGCCGCACTCCCCGCCAGCCGCAGCGTGCCGGCGTGGCATTACCTCGCCGCGCTCGCGCTGGGCGCGCTCAACACGCTCGCGTTCGCGCCCACGCCGCATGGCGGCTGGCTCGAAATTGCCCTCTTCGCGGCATTTTATTTCTGGCTCACGCGCACCACGGGCTGGAAAAGCGCGCTCTTCACGGGCTGGGCGTTCGGCTTCGGCAATTTCGTCACGGGCGTCTGGTGGCTGTATGTGAGCATGCACTTCTATGGCGGCATGCCCGCGCCGCTCGCGGGCGCGGCGCTCGGGCTGTTTTCGCTTTATCTCGGCATCTACCCGGCGCTGGCCGCGCTGGTCTGGTCGTTCTGCGCCGGTCACGCGCGCAATAGCCGCCTGGGCGCCGATGCGCGGCCCTTCGCGCCCACCTGGCACGGCGCTTTCGCATTCGCCAGCGCGTGGGCGCTCGGCGAATGGGCGCGCGGCTATATCTTCACCGGCTTTCCGTGGCTCTCGAGCGGCTACGCGCAGGTGGACGGGCCGCTCGCCGGCTTCGCGCCGATCGTCGGCGTGTATGGCGTGGGCTGGGTGCTGGCGCTGGTCGCGGCGCTGCTCGTGCAGACCGTCATCAGCGTGCGGCTTGCGCGCGGTGGAGCGATCACCGCGGCCGTCATCGCGCTGGGCACGATCGGCGCGGGCCTACTGCTGCCGCGCGTGAACTGGACCCACCCGGAAAACGCCACGCTTAACGTGCGCCTGCTGCAAGGCAACGTGAAGCAGGACATGAAATTCTCCGAGTCCGGCACGCAGGACGCGCTCAACGAGTTCCAGAAGCTCATCACCGAAAAGCCCGCCGATCTCGTCGTCACGCCGGAAACCGCCGTGCCGGTGCTAGTGCAGCAGATCCCGGAGAAGTTCGGCCGCGATATCCGCGATTTCGCCGACACCACGCACACCGCCATCCTGTTCGGCGCGGTGGGCGGCACGATCACGCCGGAAGGCCGCGTCGTCGATTACACCAACAGCCTGTTTGGCGTGACGCCGGGGCAAAACGGCCTGTATCGCTACGACAAGCACCATCTCGTGCCGTTCGGCGAGTTCGTGCCCTGGGGCTTCCGCTGGTTCGTGAACCTGATGAACATTCCGCTCGGCGATTTCGCGCGCGGCGCGCCGGTGCAGCCGCCGTTCCTCGTGCACAACCAGCCGGTGGCCGTCGATATCTGCTACGAGGACATCTTCGGCGAGGAAATCGCCCGCACGGTGCGCGAGAACCCGGTTTCGCCGGGCATTCTGGTGAATTCGACCAATCTGGCCTGGTTCGGCGACACCATCGCGCTCGACCAGCATCTGCAGATCGCGCGCATGCGCTCGCTCGAAACCGGCCGGCCGATGCTGCGCGCGACCAACACGGGCGCCACCGCCGCCATCGACGCGCACGGCAACGTGATCGCGCGCCTGCCCACGTTCACGGCGGGCTCGCTCGACGTGCAGATCGCCGGCACGCAAGGCTTTACGCCCTACGTGACGAGCGGCAACAACACGGTGATCGCCATTTCCCTGCTGCTGCTCGCGGTGGGTTTTGCGTTCGGGCCGGGCCGCATCGGGCGCAAGAAAGCCTGATACATCAAGACGTTTCGACGATGGCGCGCAGCGGCTGATCGTGCGCGGCATCGTCGCCAGAAAGACGTCACAAAGTCCGCCACAAAGCGCCTGACGCGACGCGCCCAACCCGCCGCGGTCTCAAGGCCGCGCCAATCCGGTAAAATTCAGCGTTTTAGCACCTGGCCGCCACGCACCGGTCGCCGCGCGGGCCGCGCCTGCCGCCGCAACCCGCGTCTCCCGCCCCAAAGACACCGCAGACACTGCAGGCACACATGCTCACGTTTCAGCAAATCATCCTGACGCTCCAGTCCTACTGGGACAAGCAGGGCTGCGCGCTGCTCCAGCCGATCGACATGGAAGTCGGCGCGGGCACTTCGCACGTCCACACCTTCCTGCGCGCAATCGGCCCGGAGCCGTGGCGCGCCGCCTACGTCCAGCCGTCGCGCCGCCCGAAAGACGGCCGCTACGGCGAAAACCCGAACCGCCTCCAGCACTACTACCAGTACCAGGTCGTGCTCAAGCCGGCGCCGGAAAACATCCTCGATCTGTACCTCGGCTCGCTCGAGGCGCTCGGCTTCGACCTGAAGCAGAACGACGTGCGCTTCGTGGAAGACGACTGGGAAAACCCGACGCTCGGCGCCTGGGGTCTCGGCTGGGAAGTATGGCTCAACGGCATGGAAGTGACGCAGTTCACCTACTTCCAGCAAGTGGGCGGCATCGACTGCAAGCCGGTGCTCGGCGAAATCACCTACGGTCTCGAACGTCTCGCGATGTATCTGCAGAAGGTCGAGAACGTCTATGACCTCGTCTGGACCGAGTGGGAAGAGCAAGGCTCGAACGGACCCGAGATCCGCCGCCTGACTTACGGCGACGTCTACCACCAGAACGAAGTCGAGCAATCGACCTACAACTTCGAGCACGCGAACGTCGACCTGCTGTTCACGTTCTTCAACGCGTACGAAAGCGAAGCGAAGCGCATGATGGAGCAACAGCTCGCGCTGCCCGCCTACGAACTCGTGCTCAAGGCCGGCCACACCTTCAACCTGCTCGACGCACGCGGCGCGATCTCCGTGACGGAGCGCGCAGCCTACATCGGCCGCATCCGTACGCTCTCGCGCAGCGTGGCGCAGTCGTACTACGAATCGCGCGAGAAGCTCGGCTTCCCGATGCTCGGCAACCCGGTGCATGGCGTGCCGGGCCTGACCACCGACGAACAGGACGCCGCGATGCCCGCCTGGGCGCCGCCGCTGAAGGTCGAACGCAAGTTCGGCGAGGAATGACCGGATCTCCGACAACAATGACCCAAGCTCATCAAGCCACTCTCCTCGTCGAACTGCTGACCGAGGAACTGCCGCCGAAGGCCCTCGCGCGCCTGGGCGACGCTTTCGCCGAAGGCATTGCGCAGCGCCTCGCCGCGCGCGACCTGATCGAAGGCGATCTGTCGTTCGAACGCTTCGCCACGCCGCGCCGCCTGGCGGTGACGATCAAGAACGTGCGCAACGTCGCGCCTGAAAAGCAGGTGCGCGAAAAGGTGCTGCCGGTTTCGGTCGCGCTCGACGCCAACGGCCAGCCCACCGCCCCGCTCGCGAAGAAGCTCGCGGCGCTCGGCTTCCCCGACTTCCCGGTGGCCGATCTCGAACGCGCCGTGGACGGCAAGAACGAAGCGTTCTTCCTGCGCTACTCGGCGCCGGGCGCGACGCTCGCCGACGGCCTGCAGGCGGTGCTCGACGAAGCGCTCGCCAAGCTGCCTATCCCCAAGGTCATGAAGTACCAGCGCCCGGACGGCAGCGACGTGCAGTTCGTGCGCCCGGTGCATCGCCTGACGGTGCTGCACGGCGAACAGATCGTGCCGGTGAGCGCATTCGGCGTCGATGCCGGCGACACCACGCGCGGCCATCGCTTCCTCTCGGAAGGCCTGATCGCCATCCAGCACGCCGATGACTACGCGCACACGCTGCAGCACAAGGGCCGCGTGATCGCGAGCTACAGCGAACGCCGCGACGCCATCCAGGCACAGCTGACCGAACAGGCGGGCGACGACAAGGTCGTGATGCCCGAATCGCTGCTCGACGAAGTGAATTCGCTGGTCGAATGGCCGGTCGTCTACGCCTGCAAGTTCGAGGACGAATTCCTGCAAGTGCCGCAGGAATGCCTGATCCTCACGATGCAGACGAACCAGAAGTACTTCGCGCTGACCGACGATCAAGGCCGCCTGCGCTCGCGCTTCCTGATCGTCTCGAACATCGAAACGGCGACGCCGGTCGAGATCGTCGAAGGCAACGAGCGCGTCGTGCGCCCGCGTCTGGCCGACGCCAAGTTCTTCTTCGAGCAGGACAAGAAGAAGACGCTGGCCGACCGCGTGCCGCTGCTCGCGAACGTCGTCTATCACAACAAGCTCGGCTCGACGCTGCAACGCGTGGAACGCCTCGAAGCGCTGGCCGGCGCGATCGCCGCCATGTGCGGCGCGGACGTCACGCTCGCCAAGCGCGGCGCCCGTCTGGCGAAGGCCGATCTGTTGACCGACATGGTCGGCGAATTCCCCGAGCTGCAAGGCACGATGGGCACCTACTACGCGCGCCACGACGGCGAAGCGGAAGAAGTGGCGATCGCCTGCTCCGAGCACTACCAGCCGCGCTTCTCCGGCGACGAACTGCCGGGCACGCCCACGGGCACCATCGTCGCGCTCGCGGACAAGCTCGAAACGCTGGTCGGCATCTGGGGCATCGGCCTTGCGCCCACCGGCGAGAAAGACCCGTTCGCGCTGCGCCGCCATTCGCTGGGCGTGCTGCGTATCCTCGTCGAAAAGCAGTTGCCGCTCGACCTCGTCGAACTGCTGCGCACGACCTACGCGCAATTCGCGGGCAACGCGGCCGTGGCCGAATCGACGCAGGCGATCTACGAATTCTGTATGGACCGTCTGCGCGGCCAGCTGCGCGAACGCGGCTACGCGGCGCAGGAAGTGGACGCCGTGCTGGCGCTGAACCCCACGCGCTTCGACGACGTGATCGCGCGTCTGGACGCCGTGCGCGAATTCGCGGCGCTCAACGAAGCGGCGGCGCTCGCTGCGGCCAACAAGCGTATTTCGAACATCCTCAAGAAGTCCGAGGGTACGGAAGACGCCGGCGTGCAGATCGCGCTGCTCGTGGAAAACGCCGAAAAGGCGCTCTACGCACAGCTCGAACAGGTCGCCCCGCGCGTGGAATCGCAACTGGCGGCGCGCGAGTACACGGGCGCGCTGACGGCGCTCGCGGCACTGCGCGAAACCGTCGACACGTTCTTCAACGACGTGATGGTCAATGCCGAAGATCCGGCGCTGCGGGCCAACCGCCTCGCGCTGCTCAAGGCACTGCATCGCCAGATGAACAGCGTGGCCGACATTTCGCGACTCGCGGCGTAACGGCCGTCGTGACACTCCAACACTGACGCGACACCATGCCGACCAGCTCCAGCCGCAAAATCGTGATCCTCGACCGCGACGGCGTGATCAACGTCGATTCCGACGCCTTCATCAAGTCGCCGGACGAATGGGTCGCACTGCCGGGCAGCCTCGAAGCGATCGCCCGCCTGAACCAGGCGGGTTATCGCGTCGCCATCGCGACGAACCAGTCCGGCATCGGCCGTGGCCTGTTCGACACGACGGCGCTCAATGAGATGCACGCGAAGATGCACCGCCAGGCTGCGGCCGTGGGCGCGCGCATCGACGCGGTGTTTTTCTGCCCACACACCTCGCAGGATCACTGCGACTGTCGCAAGCCCAAGCCCGGCATGCTGAAGATGATCGCCGACCGCTTCGAGATCGAGCCCGCCGACACGCCCGTGGTGGGCGATTCGCTGCGCGATCTGGAAGCGGGCGCCGCGCTCGGCTTCCGCACGCATCTGGTACTGACCGGCAAGGGCCAGAAAACGCTCGCCGCGGGCGGCCTGCCCGAAGGCACGCAGATCCACGACGACCTGCGCGCCTTCGCGCTGGACTTCCTCTCCAACGAACCGGCCTGAAGCGCGCGCTGTAGCGCGCTTTCGCTGCCCTGCTTTCCCGAACGGTCCACCGGTCTACCCAATGCGCTTTATCCGCTCCCTGCTGCTGTTCATTTACCTGATCGTCTACACGATGCCGTACGCCACGGCGTGCTTCATCGCGTTCCCGTTCTTGAACGCCACGCGGCGCTACTGGATGGCGGTGGGCTGGTGCCGCTCGACACTGTTCGTGTCGCGCTGGCTGGTGGGCATCAAGTACCGCATCGAGGGCATGGAGAACCTGCCCAACGGCCCGGCCGTGCTGCTGTCCAAGCACCAGTCGGCATGGGAAACGCTGGCGTTTCCCGCGTTGATGCCGCGCCCGCTGTGCTACGTCTTCAAGCGCGAACTGATGTTCGTGCCGTTCTTCGGCTGGGCGCTGGGCATGCTGAAGATGGTTCACATCAACCGCAAGGAAGGCAAGAACGCGTTCGCTTCGGTGATCCGCCAGGGCAAGCTGCGCATGGCCGAAGGCGCATGGGTGATCATGTTCCCGGAAGGCACGCGCATTCCGGTGGGCAAGACGGGCAAGTACAAGACCGGCGGTCCGCGCTTCGCCATCGAAACGGGCGCGCCCGTGGTGCCGATCGCCCACAATGCGGGCCACGTCTGGCCCCGTAACTCGTTTATGAAATATGCGGGTATAGTCACGGTGTCGATCGGCAAGCCCATCGATACCAAGGGGCTTACGCCCGACGAAGTGAATACGCGCGTGGAAAACTGGATCGAGACCGAAATGCGCCGTATCGATCCGGACGCGTACCGCAAAACGGATGGCACGTCGGCCAATACCGCGAAAATCTGACGACTGCCGGGCTCGATGAGCTGGCTTTAACGGCGGGTTTTGCCGCCGGTCTGGTCGCCGGACTGGTCATTCATCCGCCGCGCGGGCCGCACACGCCCACCCCGCTCCAGGCCTGACGATGCAGAAGTCCCCCACGCCGCGCCATGCCGCGGCGCTCGATCATCAGCAACTCGATTTGCCGCTCTTTGCTGAGCCGGCTAGCGCCACTCCCGCTCCTTTGCCGGTTTCGTCGGGCTCGCCGGGTTCCGCACCTGTCGTGTCCCATGCTGGGTCTCCTGTTGCTCCGCTATCGCCGGGAAAAACCGGCAGGTCGCCGCTTGCGCCTGACGGCTCGCGGCTGCGTACGCTCGAACTCGGCGCGCGGACGCTGCAGTATCGGCTTAAGCGGTCGTCGCGCAAGTCGATTGGGTTCGCGATCGATTCGACTGGGCTCACGATTACAGCGCCACGCTGGGTGACGATTGCGGATATCGAGAACGCTATCGCCGAGAAGCAAAGGTGGATTTTTTCCAAGCTGATCGAATGGCAAACGCGAGTCGAGCAACGTGCGCTGCCGAAGGTGGAATGGCGCGATGGGGCGGAACTGCCTTATCTCGGCAAGCCGATGCGGGTGACGCTGGGGACGGGCTCGCTGGTTTTTGATGAGGCGACGCGGGTGCTTTCGTTGCCGCTGCCACCGCATGCGGATGCGCAGCAGATCAAGGATCGGGTTACCGGGTGGTTGCAGGGTGAAGCGACGCGGATCTTCGGCGAACGGCTGACGGTTTATGCCGCCCGGCTTGGGGTGACGTTTCGGTCGTATGCGCTTTCTTCGGCGATGACGCGCTGGGGAAGCTGTTCAAGCGAAGGACGGATCCGGTTGAACTGGCGGCTGATCCATTTTCCACTTTCGATTTTGGATTATGTGGTCGCGCATGAGCTTGCCCATCTGCGGGAGATGAATCACAGCCCGCGGTTCTGGCAGACCGTGGAGTCGATCTTTCCGGAATTCCGCGAGGCCAGGAAGCAGTTGAAACAGCATCCGCCGGAGATGGTGCCGGGGATGTGATCACAGTAGAGCGACAATGCCCTACTGCGTCAGGACCGTGCTGAAAAACTGCAATCGATGGATTTCCTGTCTGATCCAGTGGTATTTCACCGAAAGACCGTCCCGACTCGCTCGCCATCACCAACTGAACCGCTTTTCAAGGCATCGAGGAAGCGCCCGAATGCCTCGATATGATCCGCTGCGCTCGTGAATCGAGGCATCTCGCATTGTCCTGTCAGCATGTTTGTCACTGTCGCCACACAAGCGGTCGCACTGGGCAATGGCTCCCTCGGCCCCGGCAAACCACGATCGTTCAAAAATTCGACGCACTTGCGTTGGTAACAAAAGAGCAGTGCCGGAACGTTGTAGACATAGCTCGTAATTGCCCCGTGTAGTTTCGACGTCACCACACACGAGGCGTTAGCAAGAAGATCGATAACTTCCGTAATTGACCCGTCGTACCGGTAGCGACTGACACGCACTTGCTCCGGTTTGAAGAGCCTCGCGATGTCTCCTGTTATTGCCACGCTTTCCTCATCGAGAGAGATGAACAACACCTCATCGACAAGCCCCAGACGATCAATCGCGCCCAGCATTTCCAACACAGCGTCGGCATATTCCTCCAAATGAATGGATACCAGTAACGTGCGCGCGCTTTCTCGTTTCAACTCTGGTGCGTAAAGCCCAGGCAGAGAAAATGCAAGGTCACCGAGATTCGATGTCAGTTGGCCGCCGAGTTCACTCACCGCTTCGACGGATGAATCATCACGAACGGCAATACAGGAAAGCCGCCTGATGACATCTGTCGCACCAGTTCGATGTCCAGTTCGGTGATAGGCACTTCGGGTGTGGATTCGGTTGCGTCGACCACATGCGTCGTGACCGGTGCGCCGACGACATCCGCGGAAGCAACAGTCGCGAAATCCGCTCGGGCAGAGGTTGACATGCGCATCCCTGGTGCGACAGAGCACGCGCCTAACATCGAGCACAGCACGATAGATATACCTCGATCAAAGATTCGTGGCACACCAGTTCGTTTTGTGTCGCTTATCGTCTGAGAAAACAGCCATTTCATTCGTTTCACCACTTCCACATTTCAGCGATCAATACGCATTGCTATGCCTGAGTCCCTTGAATATCGTCGCCACAACAATGCGCATATCAAGCCAGAACGACC
The DNA here is from genome assembly GCF_905220255.1 of Paraburkholderia sp. J69-1. Taxonomy (NCBI): domain Bacteria; kingdom Pseudomonadati; phylum Pseudomonadota; class Betaproteobacteria; order Burkholderiales; family Burkholderiaceae; genus Paraburkholderia; species Paraburkholderia sp. J69-1. Next base: position 123,257 of record NZ_CAJMZG010000012.1, on the reverse strand, counting down.
AGTTACTGAGGTAATACAAATCGTGCGCAACACGCCCTTGCATCTTCTCGATGCGATCGGTCTCACCGCGAAAGCCATTCACCTGCGCCCAGCCGGTAATGCCAGGCTTGATGCGATAACGATGGATATACCCATCGACGATGTCCTGATACAACTTGTCGTGCTCGATGGCATGCGGACGCGGCCCGACCACCGACATCTCGCCACGCAGCACATTCAGAAACTGCGGCAGCTCATCCAGGCTCGTGCGGCGCAAGAATGCCCCCACGCGTGTCACGCGTGGGTCATTGCGCGTTGCCTGTTTGACGACGCCAGCGGCCTCGGCATGCACGCGCATGCTCCGAAATTTGTAGATATGAAAGATCTTCCCGTTCGCGCCTTTACGCCGCTGCTTGAAGAACACCGGACCGCGCGAAGTCAGCTTCACAACCAGCGCAATCAGCATCAAAACAGGAGAAAGTGCACACACCGCACACAGCGCAAAAAGCCGGTCGAATATTTCCTTGCCCAGCAAGGAATGCGCAGCGATAGGCGACGCCACCAGATTGATCGCCGATGTCCCGTCGAGATCCGCCATGCTGGAATCAAATGGCACCAGCGCACTGACGTCTGGAATGAAGCGGATATTGATCAGGTCGTTGCGAAACAGCTCGATGAAATCGAGCATCGTTTGTTCTTCGGAAAGCGGCAGCGCCAACCAAAGCTCGGCGATATGAAGATTGCGGATATACGAAGCAAATGCGATGCGGTCGCGAAACGTCGGCACGCCGATGCCCGGCGCGTCGGCATCAGGCCCTGTATCGAAAACAGCCGACACTCTGTAGACCGATTCCGACGTCGCATCGACCTTGCGAATCAGACCTTTACAATAATCTGCAGTCCCAACCATAGCGACAGCACGCGTTTCCACATCCAGGCCCGCAATGCGCAGACAAAACGCATGCGCCGCGAGCCTGCCCCCGACTACACCCGCAGCAGACAGGCACGCCCACTCGCCAATCCACTTCCAGTCGAGTTGATACGAACGGTGAAGCACGACGACCAGTGCGCAAGCCCCAGCCAGCACAGACAGCCATACCAGTATCGGCAGACACACGCAGCGCCAGAAGAGTTGGCGGCGATTGATTTCATACATGCCCAGCGAAGGGCAGATCATGAGTGCCAGCAACATGGCGAACGCAACCAGCGCGCTGTCGTATCCGGCGCCGCCGTCGAAACTGTGCGTATGCGTCGCAATGAATGCGCCGCCCGCAATCGCCATGACGTCCGACAGGCGCGCAAGCATGCCGCCGTTCCGGAGGAAAACCGAAGCATTACTGGGGGTTGCCAAATGCATACGCTTTTTTCGCTGAGAGATAATGTCGCGGCATATCCATCGATATCGCACACCCGGGCACGAGCGATCATGCAGTCCGATGCATAACCTCAAGCTCCAGCACCATGCTTCTCATGGTGCGTGGACATATAGCCAGCCAGGGAAGGCGAAGTCTCTGTTCTTGGCGTCCGACCGCAAATGCGGCGAACGCGGATCAGACGACAGCTCATAAAGGCGCGCAGTAGGCGCCCGTTATCAGCACGACGGCAGAAGCTGCGATGGCATCCCTTTGATGCCTCGCCACTCACATGCTGAGCGACGAATTCTGATCGAGCGTCTATTTAGCGTATATAGGACGACTCCGAATTGCCGCCTGAATGCCCATTAAATTTCGCCATTTCTATCTCGATTTATGCGGCGAGTCATATCCAGCGTCAACAGTGACCCGCTCCATCGTCAAAAAATAAGGATGACGAATTATTTTTCGAAGATGAAAAAATTACCGCGCAGAATCAGGAAACGATCGCCCTGAATTCACGCATCAATCGCAATATAAGTAACGAGATATACAAATCGAAATTTAAACTTCTTAATGTAAGCATTAAATTTCGATAAAACGCGCCGATATTCTTATTCTATTGGCGGGCGATCTACGTTCATTCGTCGTCTCGATGACGATTCTTGCGAGCGACACAGGAATCCTCCCATGTCGCCCGCACAAAACCCGCTTACTTCTTCTGAATAAACTCGATCTTGTACCCGTCCGGGTCGGTCACAAACGCGATCACGGTCGTGCCGTGCTTCATCGGGCCGGCTTCGCGCACCACCGTGCCGCCCTGCTCCTTGATCTTCGCGCAGGCCGCGTAGGCGTCGGCCACTTCAACCGCCAGGTGACCGAAGCCCGTGCCGAGGTCGTACGACGGCGTATCCCAGTTGTGCGTGAGTTCGATCACGGTGCCATCGCGCTCGTCGGTGTAACCGACGAAGGCCAGCGTGAACTTGCCGTCGGGATAGTCTTCGCGGCGCAGCAGCTTCATGCCGAGCAATTCGGTGTAGAACTTGATCGAGCGGTCCAGGTCGCCGACCCGGATCATCGTGTGCAGCAGGCGCATCGTGTACTCCGTTTTGCCATCGTCAAAACCGGGACTCTACCAAAATCCTGCGCGCCCTGCCGACGGCGGGATACGTCCCCGTCTGAGCCTCGCCCGGCAAACCATCTCGATTTGCACTAGGATGATCGCCATCCTGAAATGACCGTCCGTGCGTAAAAGCCAAGGCAGCGCGGGCGGCCGGTTTTGCGAGCAACAACAGACAAGCGAGGAGCAGACATGCGGATTCTGGTGGTGGGTGCAGGCGCGACGGGCGGCTATTTCGGTGGACGGCTCGCCGCCGCCGGGCGCGATGTGACGTTTCTGGTGCGCGAAGCGCGAGCGGCGCAATTGCGTGCGGATGGACTCGTGATCCGCAGTCCGCATGGCGGCGATCTGACGCTGCGCGATCCGCAGACGGCCACGCGCGAAGCGCTCTGCGCGCCTGGCGCCAGGCCTTACGATCTCGTGCTGCTAAGCTGCAAGGCCTACGATCTGGACGACGCGATCGACTCGTTCGCGGGTGCCGTCGGCCCCGAAACGGTGATCCTGCCGCTGCTCAACGGTATGCGCCATCTCGAAGTGCTGCAGGCGCGCTTCGGCACCCAAGCGGTGCTCGGCGGCGTGTGCCTGATCGCTTCCACGCTCAATGAGCAGCGCGAGATCGTCCATCTGAACGACGCCCATGCGATCACCTTCGGCGAACTCGGCGGCGGCGCGTCGGCGCGTGTGGACGCCATCGCGGCAGCGTTCAGCAATGCCGGTTTCAACCTGAAGGCGAGCGAGCGCATCCTGCAGGAAATGTGGGAAAAGTGGGTGTTTCTTGCGTCGCTCGCGGGCAGCACGTGCCTGTTCCGCGCGCCGGTGGGCGTGATCGTCGCGACGCCGGATGGCGCGGCGACCGTCGAGCGTCTGTTCGCGGAATGCCGCGCCGTGGCCGCGGAACACGGCCATGCGGTGCGCGACAGTTTCCTCGAACGTTCGCGCTCGATGCTGTTCGCGACGGGTTCGTCCCTCACCGCATCGATGCTGCGCGATGTGCAGAACGGCTCGCGTATCGAAGCCGATCACATCCTCGGCGATCTGATCCGCCGTGGCGGCGCCGCGCAGCGCGCGTCGAGCGAGTTGTCGGTGCTGCGCATCGTCTACAGCCAGCTCAAGGCCTACGAGGCGCAGCGCGCCTGAGCCGGCTGCGGGGCAGCGGCGCTTATTGCGGCGCCGCTTCGCCCAGCGCCTGCGCCACGCGCACGTACTCGTCCACCGGCACGTCTTCCGCGCGGCGCTGCAGATCGAAGCCGAGCGCTTCGAAATCCACGCGCTCGCGGTAATCGGCCAGCGTATTTCGCAGCATCTTGCGACGCTGCGAGAACGCCGCCGTCACCAGTTCGCCCATCAGCTTCGCGTCGACCTTCGGCAGTTCGTGCGGCGCATACGGAATCATCCGCACGATCGCCGAATCCACCTTGGGCGGCGGCTGGAACGACTCCGGCGGCACGTCCAGCACCTTATCCATCACGTAGCGGTACTGCAGCATCACCGTCAGGCGGCTGAACGCCTTGGTGCCCGGCTCGGCCACCATGCGCTCGACCACTTCGTTCTGCAGCATGAAGTGCTGATCGACGACCTGATGCGCGAAATCCGCGAGATGGAACAGCAGCGGGCTGGAAATGTTGTACGGCAGATTGCCGATGATACGCAGCGACGGCTTCTCACCCGGCACGGCCAGCGTGCCGAAGTCGAACGCCAGCGCGTCGCCTGCGTGCAGTTCGAGCAGCGCCCCGAACTTCTTGTTGAGGCGGCCGATCAGGTCGCGGTCGAGTTCGACCGCATGCAGCGGCGCTTCGGGCGTCGCGAGGCGCTCGATCACCGGCCCGGTGAGCGCGCCGAGGCCCGGCCCGATTTCGACCATGCGTTCGCCGCGCTGCGGGCGAATGATGTCGACGATCGAGTCGATCACGCCCGTATCGACGAGGAAGTTCTGGCCGAAGCGCTTGCGCGCGAGGTGGCCCTGGTGCTTGTTGTTACTGCTGCTCTTGGACATCTTGGTCAGTTCTGTCAGACGACGCGCCGATGGCGCGCCATCGAAACGGCGGTATCGATGGCGGCGATCAGGCTGCCCGCTTCCGCGCGGCCAGTGCCGGCGAGGTCGAGCGCGGTGCCATGATCGACCGAGGTGCGCACGATCGGCAGGCCCAACGTCACGTTGATGCCCGCGCCGAACGTCGCGTATTTCAGGACCGGCAGGCCCTGATCGTGGAACATTGCCAGCACGCAGTCGGCCTCGTTGAGATAACGCGGCTGGAACAGCGTGTCGGCGGGATACGGGCCGCGCGCGTCGATGCCTTCGGCAGCTGCTTGCGCGAGCGCCGGCGAAATCGTGTCGATTTCCTCGCGGCCCAGATAGCCGTTCTCACCCGCATGCGGGTTCAGGCCGGTCACGAGGATGCGCGGCGTGGGCACGCCGAAGTGGCGGCGCAGGTCATGATTGACGATGCGCAGCGTCTCCAGCAGGCCTTCGATGGTCAGTGCCGCCGGCACGTCCTTGAGCGGCAGATGCGTGGTCGCCAGCGCCACGCGCAACGGCCGCGCGCCGGTGCCCGCGAGCATCATCACCACGCGCGGCGTGTGAGTGCGTTCGGCAAGGTATTCGGTGTGGCCGGTGAACGGCACGCCGGCGTCGTTGATCGTGCTCTTTTGCAGCGGCGCGGTGACGATGGCGTCGAATTCCTGCGCAACCGCGCCGTCGATCGCGCGATCGAGCAGCGCAAGCACGTACGGGCCGTTGGCGGCGTCCAGCTTGCCGGCTTTGGCGGGCGTGGCGAGCGGGATGTGCTCGACGCTCACCTTCTGCCCCGCCAGCATCGCGGTCCAGTCGACGCTGGTGGCTGCCGCCCGCGCTTCGAGCAGCGCCTGGTCGCCGAGTACGACGAATTCGGCATCCGGCCAGTGCGCCGAGGCGCCCGCGAGCGCCGCCGCCGTCAGCTCGGGGCCGACACCGGCCGGCTCGCCGGTGGTGATGGCGATGCGGATCGGCCGCGGCCCCCGCGGCGCTGAAGACGAAGAAGCGGGGACGTTCACGGCGCGATTCCTTTCAGGCAGATTAGTGCTGCGGCGGCGTCATGCCGCTGATCTTGTAGTCGACGTAGGCCGTGTCGCGCAGCTGGCGCAGCCAGTCGGCGTATGCCTGTTCGGCCTTGCGCTGGCCGATCGCCTGACGCGCGAGATCCATCTGCTGCGCAACCGAGCCTTCGGCTTCGCGGCGGCCCAGCACCTGGATCAGGTGGTAGCCGTATTCGGTACGCACCGGCTCGCTCAGCTGGCCGTCCTGCAGCGTGTTCATCGCACGCTCGAATTCCGGCACCGTTTCACCCGGGCTGATCCAGCCGAGATCGCCGCCCTGCGACGCCGAACCGTCCTGCGAGTAGGTGCGTGCGAACTTGGCGAAATCGCCGCCCGCCGCCACTTCACGGCGGATTTCCAGCAGCTTCTGGCGCGCCTGCGGTTCCGACATGCCGTCGCCCACGCGCAGCAGGATGTGGCGCACGTGCGTCTGCACCAGTTGCGGTGCGGCCGCGCTCGTGCCCTGGCCCTGACGGCGCTCGACCAGACGGACGATTTCAAAGCCGTCGTTGGTGCGGATCACCGAAGGATTCACTTCGCCCGGACGCATCGTGGACGCCGCCGTCACCCATTCGGGCGGCAGCTTCGACGGTGCGAGGAAGCCCATGTCGCCGCCCTTGCTGGCATCGGCGGCCTGCGAGTTCGACTTCGCGAGGCTCGAGAACTTGCTGCCCGACTGCGCTTCCTTGAGCAGCGCATTGGCCTTCTTCTGCGCGGCTTCGATGTCGGTTTCCGACGCGTTCAGCGGCGCCTTGATGAAGATGTGCTCGAAGTGCAGATCGCTTTGCTGGCCGGCGTTCGGGCCGCGCTGGCTGGCGATGTAGTTCGCGACTTCGGCGTCCGTCACCGAAATCTTGCTGTCGACTTCCTTCTCGCGCAGCTTCGAAAGCGTGAGTTCCGTGCGCGCGTCCTTCGTGAAGGTCGCCCAGGGCACGCCAGCCGCTTCGATGCGCGAGCGGTACGTGGCCAGATCCATGCCGTTTGCCTGCGCGAGGCGCTCGAGCGTACGGTTCACCGATGCGTCGTCGACGGCAATGCCGTCTTCCTTGGCCTTCTGCAGCTGGATGCGTTCGAGCACCATCTGGTTGAGCACCTGGGCGCGCAGCTGGTCCGTCGGCGGGATCGGCGCGTTCTGCTGGGTCAGGCGGCGCGAAATGAGCGTGACGCGGTCGTCGAGCTCGCGCTGCGTGATCACGCCGTCATTGACGACCGCGGCGATCAGATCGACCGTCTTGCCGCTGCCGCCGGGCGAAAGCTGCTGCGCATAGGCCGGGGCTGCCGGCATCAGGCCTGCGACGGCGAAGAGGCTCGCAGCGTACGCTGCCAGGCGAAGCTTTTTCATGATTCCCACAGATACTCCAAAGTTGGCGGGCAGCGTCGCCCGTCTCTAAGCACCGACCCGCGCTGCACCGGAGCACGGCCAATCGAAACGCTCGAAGGCCGCGCCTGCCGGATCACGCGTTATTGATAATCCGTGAATCGCGACGGCACCGGCGGCTGGCCGGGCAGTTGCGTGTAACCCGGTACGCCGGCACGGAACGCCGCCACCAGGCCGTTATCCACGTTCGACAGACCCTTGAGGGTGAGCTGAGCGAGGAAACGCGTGGACGAATTGTTGCCGCCCGTCGAGGTGATCCCGTTTGCGTAACGCTGGATACCGATCCCGAGCGCCCAGCAGTCGGCGTCGTACTGCATGCCGAGCAGACCGTCGACGATCCGGTGGCCGTTCAGATCGTAATTGAAACGACCCACGGCGAACACCCGATGCGAGAACGGCCATTGCGCCGACAGCAGGATCTGGTTGATCGGCTGGTTGTCGAGCGTGCTGCTGTTCTCGCGCGTGTAACGGTACGCGATGTTCAGCACCTTGCTCGTTCCCGGGCTGTAACCGAAACCCACGCTCGCCTTCTCCAGACGATTCTCGTCCGAATTATATTGGAACGCAGTTTCCGACGCGAAACCGCGCCCGAGCTTCAGCGACATGCCGGCGATCAGGTCCGAATGCGCGGCGCCTGTGGTCGACGGATCGCCCGTCAGCGTGACGCGCTGATCGGTGAAGTAGTACTGCTGCGCCAGCACGAAACGCGCGCGCTCTTCGCCGGAAGCTGCGTCGATAAAGCGCGTGGTCAGCGCCGCCGTCAGGCGGTTCGCATCGGCGATGCGGTCGTCGCCCACGAAGGTGTTCGGCGTGAAGATCTCCGCGAGCCCGAAGTCCGATTCCGCGGTGTCGAACAGCGGCACATCCGTCTGGTTGCGATACGGCGTGTACACGTAGTACAGGCGCGGCTCCAGCGTCTGGATGTAATCCGTACCGAAGATATGGACCGAGCGGTCGAACACGAGGCCCGTGTCGAAGCTGAAGGTCGGAATCGACTCGGTGAAATTCTTCGGCGTGCCGACCGGCGACCCGAAGGTCGTGCCAGGCGTGCCGAGATTGCTCAGGTTGTACGACGCGAAGTGCCACTGCACCTTCGGCGTGACGAAGTAACCCGGCCCCGTAACCGAATACGACAGGTACGGGTTGAAGACGACGCGATCGCCTTCGGTCGCGTCGGACGTCGTGATACGGAAGCGCGAGTAATCGGCTTCCGCGCCGTAGTCGAAGCCATCGACGTTGTACTTCGCGTACTTGACGTTGAGCTCGGGCTCGCGGCCATACGGCGCGACCGACGGCGCCAGCGTCTGCCAGTGCTGCCAGCGGCCGAGCACGGACCACGGACCGTTGTTGTATGTCACGCCCGCTTCCTGCTGATACAGCATCTGCGTGCCGTTCAGGAACTGGTTCGCGGGCGAAGCAAGGTCTTCCGGATAGGTGTTATCCGAAACCTTGTTGTAGTAGATGTAACCGCCAAACCCGTTGCCGAAGTTCTGGTTGTGCTGGATGAACAGCGCGTAGCGGTTGGTCTTCGTGATCGCGTCGTCGGGCAGGAACGTGCCGGTGATCGAACCCGAGTAATTCGTCGAGAGATACCGGTAGGTGCCCTGCAGGAACACGCCACGCTTCGAGATCAGCTCGGGCGTGAACGTGAAGTCGCGGTTCGGCGCGATGTTGAAGTAATACGGCAGCGAGATTTCGTAACCGTTGGTCGAGCTGATCGAGAACGTCGGCGGCAACAGGCCGCTGCGGCGATCGCCCGAAAGCGGGAACGAGATCCACGGGCTGGCGAAGATCGGCATGCCCTGGAAGAACAGCACGCTGTTGTGCGCGACGCCTTCGTCGGCGCCCGTGTCGAAATCGAACTCGGTGCCCTTGATATACCAGGCCGGATCGGTCGAACACTGGCAGGCCGTATAGGTGCCGTTCGTGAGCACGGAGCGCTCGTTGTCGAGCAGGTCCGCGCGCTCGGCGCTGCCCGAGCCGCCTGTGACCGAAAAGTGATACTTCGGCGTGGTCATGAAGCCTTCGTTGGCTTCGACCTTCAGGTGCGCTTCGGGACCGGTGAACGAACTGCCGTTCTGGACGACGACGACATTGCCGTATGCGTCGGCCATGTCGGTGTCTTCGTCATAGTGCAGCGCGTCGCCCTTGACGATGTTGTTGCCCTGGCGAAGTTCGGCTGCGCCTTTGACGGCGGCGTCGGTGCCCGAGGTGCCGGTGGTCGAATCGCCGAGCACGAAGGTGGCCGGACGCTGGCCCGGCGTGGACGCAATGTCCTCGAGCTGCGGCGCGAGGCGCAGGCTCCACGCGTCGTCCAGCCGCTCGGCCTGTGCGGCCGTGCCCGCGAGCTGGGCGTGCGCGAACGCGGGCACGAAGCCCGGCACGGCCATGAGTGCCGCGATGAGCCGCCGCTTGCCCGGCACGCCGTCGTCACTGTTGGAGATCGTCTGGAAAAACTGTCTGGGCGGCATGTATGGTTTTGGCGTATCGGCCCGGCCAGCTGCACATTGCGGCCGCCTTGCCGGTGCGTCGGACGGGTCCGGGCGAGAAACCGGACCGGTCGTCGATCAAGGCAAGGTTGCGCGCAATTCTTTACAATTCATCGGACGATGGACTGAAGATCAGTGCGGCAGGCGAACCGTCATGCAGGCTTTGGCGCGAGTCGCGTCAAAAAAGTCGTGGGGTATTATATGGCAAGACGTTGATCCACTGATTTTGCCTCCGGTTTACATGACCTTCTCCGCGCCGTCCTCCCCTGCCGATACCCGCCGCGACCTGCTCGCCAACTGGCTTGCCGGCCACGCCGCCACCTACGCGCTCGACCTTGCCACGCTCGCCCCGGCCTCGGCCGACGCGAGCTTTCGCCGCTACTTCCGCCTTGCCAGCGCGGGCGGCCATGGCGCGACGCTGATCGCCGTCGATGCGCCGCCGCCGGAAAAATGCCGCGAATTCGTCGAAGTCGCCGGGCTGCTCGAAGCCGCCGGCGTGCATGTGCCGCGCATCCTCGAAGTCGATCTGGACGCCGGTTTCATGCTGGTGACCGACCTGGGCACGGCGCCCTACCTCCAGACGCTGGTCGAAGCCGGCCCCGGCCCGCGCTCGCGCGCGCTGATGCTCGATGCCATCGACGCCCTGATCCGCTTCCAGGCAAACTCGCGCGAAGGCGTGCTGCCCTCGTTCGACGAAGCCTTCCTGCGCCGCGAAATGGAGCTGATGCCCGAGTGGTATCTGGAGCGCCATCTGGGCCGCAAGATCGACGACGCCACGCGCGCCATGCTCGACCGCACCTTTGCGCTGCTGATCGCGAGCGCGCGCTCGCAGCCGCAGGTGTTCATGCTGCGCGATTACATGCCGCGCAACCTGATGATCGCGACGCCCAATCCTGGCGTGCTCGACTTCCAGGACGCCGTGTATGGGCCGATCACCTACGACATCGCCTCGCTGCTGCGCGACGCCTTCCTGAGCTGGGACGAAGAGTTCGAACTCGACTGCTTCGTGAGCTACTGGGAGCGGGCGAAGAAGGCGGGCCTGCCGGTCGATGCGGATTTCGGCGAGTTCTATCGCCAGCTCGAATGGATGGGTCTGCAGCGTCATATCAAGGTGCTGGGCCTGTTCTGCCGCATCAACTATCGCGATAACAAGCCGCATTACATGGCCGATCTGCCGCGCTTTCTCGATTACGCGGGCAAGGTCGCGCGCCGCTATCGGCCGCTGGCGCCGTTCGCGCGCTTTATCGACGATCTGCAGGGCACGCAGACCGAGACCGGCTATACCTTCTGATCGTTTTCAACTCATGACAAGGTCGAAACCATGACGCACGCCCGTACGGCGATGATCTTCGCCGCCGGGCGCGGCGAGCGCATGCGCCCGCTCACCGATACGTGCCCCAAGCCCTTGCTCGAAGCGGGCGGCAAGCCGCTGATCGTCTGGCAGATCGAGCGCCTCGCTGCGGCGGGCTATACGCGGATCGTCATCAATCATGCGTGGCTGGGGGAGTTGATCGAAGCTCGGCTCGGTGATGGGTCGCGGTTTGGGGTGAGACTGCTTTATTCGGCTGAGCACGATGCGCTGGAAACCGCTGGGGGGATTGCTCAGGCGTTGCCCTTGCTTGAGCAGAATGGCGAGGCTTGTGTGTTTCTCGCCGTCGCTGGCGATGTGTTTAGCGATTTTGATTTTGCGCGGCTGGGGCGGGCAGCGGATGCGCTCGCCGGGCGCGATGAGCCGGGGATGCATCTTGTGATGGTGCCGAATCCTGCGTTTCATCCGAATGGGGATTTCGTGCTTGGCGATGATGGTGTGCTGAGTGCGGATGGTGCGCCGCGCTACACGTTCGGCAGTATCGGGTTGTATGACTCGCGGATGTTTCGTGAGCTTGCGCCTGGGACCAGGCGGGCGCTTACGCCTTACTACAAGGCGGCTATTGCTGGGCGGTGTGCTACCGGGGAGCTCTTTGAGGGGCGCTGGGAGAATGTTGGGACTGCTGCGCAACTCGCGGCGCTTGATGTTGAATTGCGGGGTTGAGTTTTTTGCTTTGGCATTTTCCCTTTGGCATTTCCTTGTTTTCGTGTCGGTCTGCCAGCGTTGCCCCTGTGCGGGGCGGCACCTACTTTCTTTGCGGCGGCAAAGAAAGTAGGCAAAGAAAGCCGCTCACACCGCCAATGTGACGCAGTCCACAACCAGCCTTACACGGGGAATGGTATAGGAGCGTCTGCCATCCCGCACCTTCCAACTGAGTGACAAAGCCGTCATTCATCCCGTTGCTCGCTACGCGCGCAACGGTCGGGTTTGCCACGGAAACCAGCAAACCTTCGGTTTGCGTTATGCCCCTCGGGGCGCGCAGCGCCCCCGGGTGGGCGGGCGCCTTGTCACTTTGTTTCGTGGTGCGAAGTGTCGGATGCTCCTATACCTTTGCCCCTTAACGGCTGTTTGTGGACTGCGTCATTCTGGCGTTTGTAGCGGCTTTCTTTTGCCTACTTTTCTTTGCCGCTGCAAAGAAAAGTAGGTGCCGCCCCGCACAGGGGCGACGCTAATAGACCGACACGAACACAAGGAAATGCCAACACCCTAAGAACGCCCACGCAGCGCCCCATCAACCGCTTCAGCCGCAGGCACCTCTGCACCCCGCTGCTGCTGCAAATCCCACATCTGCGAATAAAGCCCCTGCGCCAGCAGCAACTCGCTGTGCGTCCCACGCTCCACAATCCGCCCGCGATCCATCACGATAATCTGCTGCGCATGCACCACCGTAGACAGCCGATGCGCAATCACCAACGTAGTACGCTCGCGAGCAATCAGATCGAGTTCCTGCTGAATAGCCCGTTCAGACCGTGAATCCAGCGCCGAAGTCGCTTCATCGAACAACAAAACAGGCGGATTCTTCAGCAAGGTCCGCGCAATCGCCACCCGCTGCTTCTCCCCACCCGACAGCTTCAAGCCACGCTCGCCAACCGCCGTCTCATACCCCTTCGGCAAACTCTCGATAAACGCATGAATATGCGCCGCGCGCGCCGCCGCGATCACTTCCTCGCGACTCGCCGCAGGCCGCCCATAAGCAATGTTGTAATAGATCGAATCGTTGAACAGCACCGTATCCTGCGGCACGATGCCGATCGAAGCCCGCAGCGAATCCTGCGTCACATCGCGAATATCCTGCCCGTCGATGGTGATCGCCCCGCCCGAAGTCTTATCGAGATCGTAAAAGCGGAACAGCAGCCGCGCGAGCGTCGACTTGCCCGATCCGCTATGCCCGACTACCGCCGTCGTCGTGCCCGCCGCAATCGTGAAGCTCACGTCATGCAGAATCTGCCGCGCCGGGTCATACGCAAAGTTCACGTTCGTAAAGCGCACCTCGCCGCCGCGCACTTCGAGCAATGGCGCATTCGGCGCATCGGGCACTTCGCGCGCCACCGTCAGCAGCGTGAACATGCGGTCCATATCGGTGAGGCTTTGCTTGAGTTCGCGATACACCACGCCCAGAAAATTCAGCGGGATATAAAGCTGCAACATGAAGGTGTTGATCAGCACCAGATCGCCGAGCGTGAGCTTGCCCGCCATCACGCCTTGCGTCGCGCGCCAGAGGATGAACACCAGCCCCGTGCCGATAATCGCCTGCTGCCCGAAATTCAGCGCCGACAGCGAATGCTGCGACTTGATCGCCGCCGCCCGATAGCGATGCAGATTCTCGTCGTAGCGTCGCGTTTCCCACTCTTCGTTGCCGAAGTACTTCACCGTCTCGTAATTGAGCAGCGAATCGATCGCCCGCGAGTTGGCGCGCGAATCCAGTTCGTTCATCGTGCGGCGGAAATGCGTACGCCACTCGGTCACCTTCACCGTGAAAACGATGTACGCAACCAGCGCACAAAGCGTGACGATCGCGTAATACGCCTCGTATTTCACCGTGAAAAAGCCCAGCACGAGGCCCACTTCCACGAGCGTCGGCAAGATGCTGTAAAGCGAGTACGAGATCAGTTGCGTGATGCCACGCGTGCCGCGCTCGATGTCGCGCGTCATGCCGCCCGTCTGCCGGTCGAGGTGAAAGCGCAGCGACAGCGCATGCAGATGCCGGAACACCTTCAACGCAAGCTGGCGCACCGCGCTTTCCGTCACCTTCGAAAAGAGGATTTCGCGCAGTTCGGTGAACAGCGATGTCGATAGCCGCACCGCCGCGTAGGCCACCACCAGCAGCCCCACTCCGCCGATCAGCACGATGCCCGGCGCGTTCTCGGCGCGTCCGAGCGCAGTCAGATGGCGCACGGGCGCAAGACCATCGACGATATGCTTCATCACGATCGGCACGCCCAGATTGGCGACCTTCGCGCCGATCAGGCAGGTCAGCGCAAACGCAACGCGCCATTTGTATGCAGTGAGATACGGCAGCAGCGAGACGATGGTCTGCCAGTCGTTGCGCGGCCCGGTGGCGGGCTGCGCGGGTTCGTTGGAAGCGGAAAAGCGGCGCATGGGCGATGAAGGTGCCGCGTCGTCCGATGATGGGCGGCGCGGGGCACGACGAGAAAGTTGGGGACGCTAACGACAGATCGGGACGGCTTGGGGACCACCTGGGCGCGGGCTTCTACTCCAGCGGAACCGCCGTCTGGCCGACCCGCCGCGCATGGCGCTTTCCCGTACAATTCCTGATCGCTCTATTGTCGCAGAAGGCGGCAAGCGCCGCTGGGGGCGCCGGTTTGCGGCCCTCTCCCGCCCTTTTCATGGATTTCCGATGAACGACTCTTATCCGCTTCCCCAGAAGTCGCCCGCGCTGCGTGTCGTGCCGCAGCCCTCGGACGCCAATGTCCACGGCGACGTGTTCGGTGGCTGGATCATGTCGCAGGTCGACATCGCCGGCTCGATCCCCGCCAGCCGCCGCGCCAATGGCCGCGTCGCGACCGTCGCGGTGAACTCGTTCCTGTTCAAGCAGCCGGTGTTCGTCGGCGATCTGCTGAGCTTTTACGCCGATATCGTCAAAACCGGCACGACCTCGGTGACCGTGCAGGTCGAGGTGTACGCGCAGCGCATGCGTCTGCAGGACGAAGTCGTCAAGGTAACCGAAGCAACGCTCACCTATGTAGCAACCGGCAACGACCGCCGGCCGCGCGCCCTGCCCGCCGCGGAATAAGCGGCGCGCCCGGCAACCAGCGCAGCGGCCAACCCGGCCGCCCCCTCAGTTGCTCCAGGCGAGCCCCGCGCCCTCTTCGTAGGCCGCGCTCGCCGACAGCAGCGCGGCAATCTCCGGCCCCGGCAACGGCGGCGCGAAGAAGTAGCCCTGCAACTCGTCGCACGCGCGCTCGCGCAAGAACGCGAACTGCTGCGACGTCTCCACGCCTTCCGCGATCACCTGCAGACGCAGTTCGTGCGCCAGCGCGATGATGGCCGCCGTGATGGTTTCGTCGTCGGTGCTGGTGCCGATATCGGCCACGAACGAGCGGTCGATCTTGAGCCGGTCCACCGGCAGGCGCTTCAGATAGCTCAGGCTCGAATAGCCCGTGCCGAAGTCGTCGATGGCAATGCCCACGCCCTGTTCGTGCAGCGCATTGAGCATCGACACCGCTTCCTCGGTGTTGCGCATCAGCGTGCTTTCGGTGAGTTCGACTTCGAGCCAGCACGGCTCCAGCCCGGTCTCCTGCAGCACGTCGCTGACCTGCTGCGAAATATCGCGCTGATGGAAAGTCTTGGCCGACAAATTCACCGACACCCGCACCGGCGGCAACCCGGCGTCCTGCCACGCCCGATTCTGGCGGCACGCCTCGCGCAGCACCCAGTCGGACAGCGGCCCGATCAGCCCGCTTTCCTCGGCGACCGGAATGAACTGCGCCGGCGACACGAGGCCTACTTCCGGGTCGTGCCAGCGCACCAGCGCCTCCATACCGACGATCCGTCCGCTCTCGATCTCCACCTGCGGCTGATAGTGCAGCAGGAATTCGCTGTCGCGCAGCGCGCGGCGCAGACGCCGCTCCAGATTCATGCGCGCGCCCGCGGCGGCGTTCATCTCCGGCTGATAGAACTGGAAGGTGTTGCGGCCGAGTTCCTTGGCGCGATACATCGCCACATCGGCTTTCTTGAGCAGCGTTTCGGCGTCGTTGCCGTCCTGCGGATACACGCTCGCGCCCAGACTGCAACCCACGTAAAGCTCGGTGCCGTCGAGCATCACCGGCTCCGAAATCATCTGGCGCGCGCGCTCCATCCAGCCGATCAGCGATTTTTCGTCGATGGTGTCGGTCAGCACGATCACGAATTCGTCGCCGCCGTGGCGCGCGACCGTGTCGCTCGTGCGCGTGCAGCGCGTCAGACGCTCGGCGACCACGCCCAGCAGGCGGTCGCCCACGCTATGGCCGAGGCTGTCGTTGACGTTCTTGAAGCCGTCGAGGTCGATGAACACCACGGCCACGCCGCGCTCGTGGCGCTGCGCCGCGACCAGCGCCTGCTGCAGACGGTCGCGCAGCAGATTGCGGTTGGGCAGCAGCGTGAGGCTGTCGTAGTTCGCCTGATACTCGAGTTGCTCCTGATAGCGGATCAGCTCGGTCACGTCGTTGATGATGCCGATGTGATGCGTGATGCGCCCGTCGAGATCGGGCACCGGCGCGATCAGCAACTGGTTCCAGAACAGCGCGCCGTCCTTGCGATAGTTACGCAGCACGGCGCTCACCTCGCGGTTGCCGATCAGCGCCTGGCGAATCGCCACCAGCCCGTCCTGATCGCGGTCGTCGCGTTGCAGCAGGCGGCAATCGAGGCCGATCACATCGGCGGGATCGTAGCCCGTGATGCGGCGGAACGCCGGATTCGCGTACTCGATCAGATTGCTGCCGCCCGGTCCCGGCCCGGTAATCAGAATCGCGTTCACGCAGGCGTCGAGCGCGCGGCTTTGCAGGCGCAGCGCGAGATCGGCGCGCTTGCTTTCGGTGGTATCGGAATA
Organism: Paraburkholderia sp. J69-1; assembly: GCF_905220255.1. Classification (NCBI taxonomy): domain Bacteria; kingdom Pseudomonadati; phylum Pseudomonadota; class Betaproteobacteria; order Burkholderiales; family Burkholderiaceae; genus Paraburkholderia; species Paraburkholderia sp. J69-1. Next base: position 106,950 of record NZ_CAJMZG010000012.1, on the reverse strand, counting down.
GGTGCCGAGCACGCCCATCACGCGGCCATCGCCGTCGAGCAGCGGCAGTTTGCTCGTGATGGTCGTACGGTGCAGCCCGTCGACCGACATGTCTTCTTCGAAGTTCAGGCGCGGCAGGCCGCTCTGGATCACTTCGCGGTCCTGCTCGCGCATGGTGTTCGCGTAGGCGCGCCACGGCAGATCGTCGTCGGTGCGGCCGACGATCTGCTCGGGATACGCCAGACCCGCGTCGCGCGCGAAGGTCATGTTGCAGCCCAGATAACGCGACTGCGCGTCCTTCCAGAAAATGCGCTGCGGAATGTTGTCGATCACCGTTTCGAGCATCTGGTTCGAGCGCTGCGCCTCGACTTCGGCCTGAATCTGCTCGGTGACGTCGTCGGCGAGCACGAACACGGCGGCGCGGCCCATGAAGGTGAGCGCGTGGTGCGAGATATCGGCGCTGAGGACCGTGCCGTCGCGGCGCGTGTGATGCCAGATGCCGGCCATCGTGCGCACGTTCTGCGTGAGCGTGTCCGAGCGCGCGAGATGCTGTTCGAGCCGCGAAACATCCTCTCCCGGACGGATCTCGCGGATCGTCATGTCGAGGAACTCTTCCTCGCTGTAGCCGTATTGCTGGATCGCCGCCGCGTTGACGGCGAGAAAGCGCAGCGTGTCGCGGTCGAACACGTACATCGGCACCGGATGGGCGTCGAACAGGCCCTGGAAGCGCTCGTTGCGCGTGCGCATGCCGGCGAGCGCGCGCAGCTTCTCGCGTGCGGCGTTCTCGCGCGCCCCGAAGGTGTAGATCAGCAGCGTGGCACCTGCGAGCATCGTCACGATCAGCAGGATCGAGGCGCGGCTGCCCGCACGCGTCGATTCGGCCAGCGCGCCAGCCAGCGCCAGATCCTGTTCGCCTTGCAGCGCGGAAATCCGGGCATCGACGCGATCGACGCGCGTGTCCAGCCGAATGTATTGCTGGGCGATCCAGGCGGAGGTGCCGGCGATCGCGCCGTTGGCCGGTTGCGGGGTCGAGGCGTTGGGCGTCGATGCGTTCGGCGATGCGCCAGGAGCCGCGGCGGCGAGCGTCGGCGCAGCGGCGTAGGGCTCGGCGAGCGAGCCCGCCGCCGCAGTCACGGTCTTCGAAGGATCGGCGTAAAGGGCGGCCAGATTCGGCGCGCCCGCACCCGGCCCTTGCGAGTAAGGCTGCGCGAGGCTATTCGCGGCGACTTGCGGCGCTGCAACGGCGCTGGCGTTCGCATACGGCTCGGCGAGACTTCTGGGCGTCTGTTGCGCCCCCGAAGCCGCCGAAGCCACCGAGTACGGCGCCGACAAATCGTGCAGATGCGTCCTGGCCGTCGTGTGCGCGTGCGTCTTGCTCGCGCCCAGATGCGCCGCGATTCTGGTGAATTTGCCGAGCTGCGAATCGCGCGCGGGCGCGCCATGCGCCGCGACAGGCTGCGATGCCCCCGCGGGCGCAGAAGCCGCCGCAACCGCCGGGGCGCTCGCCTGAACGGCAGCCTCGGCCGAAGCCGCCGCACTCGCCTGCACCTTCGCATCGGCGGCGCGCTGCTGGGCGCGCTCGAGCGTCTCGTCGATCTCGCCTGCGAGCAGCATCGCCTCGGTCGCCACGGTGTCGAAGCGGCGTGTCATTGCCGGGTCGCCCGACAGCTCGGCGTGGACGGCCTGCACGGTATCGTCGAGTTCGGCGGCGCGGGCATCGCGCTCGTCGATCGACTCGACGGTGCCATCGGCGCTGAAGCGGCCCAAGGCCGTCAGCCCCGCGCCGAGAACGTCACGGAAGTGGTCCAGATCGTGGCGCACGCGCGCGGCCTGCGAGGCGCGCTGGTCGAGTTCGCGTTGGCTGCCGATCTGGGTCCATGCCACGAAAGCGTTTGCGCCGACGGCAGCCACCACCACCGCGAGGTTGATGAGGTGCCGCTTCGAAAAATGAAGGTTCATGAATGCCGGAACGTCGTTCGTCGCCGTACGGCGGGCATAGGATGACTGCTAACGACCTGCGCGCAAGAGCGCTGGCGCGCGTTGCGCCCTACCGGATAACGGCATTCCTCGGCAAGGCTTGAGGGCTGATCGGCGGATTTTCGTGCGCACACCGCAGATTTAGGGTGCGCGCTCTAATGTACGGCTGGCGTACGACCGCGCCACGACCGGGTCACAACGCGATGCACCACGCGCGCGGCGCGATTCAGCGCGGAACCGCCAGCCCGAATTCGCGCATCGCCGGAATGAAATCGTGATTGGCCTCGGGCTTGCGCGAGAGCTTGGCCAGCACATAGCGCTGGAACGGCGCGAGCTGCGCCCAGTCCTCGATGTCCGGCGCCTGCAGATTCGCGAGCGTCGCCTGATTGCCGATACCGTTCGGCACCGTGCCGATGTCGCGCCAGGCGGGCGCTTCATCGGGCGAGAACCATTCGGGCTCGACGTTGGCGTGGGTGCGCAGCATCTCGAAGAGCGCGTGATCGAAATTCGGCTCGATTTCGGCGTCTTCATCGACGGGAAAGCGCGCCAGCAGACGCCGATCCTCGTATGGCAGCAACTGCCACTGCGCGAGCGAAATGCGCAGCCCGAAGCGATCCAGATTGAAGCGCACGCACATGGGAATGAAGGTGAGGTCCTCGGACGAGACAACCTCGTACTGGAACAGCAGCGGAGCTTCGGCTAATGCCATGGCGTTGATCCTCGCGAAGCGGGCCGGGTTGAGCGAAAGAGGCCCGCTTGAGGTATTTTAGAACCTTCCGCGCCGGGGACTGCGCCCCGCGCACAGTACAGGCATCGATGGAGTACCCCGCTTGAATTCCCCGCATTCCCAGCATTCCCCCTCGGCTCCCGCCCTCCACAACCCGCTGGAAAGCGAAGGCCAGCCCGGCGCCGTCGAGTTGCGCGTGCACCGGCATCGCGGCGACCAGATCGATACGCGCGGCGATCACGTCGGCCAGGAATGGCCCGTCGCGCTGGTTTTCAACGGCATCTCGCACGCGGTGATGATGTGCACGCCGCGCGATCTGGAAGCGTTCGCGGTGGGTTTCGCGATCTCGGAAGGCATCGTCGGGCGTAACGCCGACATCCAGGATATCGAAGTGTTCTGGCACGCCGAAGCGGACATCCCGCACGCCGAAGTGCATCTCACGGTCGTGCAGCAGGCTTTCGTCGAACTGAAGGAAAAACGCCGGGCGCTGGCCGGACGCAGCGGCTGCGGCGTGTGCGGCATCGAGAGCATCGATCTGCTCGATCTCGAACCCGAAATCGTGCCCGACACCGGCTTTCTCGCGCGTCTCGCGCCCGACGCCATCGCCCGCGCCGCGCGCGAACTGCCGCAGCATCAGGCGCTCACGAAACTCACCGGCGGCCTGCACGCCGCCGCCTGGTGCGATGCCGATGGCCAGATCCTGCGCGCCTTCGAGGATGTGGGCCGCCACAACGCGCTCGACAAACTCATCGGCCAGCTGGTGATCGAGCGCGCCGACACGCAGCAGGGCTTCGTCTTCCTCTCCAGCCGCGCGAGCTACGAGCTGGTGCGCAAGGCCGCGCGCGTGGGCATGCCGATGGTCGCGACGATCTCGGCGCCCTCCTCGCTTGCCGTCACCATCGCGAAACGCGCCGGACTACGGCTGGTGAGCTTCTGCCGCGAGTCCGGTTTCGTCGATTACGACACGGCTAACGGCGCCGCCTGATCGCGGTCAATCGAACTGCCGGAAATCCGGCTTGCGCTTCTGCAGGAAGGCCGTGAACGCCTCGCGCGCTTCGGGCGAGAGCAGCATCTTGCCGAAGTGCACGGATTCCTCGCTCATCTGCGTCTTGATCTCGTGCTCGCTTGCGCGCTTCATCAGCGACTTGGTCGCGCGCAGCGACGACGCCGGCAGCGCCACCAGCTTCGCCAGTTGCGCGGCGACGAACGCCTCCAGTTCGGCAGCGGCCACCACGCGATTCACGAAGCCCATGCGGTGCGCTTCCGCTGCATCGAAGGTCTCGCCGAGCAGCAGCTTTTCCGCCGCGCCCTGATAACCCGCGATACGCGGCAGCAGCAGCGACGAAGCCGCTTCCGGGCACAGGCCCAGTTGCGCGAACGGCATCGCGAAACGCGCCGTGTCGGCGGCATAGACCAGATCGCAGTGCAGCAGCATCGTCGTGCCCACGCCGACAGCCGCGCCCACCACCGCCGCGACCAGCGGCTTCTCGAACGTGGCGATGTTGTGCAGAAACTGCATCACGGGCGAATCCGCGCCGGTGGGCGGGTTCTTCAGGAAGTCTTCGATGTCGTTGCCGGCCGTGAAAATCTCGGGGTGACCGCGCAGCAGTACGGCGCGCACACTGCCGTCTTCCTGCGCCGAGGCAAGCGCATCGGACATCGCCTGATACATCGCGGGCGTGAGCGCGTTCTTGCGCTCGGGACGGTTGATGGTGATCGTCAGCACGCCGTTTTCGCGTGCGCTCAGGATTTCGTTACTCATCAGCGAGTCTCCTCGTCTCGACGGTCAAGTTTCCGCCGAATATGAAAAACGGCTCGCAGACCGTGAAGCCTGCGAACCGTGTCGATCGTGCCATGCGTTAGCAAGCGGAACGCGTTACAGCCGCTCGATGATGCCCGCCGCGCCCATGCCGGTGCCGACGCACATCGTCACCATGCCGTACTTGTAGTTGCGGCGGCGCAGGCCGTGCACGACCGTCGACGCACGAATCGCGCCCGTCGCGCCCAGCGGGTGACCCAGCGCGATCGCGCCGCCCAGCGGGTTGATCTTCGACGGATCGAGGCCCAGATCCTGGATCACCGCCAGCGACTGCGCAGCAAACGCCTCGTTCAGTTCGATCCAGTCGAGGTCGTCCTGTTTCAGACCCGCCGCCTTCAGCGCAGCCGGAATCGCTTCCTTCGGACCGATGCCCATGATTTCCGGCGGCACGCCGCGCACCGCGAAGCTCACGAAACGCGCGAGCGGCGTGAGGTTGAACTGCTTGAGCATCTTTTCCGAAACGACGATCAGCGCGCCCGCGCCATCCGACGTCTGCGAGCTGTTACCGGCCGTGACCGAACCCTTGTTGGCGAACACGGCGCGCAGCTTCGCGAGGCCTTCGAGCGTGGTATCCGCACGCGGGCCTTCGTCCAGCTCGATCAGACGCTCCTTCACCTTCACTTCGCCGGTGGCGAGATCGGGGAAACGCTCGACGAGCGTGTACGGCGAGATTTCGTCCTTGAACTCGCCGGCCTGCTGCGCGGCCAGCGCGCGGCGGTGCGATTCCACCGAAAACGCGTCCTGCGCTTCGCGGCTGATCTTCCAGCGCTCGGCAACCTTCTCGGCGGTCAGGCCCATGCCGTAAGCGATGCCCACGTCTTCGCTGCGATCGAAGATATGCGGCGAGAGCGACGGCTTGTTGCCCATCATCGGCACCATGCTCATCGATTCGCAGCCGGCGGCGATCATCGCATCCGACTCGCCCACGCGGATGCGGTCGGCGGCCATGGCCAGCGCCGACAGACCCGAGGCGCAGAAGCGGTTGACGGTCACGCCGCCCACGCTCTGCGGCAGACCCGCGAGCAGCGCGCCGATACGCGCCACGTTCAGGCCTTGCTCGGCTTCGGGAATCGCGCAACCGACGATCGCGTCTTCGATCACGCTCGTGTCGAGGCCGGGCACCTGCGCCACGGCCGACTTGATCGCGTGAACCAGCAGTTCGTCCGGGCGGGTGTTCTTGAACACGCCACGCGGCGCCTTGCCGATGGGCGTGCGGCTCGCGGCGACGATGTATGCGTCCTGCAACTGTTTGCTCATCTTTGACTCCAGTATCTGGTATGCGTCGTGCCGCTTAGTTGCGCACCGGCTTGCCGGTTTGCAGCATGCCCATGATGCGTTCCTGCGTCTTTTGCGTGCCGAGCAGATCGACGAAAGCGCGGCGCTCCAGCGTGAGCAGCCATTCTTCGTCGACCAGGCTGCCCGCTTCGACGTCGCCGCCGCACACCGCTTCCGCGATGCGGCCCGCGATCAGGTAATCGTGGTCGCTGATAAAGCGGCCGTCGCGCATGTTGACGAGCGACGCCTTGATGGTCGAGATCGCCGAGCGGCCCGCGACCGGAATCTGCTTCGCACGCAGCGGCGCACGATAGCCGGCAGCGGAAAGCGCACGCGCTTCCTTCTTCGCCGTGTCGAGCAGTTCGAACACGTTGAAGACGATCGTGTCCGAGGGCTTCAGATAACCCATCGTGCGCGCTTCGATCGCCGAACCGGAGACCTTGGCCATCGCCGCGTTTTCGAACGACTTCTGCAGGAAACGCAGCAGGTCGCTGGGCACGGCGCCGATCTGCGCGGCCGCGTCGGCGGCACGCAGCGCGGCTTCCTTCAGACCGCCGCCCGCCGGCACGAGGCCCACGCCCACTTCCACCAGACCGACATAGCTTTCGATGTGCGCGACGCGCTTCGCGCTGTGCAGCATGATTTCGCAACCGCCGCCGAGCGCAATGCCCGACACGGCCGCCACGACCGGCACGTTCGCGTACTTCACGCGCATCATCGTGTCCTGGAACTTCTTCACGAACGGCTCGATGCCCTTGGCGCCGCCCATCATGAACGCCGGCATGGCTTCTTCGAGGTTCGCGCCCGCCGAGAACGGGCCGCCCGGCGCGCCGAGCTTCAGCGACGTCGGTTGCCAGATCACCACGCCCTTGTAACCGTCTTCGGCGATGTCGATCGCTTTCGACAGCGAATCGAGCACGCCCGGGCCCATCGTGTTCATCTTGCTCTTGTACGAGACGATGACGACATCGTCCTCGCCCGCACGGTCGTCGACCCACGCGCGCAGATGCTCGTTCTCGAACAGCGTCTTGCCGAAGGTCTTCGGATCGCGCGCGCCCGATTCGCCGAACAGCGCCGCGCGGAACACCTGACGCTCGTAGACCGCCAGATTCGAGCGCGGCACGAAGCGCGCTTCAGCCGGCGACCACGAACCTTCGGCGCCATGCACGCCGCCATTCGCAGCGACCGGGCCTTCGAACACCCATGCGGGCAGCGGTGCGCCCGACAGCGTCTTGCCCGCGTCGATGTCTTCCTTGACCCACTCGGCGACCTGCTTCCAGCCAGCCGCCTGCCAGCCTTCGAACGGACCTTCGTTCCAGCCGAAGCCCCAGCGGATTGCCAGATCGACATCGCGCGCGTTATCGGCGATCGATTGCAGATGCACGCCGATGTAATGGAACACGTCGCGGAAAATCGACCACAGGAACTGCGCCTGCGGATGCTGCGATTCGCGCAGCAGCTTCAGACGTTCTGCGGGCGGGCGCTTGAGAATGCGGCCTACCAGTTCGTCGGCCTTCGCGCCGCCGTCCACGTACTCGCCGGTGTTGCCGTCGAGCACCTTGATCGCCTTACCTTCCTTGCGATAGAAACCGCCGCCGGTCTTCTGGCCGAGCGCGCCCTTCGCGACCAGCCCCGCCAGCACGGCCGGCGTCTCGTAGACCGGGAAGAACGGATCGTCCTTCAGGTTGTCCTGCATCGTCTTGATGACGTGCGCCATCGTGTCCAGACCGACAACGTCAGCAGTGCGGAACGTTGCCGACTTCGCGCGGCCCAGACGGCTGCCCGTGAGATCGTCGACTTCGTCGAAACGCAGACCGAACTTCTTCGCTTCGGTCATGACCGCGAGGATCGAGAAAATGCCGACGCGGTTGGCGATGAAGTTCGGCGTATCCTTCGCGCGCACCACGCCCTTGCCGACCACGCTCGTGAGGAACGATTCGAGCTGGTCGAGGATTTCGGGCTGCGTGTGCGTGGTCGGGATCAGCTCGACCAGGTGCATGTAGCGCGGCGGATTGAAAAAGTGCACGCCGCAAAAGCGTGCCTTGAGGTTGTCGTCGAAACCTTGCGACAGTTCCGTGATCGACAGACCCGAGGTATTGGAGGCGAAAATCGCCTTCGGACCGATATGCGGCGCGACCTTCTTGTAGAGGTCGTGCTTCCAGTCCATGCGCTCGGCGATCGCTTCGATCACCACGTCGCATTCCGCCAGCTTCGCGATATCGTCTTCGTAGTTCGCGGGCGTGATGTACTGCGCGTCGTCCTTCACGCCGAACGGCGCGGGCGAGAGCTTCTTCAGCGTTTCGATCGCCTTGAGCGCGATGGCGTTTTTCGGGCCTTCCTTCGCGGGCAGATCGAACAGGAGCACGGGCACGCGGGCGTTGATCAGGTGCGCGGCGATTTGCGCGCCCATCACGCCGGCGCCGAGCACGGCGACCTTGCGAATATTGAGATTGCTCACGTTGTTCCTCCAGCGGATATGCAATGTCGAGCGAAAACGGGATTGGGTCGCGGCGCGTTTCCGGCATGTCGTTTTTCTGACCGGGGCGCCGCTTGAGAGATTCGGTGCTGCGATATTGAGCGGTGCGCGCGCCCGCAGGCGCAGCGCACCACCGAAGCGCTTAGAACAGCGCTTCGTCGACTTCCATCAGCGTCTTCGAACCCGCGCGTGCCTGGCGGATCGAGGTCGCCGTTTCCGGCAGCAGCTTGGCGAAGTAGAAGCGCGCCGTGGCCAGCTTCGACTTGTAGAACGGATCGCCCGAGCTTTCCTTGTCGAGCGCGATGCGCGCCATGCGCGCCCAGAAGTAGGCGAACACGAGATGACCCGCCGTGCGCAGGTACGGCACGGCGGCCGCGCCCACTTCGTCCGGGTTCTGCATCGCCTTCATGCCGATTTCCATCGTCAGCTTCTGCATCTTGTCGCCGATATCGGCGAGCGGATTCACGAACTCCTGCATCTCCGTCTTGATGCCTTCGGCTTCGACGAAATCCGTCACCAGCTTGCCGAACTTCTTGAGCTTCGCGCCCATGTCGCCCAGCACCTTGCGGCCCAGCAGGTCCAGCGACTGGATCGTGTTGGTGCCTTCGTAGATCTGGTTGATACGCGCGTCGCGCACGTACTGCTCCATGCCCCACTCGGAGATGAAACCGTGGCCGCCGTAGATCTGCATGCCGAGGTTGGTGCTGTCGAAGGCGTTATCGGTCAGGAACGCCTTGATGATCGGCGTGAGCAGCGCGACCAGATCGGCGGCTTCCTTACGCTCGGCTTCGTCGCCGTGCGACAGTTCCTTGTCGATCTGCAGCGCCGCCCAGTACGTGAAAGCGCGCGCGCCTTCGGCCCAGGCCTTCTGCGTGAGCAGCATGCGGCGCACGTCCGGATGCACGATGATCGGATCGGCCGCCTTTTCGGGCGCCTTCGGGCCGGTCAGCGCGCGCATCTGCAGACGCTCTTTCGCGTAGGTCAGCGAGTTCTGGTAAGCGATTTCGGTCAGACCGAGACCTTGCATGCCCACGCCCAGGCGCGCCGCATTCATCATCACGAACATGGCGTTCAAGCCCTTGTTCGGCTCGCCGACGAGCCAGCCCTTCGCGCTGTCCAGATTCATCACGCAGGTCGAATTGCCGTGAATGCCCATCTTGTGCTCGATCGAGCCGCACTTGATGCCGTTGCGCTCGCCCGGTGCGCCCGCATCCGTGGGGATGAACTTCGGCACGACGAACAGCGAAATGCCCTTGGTGCCTTGCGGCGCGTCCGGCAAACGTGCGAGCACGAGGTGGATGATGTTCTCCGCCATGTCGTGCTCACCGCTCGAGATGAAGATCTTCGTGCCGGAGATCGCGTAGGAGCCGTCGCTATTCGGCTCGGCCTTGGTGCGCAGGATGCCGAGGTCGGTGCCGCAATGCGGCTCGGTCAGGCACATCGTGCCCGTCCACACGCCTTCGACGAGTTTCGGGAGATAGGTCTGCTGCAGCTGCGGCGTGCCGTGTGCGTGCAGACATTCGTAGGCGCCGTGCGACAGACCCGGGTACATGGTCCACGCCTGGTTCGCCGAATTGAGCATTTCGTAGAGCGCGTTGTTCACGAATGCGGGCAGGCCCTGGCCGCCGTATTCGGGATCGCAGCCCAGTGCCGGCCAGCCGGCTTCGACGTACTGCTTGTAGGCCTGCTTGAAGCCCGTCGGCGTGGTGACGACGCCGTCACCGGCGTACGTGCAGCCTTCGCGGTCACCGACCTGGTTCAGCGGAAACAGCACTTCCGAGCAGAACTTGCCAGCTTCTTCCAGCACCTGGTTGATGGTGTCGGCGTCGAGGTCGGCGTGCTTCGGCATCTGCTTGACTTCGCCTTCCACGTTCAGCAGCTCGTGCAGCACGAATTGCATGTCGCGCAGCGGCGCGGTGTACTGTCCCATGTTTTATCTCCCTTGGTAGAGCTTGGAGTTTCGGACCTTCGCGTACCGCCGCGACGCTGTGCGCGGCGTTGGCTACTGGCTGACGCTCTGATACGAAACAATCAGTTTTTCAAACGCGGCCCACGTATGCTCGACAGCGTCCGGCAGATGCAGGAAGCGGCCGTCATGATGCAGACCGAGTGTCACGCTATACAGTTCGAACAGCATCAGCGCGGGATCGGTGTCACGTCGCAGATGCCCTTCTTCAATCGCCTGCGCAATGGCTCTGAGCAGCGCCGCACGCCACATCGTCACGCTCGCGACCAGCTTCTCGCGGACCTGGCTGTCGGCGCGGTCGTCGTACTCCACCGCACCGCTGATGTAGATACAGCCGGTCGTGACTTCGTGGATGCGCTTTTCGAACCACCGCGACAGCATCGCACGCAGACGAGGCAAACCGCGTGGCTCGCGCAAGCTCGGAAAGAAGACTTCTTCCTCGAATCTGCGGTGGTACTCGCCCACGACCTCGACCTGCAGGTCTTCGCGCGAACCGAAGTGCGCGAAGACACCGCTCTTGCTCATCTGCATGCGCTCGGCCAGCAGGCCTATGGTCAGACCTTCCAGTCCGTCCCGGCTCGCGAGGTCGAGTGCTGCATCCAGAATGGCGGCTCGTGTCTGTTCGCCTTTACGCATAGCTTTATTTACCGTGACGATGTGGCCGCGATGTTGGCTTGATCTGCTCGCATCTCGGCCTGAATTAAATCGAACGGCCGTACTATTGTTGAGGACAGCCGCCCGCGAAACAAGGACTTTATTAGAAACCGATTTCTAACCGGTACTCTAATTTTCGGGCTTCGCACGGCGCGCACAAGCGAGCATTTCTCGATTGCACGCCAGGCGTAAGGTATGGCAGGCGCATATTTTGCGGACCCGCTTAAAAGGCCGCCGGACGCTAGTCGTAGCCGCCCACCGTGAGCAGCTTCATGACCGCGCGATACGACGTCCACGCGAGCCAGTTGACCGCCCGCACATGCCACGGACGCGCCTCGTAGCGCGCGCGGTCGATCTTCGGCGATTCGTCGAAAGCACTGAGAATTTCGTCGCGTAGCTGCTGGATCTGCGGATGCAGCACGAGCAGCACATTGGCCTCGTTGTTGAGCACGAGACTGAGCGCATCCAGATTCGACGATCCGACCGTGCCCCACGCGCAATCCACCACGGCCACCTTGCCGTGCAGCATGGTCTTTTCGTATTCGGCGATCTGCACGCCCGCGCTCAGCAACTGGTGATAGAGAAACGGCGTGCCGTAATCGAGCACCGCAAACTCCTTGCGGCCGATCAGCAGCTTGACGGTCACGCCGCGCGACGCCGCTTCGACGAGCGCGCGGCGCAGCCGCCGCCCCGGCATGAAGTACGGATTGGCGAGCAGCACTTCCTTGCGCGCCTCGCCGATGGCGTCCAGATAGGCCTTCTCGATCGCGCGGCGGTTCACCACGTTATCGCGCGCGACGAACGCCACGCAGGGCACATGCGCCGTGCGCGGATCAGGCACGCCCGCACGCAGACGGTCACGCAGCCGCGCGATGATGCGTTGCGCGCGCCCGGTGCGCACGACGGGCGCGAGTTCGCGCAGCACTTCGTTGACGGCCTTGGCGGGCTGCCTGACCGTGTGGCCCGTGGGATGCGGCGCGAGAAAACCGGAGCTTGCGGGCACGCCCGGCGACAGCACGGGCGCGCCATCGGGCGACACCGCGCCCGCGAGCGGCGGCCGGTGCCCGAGGCGAATGCGCCGCCACTGCATCTCGATCGCCTCGCGCACGTCCACCACCACCGGCCCGGCCAGCTCCAGCGCGAAATCCCAGCGCGGGAACGGCAGCGGCTTGCCGTCGTTCTCCATATCGTCGACCACGTTGATGCCGCCGCAATACGCGTACTGATCGTCGATCACGGCGAGCTTGCGGTGCGTGCGCGAAAAGCCGAAGCGCCCGAAGATATGCGGGTTGTAGATGCGATGCTCGATACCGGCCGCCGACCAGCTATCGAACAGATCGAGACGCGCCGTGCCGACGCCATCGGTGATCACGCGCACGCGCACGCCGCGGCGGGCGGCGCGCATCAGCGCCTCGGAGACGGCTTGCCCCGTGCCGTCGCTGCAGAAAATGTAGGTTTCGAGCGCAACGTCGCTGCGGGCGGCTTCGATGCGCGCGATCATCGATGCAAAGAGACTCTCGCCCGAATGGAACAGGCGCACGTCGTTGCCGCTCGTAAAACGGTAACGCGAGCGATAGCGCCGCCCCAGCAGCGCCTCGCGCAGCCGCATGACGCGGCGCGGTTCGAGGTCCGCTTCGGGATCGGCGCGGGTATCGCTCACAGAGGCTCTCCAGGACGAAGCGCCTGGCCACGCGTGGCAAGACGCGCGGGCAGTTGCAGGATCGCCTCGCGATTGGACGACGAAAAACACTTCGCCGCCGCTTCCTCATAAGGCAGCCACAGATACGCGGTGTGCTCGCGCGGCGCGAGCGTGACAGGCGTACCGGCGGGCACCTCGAGACTAAACCAGTGCTCGGTATTGCGTGTGACACCTTCGGCGTAGCGATGGCGCCAGACCGGATAGATCTCGTAGTCGATCTCGTGCCGCCAGTCGCGCAGCGCGGCATCCGGCACGCCCGGCGAGCCGACGACGATGCCCGTCTCCTCCGCCACCTCGCGCACGGCGGTCTCCGCGAACGGCTCGTCGAGGCGGTCCTTCGAGCCCGTGACCGACTGCCAGAAGCCGGCGCGGTCGGCGCGCTCGATGATCAATACCTCGAGCTGCGCCGTATGGATAACGACGAGTACGGACTCCGGAATCTTCGGCGGCTTCTGCATGGCAATGGAACGTGTGGGGACTCGCCGCGATGTTTGCGACGGTTCTGTCAGGAATTTAACGCAAAAGGGGCAAAAGGCGCACGGGTTCGATGGCGCGCTCAGTGCGCGGCCGGCTCCAGATCGGCGTCGCGACAGGAGGGCTCGAAATCGGCGTCAAAGTGCTGGGACAGATGCACCAGCGTTTTTCCATCGCCGATCCGCTTGCCGAGATAGTGCACGCTTTCGCTCGATGTGCAGGTGGAAAGGCGCACTTTCAACCCGCCAGCGAGCGTGGCGTCGACGTTCCTGCCGACATTCGCGAAACGCGCGTCGCCGATTATCCCGAACCCGGAAGCGTCCTTATCGAGGGTGGACGGCAACTCGATCGCGTAAGCCGTCACGGCGCGATCGTGCAGGTTATCCGACACATTGGCGTTGCCGGGCGCGCGCCCGCTGATGGTCGCGCAGCATTGCACGGCAGGATGCTCGACGTCGGGCACGACTTGCAATGTCGTGCCTTTCGGCAATTGTGGATTCACGGAGTAGTAGACGCCGTTCGAAATGAAGCCGACCTGCTGCGCGTGCGCAAGCGCCGGCAGGCCGAGCGAAACGACGAGGAACAAGGCACGAAGCGCGCGTATCGGCATGGCAAGCTCTTTGCTGATCGATGGTCGCGCAGTCTAGCAAATCGGCGTGAACGGGCAGCGCACGCGTTGAATGCGCGCACAGACGCGAGACGAAAAAAGAGGCGCCAAGGCGCCTCTTCTTCATGCCACCGCTAAACGACTTACTGCGCCGTCTTCGGCTCAGGCTGACGCAGACGGATGTGCAGTTCCTTCAGCTGACGCTCGTCAACTTCGCTCGGCGCCTGCGTGAGCAGACACTGTGCGCGTTGCGTCTTCGGGAACGCGATCACGTCGCGGATCGAATCAGCGCCGGCCATCATCGTGACGATGCGGTCCAGACCGAATGCGATACCGCCGTGCGGCGGCGCGCCGTATTGCAGCGCGTCCAGCAGGAAGCCGAACTTCGCACGGGCTTCTTCCGGACCGATCTTCAGCGCGCGGAACACCTTGCTCTGCACTTCTTCCTGATAGATACGGACCGAACCGCCGCCGATTTCCCAGCCGTTCAGCACCATGTCGTACGCCTTCGCGAGGCAGCGGCCCGGGTCCGTTTCCAGATATTCCAGGTGCTCGTCCTTCGGGCTCGTGAACGGGTGGTGCGCGGCCACGTAGCGGTTCTCTTCCTCGTCGTATTCGAACATCGGGAAGTCGATCACCCACAGCGGCTTCCAGCCCTTCTCGACCAGACCGTTGGCCTTGCCGAATTCCGAATGGCCGATCTTCAGACGCAGGGCGCCCAGGCTGTCGTTCACGACCTTCGCGCGATCTGCCGCGAAGAAGATGATGTCGCCGTCTTGCGCGCCGGTGCGCTCGAGAATGGCGGCGATCGACGCGTCGTGCAGGTTCTTGACGATCGGGCTTTGCAGACCGTCACGGCCCTTCGCGACTTCGTTGACCTTGATCCAGGCGAGGCCCTTCGCGCCGTAAATGCGCACGAATTCCGTGTAACCGTCGATGTCGCCACGCGAGAGTTCGGCGCCCTTCGGCACGCGCAGTGCGGCCACGCGGCCGTCCTTGCTGTTGGCCGGCGTGCTGAACACCTTGAAGTCCACGTCCTTCATGGCGTCCGTCAGTTCCGTGAATTCGAGCTTCACGCGCAGGTCCGGCTTGTCCGAACCGAAACGGCTCATGGCTTCCGAGTACGGCATGATCGGGAACTTCGCATCGAGTTCGACGCCGATCGTTTCCTTGAACACGTGACGCGCCATGTCTTCGAACAGATCGCGGATTTCCTGCTCGCCGAGGAACGACGTTTCGCAGTCGATCTGCGTGAATTCCGGCTGACGGTCGGCGCGCAGGTCTTCGTCGCGGAAGCACTTGACGATCTGGTAGTAGCGATCGAAGTTCGCCACCATCAGCAGCTGCTTGAAGAGCTGCGGCGACTGCGGCAGCGCGAAGAACTGGCCTGCGTTGGTACGCGACGGCACGAGGTAGTCACGCGCGCCTTCCGGCGTGCTCTTGGTGAGCATCGGCGTTTCGATGTCGATGAAGCCGAGCGAATCGAGATACTTGCGCGTTTCCATCGCCACGCGGTAACGCAGGCGCAGGTTGTGCTGCATCTGCGGACGGCGCAGGTCCAGCACGCGATGCGTGAGGCGCGTGGTTTCCGAGAGGTTGTCGTCGTCGAGCTGGAACGGCGGCGTGACCGACGCGTTCAGCACCACGAGTTCGTGGCACAGCACTTCGATCTTGCCGCTCTTCAGATTGGCGTTGACCGTGCCTTCCGGACGATTGCGAACGAGGCCCTTGATCTGCACGCAGAATTCGTTGCGCACGCCTTCGGCCACCTTGAACATCTCTGCGCGGTCCGGGTCGCACACGACCTGGACGAGGCCTTCCCGATCGCGCAGGTCGATGAAGATAACGCCGCCATGGTCACGGCGGCGCTGCACCCATCCGCACAGCGAAACGTTTTGGCCCAGCAGCTGTTCGGTCACCAGACCGCAGTATTCAGATCTCATCGACATGATGTTCGTCTTTCGTTATGCGTAAATTAAACAGGAAGGCCGCGTGCGCCTCTTGGAGCCGACGCAGCATCCGGTATTTAAAGCGGGGGATCGATGGGGCGTCGCGGAGTCGCGGCTGGCGCGACGACGCCCATCGAAACAATATACTTGAGCGCGGCATCGACCGTCATGTCGAGTTCGACGACTTCGCTCTTCGGCACCATCAGGAAAAAGCCCGAGGTGGGATTGGGCGTGGTCGGCACATACACGCTCACATGGTCTTCCTGCAGATGGTTCACCACGTCGCCGCCCGGAATGCCGGTGAGGAACGCGATGGTCCACGAGCCCTTGCGCGGGTACTCGATCAGGAGCGCCTTGCGAAAGGCATTGCCGTTGCTGGAAAGCAGTGTATCGGAAACCTGCTGGATGCTTCCATACAGCGGACCGATGATCGGGATGCGGCGCACCAGCGCATTCCACCACTCCACCAGCTTCTGGCCGATGAAATTGTGCGTGAGCAGGCCCACCACGAAGATGAACGCCAGCGTGAGCACCGCGCCCAGACCCGGCAGATGCACTGGCGGGCGCCACGACTCCGGCAGCAGCAACAGCGTCTGATCCATCGTGCTGATGACGAGATTCAGGACCCACAGCGTGAGGGCCAACGGCACCAGCACGAGCAGGCCGGTCAGGAATACCGATTTTAAAGTCGCTTTCTTGATCGTCATGTACACGCCATCCAGGCCGCGCGCGTGGCGCGGCGCTTACGCCGCCTGACCCCGGAAAACCGGAATCGGGCCGCAGGGTTTCAGGTCGAGCCTGCCGTGCTCGTGCTGCTTGCGCTGCTTGTGCCGCTTGTGCCCGCAGCCGGCGCTGCCGGAGCGCTCGCCGTTGCCGGCGCGCTGTCGGCCGCAGCCGTTTTGGACTCGGACGACGACGCGCTGTCGGTCTTCGCGCCGGTCGCAGCCGCGCTCGCCCCGTTGCCGCCGTTGCTGTTATTGCCGCCACGGAAATCCGTGACGTACCAGCCCGAGCCCTTCAGCTGAAAGCCAGCCGCAGTAACCTGCTTGCGAAATGCGTCCGCACCGCAGCTTGGGCACTGCGTCAGGGGCGCATCGCTGATCTTCTGCAGACAGTCCTTGTCGAAGCCGCACGACTCGCAGCGGTAAGCGTAGATCGGCATGATCTCTTTCCTGATGAAACGAGTGAAAGTCAGGCGCAAAAACCTGACAAATGCTTGCAAAGCCTTGAATTATAGCCGCAAACGCTCCCTTGGCCTGGGAATTGCCAGGACCAGCGAACGCAGCGCGCTCCGGGCCAGATGGGGCCGGCTTGCGCAGGATCAAGAGCGTGGGCAGGTTTTGTGCCGCAGCGCGGCACAGGTTCAGCTTTTACGCCGCCAGGTAAGCCAGCGTTCGCGGCCCTGGAACACCGGCAGCGAGCCTTCCACCGGCTGATCGTCGATCAGCGAGAAATGCGGCGTGAGCAGCGCGTCGAGTTCATCGCGTGCGATGCCGAACGGCGGCCCCTTGGGCGTTTCGCCGATAAAGAAGTAGCCCGCCAGCAACGCGCCCGGCGCGAGCAGTTCGGCCATGCGGCGCGCGTAGTCTGCGCGCTGCACTTTCGGCAGCGCGCAGAGAAAGGCGCGCTCGAAAATCCACGCCGGCGTGAACGGCGGCGTGTAGGTGTAGAAGTCGGCTTGCTCGACCACGTTCGCGTAATCGCCCAGCGCTGCGCGCGCATGCGCAACCGCCGAAGGCGCAAAGTCGATGGCGCGCACCGTGCGCCCGCGCTCGGCCAGCCAGCGCGCTTCCCAGGCGTTGCCGCAACCGGGAATCAGCACGTTGGCGGCGGGATGCGCGGCGGCGAAGGCTTCGAAGGCCGGCAGCACGCCTGCCTGATCCCACGGCGTGAAACCGCGCTCGAAGCGCTCGTCCCAGAACGCGGGCGCGGCCGGATCGCGCGAATCGAATTCGGGCGCCTGCCCTGCCTGACCGGGTTGCGTGGGGTCGCTCATCGTCTCGCTCCTTGTCTTTTTCGGCTGCTTTGCGGCTTCGGCAGGCTGCGTGCCCTGCGTGCGCTATCAGCCGCCGTAACCGTAAGCCAGCGCCAGCCACACGCGCGCCGCCACCATGCCCACGCCCACCGCCACGCCGAACACCACGAGGCCCTGCAGCATGCGGTTGGTGCGGCGCTGCTCGGCGAGAATCTGGCGGATCGTCTCGTCGTTGGCGAGGTGCGTCGGGTCCTGACGATGCAGCAGCGCGTTATGGATGAGGCGCGGCAATTGCGGCAGCGTCTTGCTCCACTGCGGCGCCTCGATCTTGAAGCGCTCGTACCAGCCGCGCAGGCCGATCTGTTCGGTCATCCAGCGCTCCAGATACGGCTTGGCCGTCTTCCAGAGATCGAGTTCGGGGTCGAGCGAGCGGCCCAGCCCTTCCACGTTCAGCATGGTCTTTTGCAGCAGCACGAGCTGCGGCTGAATTTCCACGTTGAAGCGGCGCGAGGTCTGGAACAGTCGCAACAGCACCTGACCGAGCGAAATATCCTTGAGCGCGCGATCGAAATACGGCTCGCAGACGGCGCGAATCGCGCTTTCCAGTTCTTCGACGCGCGTCGTGGGCGGCACCCAGCCCGACTCGATGTGCAGCGTCGCCACGCGATGATAGTCGCGCTTGAAGAAGGCGAGGAAGTTCTGCGCGAGGTAGTTCTTGTCGAAGTCCGACAGCGCGCCGACGATGCCGAAATCCAGCGCGATATAACGCCCGAAATGCGCCGGATCGAGGCTGACCTGGATGTTGCCGGGATGCATATCGGCGTGGAAAAAACCGTCGCGGAACACCTGCGTGAAGAAGATTTCCACGCCTTCGCGCGCGAGCTTGGGGATATCGACGCCCGCCGCGCGCAGCCGGTCCACCTGGCTGATCGGCACGCCCACCATGCGCTCCATCACCAGCACGTTGGCCGTGCTGAATTCCCAGTACATCTCGGGCACCATCAGCAGATCGAGACCGGCGAAGTTGCGGCGCAGCTGGCTGCCGTTAGCGGCCTCGCGCATCAGGTCGAGTTCGTCGTGCAGATACTTGTCGAATTCCGCCACCACTTCGCGCGGCTTCAGGCGCTTGCCGTCGGCCCACAGGCGCTCGGCCCACACGGCGATATCGCGCAGCAGCAAGAGATCGGAATCGATCACCGGACGCATGTTCGGGCGCAGCACCTTCACCGCCACCGCCTTGCCCGCGTGCTGGCCGGACTTCACCTTGGCGAAGTGCACCTGCGCGATCGAGGCGCTCGCCACCGGCACGCGTTCGAAGTCGTCGAACAGCGTATCGACGGGCGCGCCCAGCGATTTTTCGATGATGTCGATGGCCACCTGCGATTCGAACGGCGGCACCTGATCCTGAAGCTTGGCGAGTTCGTTGGCGATGTCGAGCGGCAGCAGATCGCGGCGCGTCGACAGCACCTGACCGAACTTCACGAAAATCGGGCCGAGGCTTTCGAGCGCGAGACGCAGACGCACGCCCGGCGGTTGATCGAATTTACGCCCGATGGTGGTGATACGCAGCAGCACTCTGACGCGCCGGTCATTGATCCGGCTCAACATCATTTCGTCGAGACCGAAGCGGATGACCGTAAAGAAAATCTTCAGGAAACGCAGAAAACGCATGTCTTAATTGCCTTGTAGCGGGCTCGGGCAGCGCGGCGCCGGAGCCTGAAGCTGGCCCTGGCTCGCGCTGCGCGCTTGTGTTTTTTGTTCAAGGCGCTCGATGCGCTTTTCGACGCGCGCCAGTGCATCGCGCGCGCGGGACAGCTCCGCATTGAAGCCGTCGAGCTCGGCGTGCCGCACGAGCTGCGGATTTTCGTCGAGCAGATATTCGGTGACGGAGCCCAGCACGTTGCGCCCGGTGCGCAGCACCTGCTCGTGCGCGGCGCGCGCAAACGACGCAATGCGCGAGGCCGGCGCATCGCCGATCAGCTTCGCGAGATCCTCCTCGGGCTCCCAGCGCAGATGCTCGGCAAGCTTGCCGATGATCTGCGCGAATTCGGCGTCGCCCTCGATTTTCACGTGCTTCATGATGGCGGACTGGCCGCCCTGCACGTACGAAGACAACGCGCCCGCAGGCAGCGAAAGCGCGACATCGGCGTGAGTTGCGTCCTGCTCCTCGACGGCGGCCAGATAGCCGTCAGGCTGCACGAGCAGCGTAAGCACCACGGGCGGACAGGACAGACGCGCGGTCTTGCCGGCGTATGGAGCGAGGCGGTCGCGGGCCCACGATTCGCGGGCGAGCAGGTGATTGACAGCGGCGGCGAAGGGCTTGGCGGCGAGAGTCATCGGCTTGGAAATAAAAAAACCCGCGCGGGCATCGAGCTCGCGCGGGTTCCTATTGTAGCGTTCGAGGCGCAAAGCCGCGCCGCCACAGGGCGCGGGCTGTCGGACCTCGCCCTGCCGTGCTAACGCCGCGCTAACTCATCAATGCGCTTCGACCTGCTGGATACCCGCGAGCAGCCAGCCTTCGCCCGTGCTGCGCGACTTCGAAAGATTCCAGATCTCGACGAACGGCGCCGCCGCCGCGCCCGCCTCTTCGCGGATCAAACCGGAGAAGCGCACGCTCGCGAGGTATTCGTTGCCGCGCTCTTCCACGGCGAGCAGATCGGCGTTGAGCTGCACGACATCGGTCTGGTTGGTCTGCGCGCCGCGACCCGCGAGATCGACGCGGACTTCGGCGAACATTTCCGGCGTGGTGAATTCGCGGATGTCTTCGATATTGCCCACGTCCCACGCGGCCTGCAGACGCACGAAGTACACCTTGGCGTTACGCAGGAAAGCTTCGGTGTCGAAACCGGCCGGCACGTCGGGCGCGTTGTTGATCTGCGGCGTGGTGAGCGGCTGCGCTTCGGGCGCGAGGTACTGGCCCGTGGGCGGCGTGGTGTAGCGCGGTTCCTGCGGCTGATAGCCACCCGCCTGATTCAGGCTGGCGCCACCGGTTTGATACGCCGGTTGCTGCGTATCGCGACGACGGCTCATGAACTTGCGGATCAGCCAGATGGCGACGAAAGCAATCAGCGCGATCACGATCATGTTGGCCATTGCGCCGGCGAACGCTTCGCCAAGGCCAAAGTGCGACAGCAGCGCCGCGATACCGAGACCTGCCGCGAGACCCGCGATCGGCCCGAGCCAGCGGTTACGCGCCGGTGCGGGCGTGGCTGCCGGCGCCGGTGCGCCGGGCTGGGCGCGCGCGCCCGCTTGCTGCGTAGGGCTGGGTTGTGCCGGCGGCGGCGTGGTGCTGCGCTGCGACGCCACCGAAGACTGACGGCCGAAGCTGCGGCCGCCACCCATGCGTTTTGCTTCAGCGTCGAGCGAAGCCAGGCTGCCCGCGACGATCGCGCCGATCACCGCGAAGGTGCCGATCCGCCTCGCCCAAGACATAGAAAGCTTATTGAAAGCAATGTTGCGAGTCTCGGACATGGCGGAATTTCCTTTAAAGACAGAGAGTTGGGAACATTAGTACTTTGTTCCGACGTGTAAGGCTACCACGCCAGCTGACAAATTGTAATATTTGACGGCGTCGAGGCCGACTTGTTCCATCATCGTCTTCAATGTTTCCTGATCCGGGTGCATGCGGATCGACTCGGCCAGATACTGGTAGCTCTCCGCGTCCTGGGCAAAACGCTGGCCCAGCCACGGCAGCACCTTGAACGAGTAGACGTCGTACGCCTTCTTCAGCGGCTCCCAGACCTTGGAGAATTCGAGCACCATCACGCGGCCGCCCGGCTTGATGACGCGGCGCATTTCCGCCAGCGCACGATCCTTGTGGGTCATGTTGCGCAAGCCAAAGGCCACCGTGACCAGGTCGAAGTAGTTATCCGGGAAGGGAATTTTTTCGGCGTCGCAGAGCAGCGCGGGCGTGATCACGCCCTTGTCGATCAGGCGGTCGCGGCCCACGCGCAGCATCGATTCGTTGATGTCGGTGTGCCAGACTTCGCCGGTAGGGCCGGCCTTCTTCGCGAATGCCATCGACAGATCACCGGTGCCGCCCGCGATATCGAGCACCTTCGCGCCCGGGCGGATGTTCGCCTGCGCGATCGTGAACGCCTTCCAGGCGCGGTGCAGCCCGCCCGACATCAGATCGTTCATCAGGTCGTAGTTCGAGGCGACCGAGTGGAACACGCCGGCCACCTTCTTCGCCTTGTCCTGTTCGTCGACTGTCTGATAGCCGAAGTGGGTTTTGCTCATCGCGCTCGTCCTTTCGCGGGTCTTGAGCCGGATCGTGTCCGGTTCTTTTTGATGGAGTGAGCCGCGCCCCTCGCGCGGCGGCTGGATCGTAACAGGAAGCGTCAGTGGCAGTGGCCGTGGGCGGCAGGTGCTGCTGCCATCGGCGCATCGCGCTCGACGCCCGCGGCCTTGAGCTTCGCGAAATACTCGGCCCAGAGCGCGTCCTGACGCGTCGCCAGCTCGTAAAGCTGGTCCCAGGAATAGATGCCAGTATTGTGGCCGTCGGAGAAAGTAGGCTGCAGCGCGTAGTGGCCGACGCCTTCGAGCGCCGTGATCGTCACTTCACGCTTGCCGGTCTGCAGCGTCTCCTGGCCCGGGCCGTGGCCGCGCACCTCGGCGGAGGGCGAAAAAACGCGCATCAGTTCGAACGGAATGCGGTAACTCTCGCCGTTCGCATACTGCAGTTCGAGCACGCGCGACAGCGCATGCACCACGACGCCGGTCGGCACCGGCGTATCGGATTTCAGTCCACTCATGATCGTCCCTGTTCGATCGACGCGATCCCGGGCCGCGCAGCGACGCTCACGAAGCCTGCGCCTGCTCCATTTCCTGGCGCACCGCCTCGCGCAGCAGCGTCGCCTGCGCACGGCGCTGGCCGAGCATCGCTTCGGACACCGTACGCTGGCGCGGCGACCAGACCGACATCGGAAAATGCGCGTCGTTGGTAAAGCGCGGAATCACGTGCCAATGCACATGCGGCACCTGGTTGCCGAGACTCGCCAGATTCACCTTCGACGGCTGCATGATGCGGCGCAACACACGCTCGACCGCATAGACCGCGCGCATAAGGTGTTCCCGGTCCGCATCGGCGAGATCCGAGAACTCGGCGACATGCGTATTCCAGATCACCCGGCAAAAGCCGGGATAGTCGACTTCGGCGGTGGCGAGAACGACGCGCATACGCTCGTCTTCCCACAGCACTTCACCGCCTTCCTCATTACAGAATACGCATCCCATCGTCGTCCTCGAACCCGTGTTACGGAAAATTTGGCGCTAGCATTAAACCAGCACGCGCTCGATTCCGCCATTGTTCGCGTGGTTCACGTAGTCGGCCATCCAGTTTTCGCCGAGCACGTGTCGGGCGATCTCCACCACGATGTAATCGGCTTCCACGTTGGCGTCCTCGTTGTAACGCGACAGACCCTGGAGGCAGGACGGGCACGACGTCAGAATCTTGACGTCCTGCGGCTTGCCCTGCCCACCCGCTTCCTGCGGCGTAGCCGGTTGCACGCCATTCGCACCGTTGCCGATGATCGGAATGTCGCGCAGCTTGGCTGCACCCTTGCGGATTTCCTCTTCCTTGCGGAAACGCACCTGGGTCGAAATGTCCGGACGCGTCACCGCCAGCGTGCCCGACTCGCCGCAGCAACGATCGTTCTTCTCGATCTTGTAGCCGTCCTTCTCCGAACCCATCAGCTCATTGACGAGCTTGACCGGGTCGATCGTCTTGATCGGCGTGTGGCACGGGTCGTGGTACATGTAGCGCGTCCCCGACACGCCATCGAGCTTGATGCCCTTCTCGAGCAGGAACTCGTGAATGTCGATGATGCGGCAGCCCGGGAAGATCTTGTCGAATTCATAACCGGCGAGCTGGTCGTAGCACGTCCCGCACGACACCACGACGGTCTTGATGTCGAGGTAGTTGAGCGTGTTCGCCATGCGGTGGAACAGCACGCGATTGTCCGTCACGATCTGCTCGGCCTTGTCGAACTGGCCCGAGCCGCGCTGCGGGTAACCGCAGCACAGATAGCCCGGCGGCAGCACGGTCTGCACGCCCGCTTCCCAGAGCATGGCTTGCGTGGCCAGACCCACCTGCGAGAACAGACGCTCCGAACCGCAGCCCGGGAAGTAGAACACCGCTTCCGAATCCACGCTGGTGGTCTTCGGGTTGCGGATGATCGGCACGATCTTGTTGTCTTCGATGTCGAGCAGCGCGCGCGCCGTCTTCTTCGGCAGGTTGCCCGGCATCTTCTTGTTGACGAAGTGGATCACCTGCTCGACCACCGGCGCGCGGCCCGTGGTTGCGGGCGGATGCGCCGCCTGTTTCCTGACGAACTTCTTGAGCACGTCGTTGCCCAGACGCTGCGCCTTGTAGCCCACGCCCATCATCGCGGTACGCGCGAGATTAATGGTCTGCGGATTGGTGGCGTTGAGGAAGAACATGCCAGCCGCGTTACCCGCGTTGAACTTCTTCTTGCCCATCTTGCGCAGCAGATTGCGCATGTTCATCGTCACGTCGCCGAAGTCGATCTTGACCGGGCACGGCGTCACGCACTTGTGGCAGACCGTGCAGTGATCGGCCACGTCGTTGAACTCGTCCCAGTGCTTGATCGACACGCCGCGGCGCGTCTGCTCTTCGTACAGGAAGGCCTCGACCAGCAGCGAGGTCGCGAGAATCTTGTTGCGCGGGCTGTACAGCAGGTTCGCGCGCGGCACGTGCGTGGCGCACACCGGCTTGCACTTGCCGCAGCGCAGGCAGTCCTTGACCGATTCGGCGATCGCGCCAATATCGGACTGCTGCATGATCAGCGATTCGTAGCCCATCAGGCCGAACGACGGCGTGTAGGCGTTGCGCAGGTCGGCGCCTTCGAGCAGCTTGCCCTTGTTGAAGCGCCCTTCCGGGTCGACGCGCTGCTTGTAGGCGCGGAATTCGGCGATCTCGTCTTCGGTGAGGAATTCGAGCTTCGTAATGCCGATGCCGTGCTCGCCCGAGATCACGCCGTCCAGCGAACGCGCGAGCTTCATGATGCGCGCCACCGCGACGTGCGCGTCCTGCAGCATCTCGTAGTTGTCCGAGTTGACCGGCAGGTTGGTGTGCACGTTGCCGTCGCCGGCGTGCATGTGCAGCGCCACGAACACGCGCCCGCGCAGCACCTTCTTGTGGATCGCCTGAGCTTCGTCGAGGATCGGCTTGAAGGCGCCGCCGTTGAAGATCTGGCGCAGTTCCGCGCGGATTTCCTGCTTCCACGAGATGCGCACCGTGCGGTCCTGCGTCACGTGGAAGACGTTGACGTCGGCCTGCACGTCGCAGCGGTCGGCGAACTTTTCCGCCAGCGCTTCGTAGCCCAGCTGCACGAGATAGTGCTGCGCCTCGCGCAACGGCATGTCGAGCTTTTCGCCCACGAAGGTCCAGCGCTCGCGCACGCGCTTGAGCAGATCGAGCGCCTGCTGCACGCGGTCTTCGAGCAGTTCCGCCGACGGAATCTCGTTCGCGTCGTCGGTCTTGCCGAGCGGCAGCTTGCCGTCCTTGAAGAACGCTTCGAGCGCGTCGACCAGTTGCAGCTTGTTCTTGATCGACAGCTCGATGTTGATGCGCTCGATGCCGTCCGTGTATTCGCCCATGCGGTCGAGCGGAATCACGACGTCTTCGTTGATCTTGAACGCGTTGGTGTGCTTCGCGATCGCGGCCGTGCGGCTACGGTCGAGCCAGAAGCGCTTGCGGGCTTCGGCCGACACCGCGACGAAACCTTCGCCGCTCTTGCCGTTGGCCATGCGGATGACTTCCGAGGTGGCGCTGGCCACGGCGTCGGCATCGTCGCCGACGATATCGCCGATCAGCACCATCTTCGGAAACGCGTTGCGCTTGCTCTTGGTCGCATAGCCGACGGCGCGCAGATAGCGCTCGTCCAGATGCTCCAGACCCGCGAGAATCGCGCCGCCCTGCTTCGAGGTCTCGAACAGGTAATCCTTGATTTCGACGATGCTCGGGATCGCTTCGCGCGCCTGGCCGAAGAACTCCAGACAGACCGTGCGCGTGTGCGCGGGCATCTTGTGCAGGACCCAGCGCGCCGACGTGATCAGACCGTCGCAGCCTTCCTTCTGGATGCCCGGCAGACCCGCGAGGAATTTATCCGTCACGTCCTTGCCGAGACCTTCCTTGCGGAACACGCGGCCGGCGATGTCGAGCGATTCCGTGCGCAGCAGCTTTTCGCCCGGCGCGTACTCGCCGTCGAACCACTTCAGTTCGAAACGCGCGACTTCGATGTCGTGAATCTTGCCCATGTTGTGGTCAAGACGCGTGACTTCGAGCCAGTTGCCCTGCGGATCGACCATGCGCCACCAGGCGAGATTGTCGAGCGCCGTGCCCCACAGCACGGCCTTCTTGCCGCCCGCGTTCATCGCCACATTGCCGCCGATGCACGAGGCATCGAGCGAAGTCGGATCGACGGCGAACACGAAGCCCGCAGCGTCCGCCGCTTCGGTCACGCGACGCGTCACGACGCCCGCGCCCGAGAAGATCGTTGCGACCTTGCGGTCGACGCCGGGCAGATCGGTCATCTCGACCGGGCCGAGCTGTTCGAGCTTTTCGGTGTTGATGACCGCCGAGAACGGCGTGAGCGGCACGGCGCCGCCCGTGTAACCGGTGCCGCCTCCGCGCGGAATCACGGTCAGACCGAGTTCGAAACACGCCTTGATGAGGCCGGCGATTTCCGCTTCGGTATCGGGCGTGAGGACCACGAACGGATATTCGACGCGCCAATCGGTCGCATCCGTCACGTGCGAAACACGCGCGATGCCGTCGAAACGGATGTTGTCCTTCTGCGTCTGCTTGCCCAGCACCTTGGTGGCGCGGCGGCGCAGCTCGGCCATCTTGTCGAATTCGGCGGCGAATGCTTCGATCGCGCGGCGCGCCGATGCAACCAGCGTCTCCACGCGCGTGGCGCGCTCCAGCCCGTCCTTGTCGTTATGCTCGACGAGGTCGGCGCGGCGGCGCTTTTCGATTTCGGCGATACGGTGATTCAGCGCCTCGATCAGCAGCGCGCGGCGCTTGGGGTTGTCGAGCAGATCGTCCTGCAGATACGGATTGCGGCGCACGACCCAGATATCGCCGAGCACTTCGTACAACATACGTGCCGAGCGGCCGGTACGGCGTTCGGCGCGCAGTTCGGCCAGCGCGTCCCATGCCTGTTCGCCTAGCAGACGAATGACAATTTCGCGATCCGAAAAGGACGTGTAGTTATACGGAATCTCGCGCAGGCGCGGTTCGATGTCGGCAGCCACGGCTGCGGCTGCGCCGTGAGGATCGAAAACTTGAGGTGCGTTCATGGTTGGACGACTCTTTGAGTCAGTCCCGCTCAGTGGGCTGCCAGATGGGCAAGCGGCCTGCATGACGGAAGCTGACGGGGCGCGTGGGGCGCTATTCTGAAATCGAGTCCGCCGGTGGCTCGCGGATGGCGTGCGGTGGCTGATAGCGGACGAAGGGGGTGGGGAAGCATGGCGGCAGCGCTCACGCCGATGGTTCCCCGGCGCTCGGACTTAGCGACACGATCGTGCGTGGCGGGCATGCCGCTGCGCCGCGGGGCGGGTCTCGCGCCGTGCGGGCATCAAATGGGCTGTCCGAGGTTGCCAGTGCATCTTCCGATCCTTGTTTCAAAAAGCGATTTTAACGCATGATCCGCACGCGCGCTGACGGTGCGCGGGAACCGTAGGGACATATAACTTTCATTTTTTGTCATTTGCACACCTTTCGCACACCCTTTGATTCGCCGTCCGGAAGGTCGGGCAATCGCCGGTAGGCGCGTTTGCGTGCGCTCCGTATGCCCGCGCGGCCGCCCCGCCCTCGCAGCCAGCGCGCCGGCCGTTGGCGCTATCATTGACGTTTTCGCGTCTTTTGCCGCTTTTTCGGCATTTCACGCGTTCTGCGCTTTCCCCCGATCACACTGCCGCGCCCGGCGCGCCCCTCGCATGGCCACCCAAGACGATTACCTGAAGAAAGTCCTCACCGCCCGTGTCTACGACGCCGCCCGCGTGACCGAACTCGAACGCGCACCGAATCTTTCGACGCGTCTACGCAACACGGTCCTGCTCAAGCGCGAGGACAACCAGCCGGTTTTCTCGTTCAAGCTGCGCGGCGCGTACAACAAGATGGCGCATCTGTCGGCGGAACAGTTGCAACGCGGTGTGATTACGGCGTCGGCGGGCAATCACGCGCAGGGCGTGGCGCTTTCCGCCGCGCGACTCGGCGTGAAAGCGGTGATCTGCGTGCCGGTCACCACGCCGCAGGTGAAAGTCGATGCCGTGCGCGCCCACGGCGGCTCGATGGTCGAAGTCGTGCAGGCGGGCGAATCCTACAGCGATGCCTACGCGCACGCCGTCACCCTCCAGGAAGAACGCGGCCTGACCTTCGTGCATCCCTTCGACGATCCCTACGTGATCGCCGGTCAGGGCACGGTGGCGATGGAAATCCTCAGCAAGCATCAGGCCCCGATTCACGCGATCTTCGTGCCGATCGGCGGCGGCGGTCTGGCCGCAGGCGTGGCCGCGTACGTGAAGGCCGTGCGCCCGGAAATCCGCGTGATCGGCGTGCAGACGGACGATTCCTGCGCGATGGCGCAATCGCTGAAGGCGGGCAAGCGCGTCGAACTCAGCGAAGTCGGGCTCTTCTCCGACGGCACGGCGGTGAAACTCGTGGGCGAGGAAACCTTCCGCCTGTGCCAGGAATATCTCGATGACGTGCTGACCGTGGATACGGACGCCCTCTGCGCTGCCATCAAGGACGTCTTCCAGGACACGCGCAGCGTGCTCGAGCCCGCTGGCGCGCTCGCCGTCGCGGGCGCGAAGCAATACGCCGAACGCGAAGGCATCGACGGCAAAACGCTGATCGCCATCACCTCGGGCGCGAACATGAACTTCGACCGCATGCGCTTCGTGGCCGAGCGCGCCGAAGTCGGCGAAGCGCGCGAAGCCGTGTTCGCCGTGACGATCCCCGAAGAGCGCGGCAGCTTCAAGCGCTTCTGCGAACTGGTCGGCACGCGCAGCGTCACCGAATTCAATTACCGTATCGACGATGCCGAGCGCGCGCATATCTTCGTCGGCGTGCAGATCCGCAACCGCGGCGAATCAGCGCAGATCGCGCAGAGTTTCGGCGAGCACGGTTTCCCGAGCGTCGATCTCACCGGCGACGAACTCTCGAAGCAGCACATCCGCTACATGGTCGGTGGCCGCTCGCCGCTCGCGCATGACGAACGTCTGTTCCGCTTCGAATTCCCGGAGCGTCCGGGCGCGCTGATGCGCTTCCTTTCGTCGATGGCGCCGAACTGGAACATCAGCCTGTTCCACTACCGCAATCAGGGCGCGGATTACAGCTCGATTCTGGTCGGCATTCAGGTGCCCGCGGCGGAAGACGCGGAGTTCCGCCGCTTCCTCGCGACGCTCGGTTATCCGCACTGGGAAGAGACGCAGAACCCGGCTTATCGTTTGTTCCTCTCGTAATCTCGCTGGCGAGGCTCAAGAACGTGTCCGTTTCGCTCTCCGACAAACTCGTCGTCGCGATCTCGTCGCGCGCGCTCTTCGATTTCGAGGAAGAGAACCGCGTCTACGAGGACGGCGACCTGCGCGCCTACGAGGCGCTGCAGCGCGAGCGTCTGAATCTGCCCGCGCGGCCGGGCGTGGCGTTCGCGCTGATCCGCAAGCTGCTCGCGCTCAACAACGGCGCGCATCACGTCGAAGTCGTGATCCTCTCGCGCAGCGATCCGATCAGCGGGCTGCGCGCGTTCAGTTCCTGCCGCGAGCATCAGCTCGATATCCAGCGCGGCGTGTTCACGCGCGGACGCGAGCCCTGGCATTACCTCAAGCCGCTCAACGCGTCGCTGTTTCTCTCGGCGAATCCCGAGGACGTGCGCGGCGCGCTCGACGCCGGATTTCCCGCCGCGCGCGTGTTTCCAGAATCGGCGACAATGGCGGAGCACACGGCGCACGAGATTCGCATCGCGTTCGACGGCGATGCGGTGCTGTTTTCCGACGAAGCCGAGCAGATCTTCCAGCGCGATGGCCTCTCCGCCTTCGTGAGCCACGAACGCGACAACCGCGAACTGCCGCTTGCGCAAGGTCCGCTCAAGCCGCTGCTCGCGGCGCTGAACCGCCTGCAGAAACTCGCGGATGCCAACGCGCAGATGCGCATTCGCACCGCGCTCGTGACCGCGCGTTCGGCGCCCGCGCATGAGCGCGCGATCCGCACGCTGATGGCCTGGAACATCGAAATCGACGAAGCGATGTTCCTTGGCGGACTCGACAAAGGCCCGTTCCTGCGCGAGTTCGAACCCGACTTTTTCTTCGACGACCAGATCCGCCACTGCGAATCGGCCCGCTCGGTCACAGCGACCGGGCACGTGGCGAGCGGCGTGGCCAATCCCGTGGACGCCGTGCGCGCAGCAATGCGCGCGGGCGCCACGAACGACGCATCAACCGAAACCAGCGCACCATGACTCCCGAACAATCTCCGCTCGGCAAGGCTTCCAGCTACACCGAGCAATACGACGCCAAGCTGCTGTTCCCGATTCCGCGCATCGGCGCGCGCGAACAGATCGGCATCGGCGCGCAACTGCCCTTCTTCGGCACCGATATCTGGAACGCCTACGAGCTTTCGTGGCTCAACGCGCGCGGCAAGCCGCAGATCGCCATCGCGACGTTCTTCATTCCCGCCGATTCGCCCAACATCGTCGAATCGAAGTCGTTCAAGCTTTATTTGGGCTCGTTCGCGCAAACGAAGTTCGAATCCGCCGATGAAGTGCGCGACATTCTCAAGCGCGATATTTCGGCGGCCAGCGGCGCGTCGGTGTCGGTGAAACTCGACCAGCCGGGCGCGTTCGGCAAGATTGCGTTCGAGGAGTTCGAAGGCCTGTCGATCGACCGTCTCGATCTGGACGCCGAGGTCTATCACCCGGACGCCACGCTGCTGAAGGCCGCGCACGAGGAATCGCCGGTGGAGGAAACGCTGGTGTCGAACCTGCTGAAGTCGAACTGCCCGGTGACCGGTCAGCCCGACTGGGGCAGCGTGCAGATTCATTACGTAGGACCGCAGATCGATCAGGCGGGGCTGCTGCGCTACATCATCTCGTTCCGCAATCACACGGGCTTCCACGAACAATGCGCCGAGCGCATCTTTATGGACATCCTGCGCGAGTGCAAACCGGACCGTCTCGCGGTCTACGCGCGTTACACGCGTCGCGGCGGGCTGGACATCAACCCGTTCCGCACCAACTTCAATATGCCGATGCCGGACAACGCGCGTCTCGCGCGTCAGTAAGCGCCAATAGTCGCTCGTTGAAGCAAAAAAGCGCCGGTTTATGCCGGCGCTTTTTCATTGCTGCTTTTTCATTGCTGCTTTGTCTCGCTTATTGCTGGGATTGAGGCAGTTCCGCCGCGCCCATCCGGCGCGCGATCACACCGGCCCGCTGCGACAGATACGCGGAATTGCGATGATCGTCGAAGTACTTGGGGCGCGGCAGCATCACCGCCAGCCGCGCCGACTGCCACGCTGTCAGCTTCGTCGCGCTGGTCTTGTAGTAATGCTGCGCGGCGGCCTGCGCGCCGTAGATGCCGTTACCCCACTCCACCGAATTCAGATAGATCTCGAAGATGCGCTCCTTGTCGAGCAGCGTCTCCAGCATCCACGTGATGATCAGTTCCTGACCTTTCCGGATATAGCTTTTCTCGCGCGAAAGAAACAGGTTGCGGGCGAGTTGCTGCGTGATCGTCGATCCGCCGCGCACGATATGGCCGCGCTTCTTGTTGCGCTCCCACGCCTGCAGGATGGCGTCGGTTTCGTAGCCGTTGTTATTGACGAAGTTGGCGTCCTCGGACGCGATGATCGCGCGCTTCAGATTGCGCGAAATCTGCTCGTACGGCACCCACTGATGCTGGATGGCGAGCCCGGGGTGATCGGCCGCGAGATATGCGGCGTCCGAGCGCATGAAGGCCGTTGTCTGCGGATCGACAACATTCCAGGCGGCGATCTGCGCGAAGTAGAAGCCTTGCAGCGCGAGCCACGCGACCACGAACACCGAAGCCGCGTAGCTCAGCCAGCGCAGCGCGCCCGGCCGCTTGCCGCGCGGCTCGCCGGTGCGTGGACCGCCGCGTGCAAACTGACGCCCGGCGATGCCGTCGGTGCGCGGCGCGGCTGCTTCTCTGCGCATGGCGTGGCGCTGCGTGGGCTTAAACCTGCGCCGCCAGCTGCGCGCGCAGCGCGGCCAGCACGGGCGCACCGTCCGGACGCACGCCGCGCCAGACGAAGAACGACTCGGCGGCCTGCTCGACCAGCATGCCCAGACCGTCCGCAGCGCGCGCGCCGAGCGATTCGGCGTGACGCATGAAGACCGTCGGCTCGGCGCCGTACATCATGTCGTAGGCCAGCGTGCCCGCACCGAACGCGCGCGCGTCGCACTCGGGCAGCGCGGCATCGAGACTGCCTGCCGTGGCGTTGACGATGATGTCGTAAGGCTTCGCATCGACAGCCTGCGGACCGCCGCCGTTGAGCAGGCAGCCGAATTCGCGCGCCGCGCCTTCGAATTGCTCGATCAGCGCATGCGCTTTCTGCGCCGTGCGATTGACGATGGTGATTTCGAGCGGATGACGTTCGAGCATCGGCAACACCACGCCGCGCGCCGCACCGCCCGCGCCGAGCAGCAGC
This sequence comes from Paraburkholderia sp. J69-1, assembly GCF_905220255.1. NCBI lineage: Bacteria > Pseudomonadati > Pseudomonadota > Betaproteobacteria > Burkholderiales > Burkholderiaceae > Paraburkholderia > Paraburkholderia sp. J69-1. Next base: position 74,687 of record NZ_CAJMZG010000012.1, on the reverse strand, counting down.
ACGCGCGCACCCTTGAAGGCCACGCCCAGATTCACTTCGATGTCGCGAACGAGGCCGAAACCGTCGGTGTTATCGCCGAAAATGCCGTCTTCGTCGAAACGCAGCGTGTTGACCGCGCCGGCCGCCGCCGCGCGCGGCGACAGACGATGCGCAAGCGCATGCGCTTCGAGCTTGAACGGCACGGTCACGTTCAGGCCACGGCCGCCGGCCGCGCGAAACGCCTGCACGTGCTCGACGAAACCATCGAGCGGCGCAAGCAGGCGGTCGTACTCGACCGGCTCGCCCGTCGCTGCCGCGAACTGCGCGTGAATCGACGGCGACTTGCTGTGCGCGATCGGGTTTCCGACTACCGCGTATCGATCGGCGCTCATTCGCGCGGCTCCGTGGCGTGGTGTTCCGCTTGCTCGGCTTGTTCGGCTTGCTCGCCGCCTTCTCGCGTGGCGCCTTCTTCGGCGTTGGCATCGCTGGCAGCGTCAGATTCCGCTTGCGCTTCGGCTTCGCTTTGCGCCGAATCGTCGGCGGCGTCGATCAGTTCTTCGTCTTCGCCCGACTCTTCTTCCGCCTGCTCGCCGCTCGTTACGACCGGCGCGTCGAGCACGCGCAGCATACGCACCGAAGCCTCGATCGTCAGTTCGTCGATCGACAGCACTTCCATCATCAGACGCGTACCGCGCGCGTGCACGCCGAGTGCGGGCACGTGCATGAGCAGCGGCACTTCCTCGAAGCGCACCAGATCGTCCTTGACGACCGTGGCCGGGAATTCACGACGCGGCTCGCCGCCGCCTTCACCGCGCATTTCCTGCTGGAGCCAGCGCAGGCACCAGAAATACTCCATGCGGCGCTGATGATCGGCATAGGCCGTATAGGTTTCGTCGAAGCCCTGCACGACCGCGAACAGATCGGCGTCCTTGGGCTTGAACGGCGCGACCAGCTTGGCGGCGACGCCATGCTCCACGCACGCGAGCAACTGCCACTGGTTCACGAGGTCGACGTAACGGCGCAGCGGCGAGGTGCTCCACGCGTATTGCGCGACGCCCAGACCTTCGTGCGGCGCGGCGTTGGTCTGCATGCGCGTGCGCTTCGGGCCCGACGGCGCGCCGAACGCGCGCTGCGAGCGGTAGATGCCCGGCACGCCATGATCGTTGAGGAACGCGCCCCACGTGGAGTTCGCGAGAATCGCCAGTTCGGCGACGATCATGTCCAGCGGCGAACCGCGGCGGCGCGGCGTGATGTTGACGTGCTCGCCTTCCACGTAGAAGTTGTAGTCGGTGTTGCGCTGCACTTCGCGGCGCAGACCGTAGCCCGCGCGCGCCTGCTGGCGCTTCTCGAACAGCGCCTGGGCGAACGGCCACAGAATCGCGATGTCGTCCTTGTGCGGATATTCGCCCGTGCCGGCGGCCAGCGTCTCTTCCGTCACGACTTCGTCGAGCGTGTTGTGGCGCAGGTTGTTCTTCACGAAGACGCGCTCGGCGCGCGTTTCCGTGGCGACGATTTCCTGCGTCTCGCGATTCACGATGCTGTAGAGCGACAGCGCCGGGCGCATGCCGCCTTCCTTGAGCGTGAAGGCATCGACGAAATCGTCGGGCAACATGGTGATCTTGTCGCCCGGCATGTAGACCGTGGACAGACGCGTGCGCGCGACCGTATCGGCCGTGTCGCCACGCGCGATGCCCAGCGCCGGCGCCGCGATGTGGATACCGATGCGCACGCGGCCATCGGCCAGATGCTCGATGGAGAACGCGTCGTCGATTTCGGTCGTGGTGACGTCGTCGATCGAGAAAGCCTGCACATGCGGGGCCGCATCGGGCAGATCGTCGGGCAACGCGCCCACTTCGACCGGCGGGAAACCCGTGCCGTGCGGGAAGAATTCAGCGAGGAAACGCGCTTCGTGCAGGGCGCGCGGCGAGGCAATGCCGCCGCATTCCAGCATCAGGCGCGGCATCGAAATGCCACGCGCAGCGGCCGCCGCTTCGAGCGCCTTGTACTCGATCGAGTTCTTGTCCGGCTTGGTGAGCAGACCCAGCGCCTTGTCCTTGAGCGCTTCCGGCAGCTTGCCGGCCTTCATCTCGTCTTCGTAGCCAGCCTGCACGAGCGCCTGCTGGCGCTTGCGTTCCAGCGACGCCAGCGCCATCTTGAGCTGCTCTTCAGGCGCGCGCTGATACTGGCCGCGGCCCTTGCGGCGGAAGTACACGGGCGAGCCGTGCAGACGCAGCACGAGCGCAGCGCGCTCGACCGGGCCGTAAGTCTCGCCGAAGTACTCGCTCGCGAGCGCCGTATAGACAAATTCGTCGGCGGGCGCGCATTCCCACAGGAAATCGAGATCGATCTCCTGCGCGGCGGCGTCGGCCTGTTCCAGCAGATCGCCGGCGGCGGGCTTCTCGAATTCGATCAGCACGTCTTTTGCGCGCACCTTGGCGCGGCGTCCGCCCGGCAACTCGACCTGGAACGCATCGCCCTGCTTCGACAGCACGCTGCCGGCCTTGAAACTGCCCGATTCCTCAAAGAAAACGTTCACTCAACACTCTCGTTCAGTCTTGCTCTCACCGGCCAGGCGCGGCGCGCCCAGGCGGTGCTGCTGTATACATATAGACGCTCGCGCGAAACGCGAACGGCGCGACGCCCAAGGTTTTTCCCTAAACTGCGTCGCAGAACCGGATGACTTCGTCGACGTAATCGGCGAATTCGCTGATGCCGTGGTCACTGCCTTCGATCAGGTGCGTGGCGACACCGGGATAGTGCGCCAGCATCTCGCGGTAATCGAGCACTTCGTCGCCGGTCGCGGCGATCAGATAGTAGCGCTGTGGCTGGGTGATCTGCATAACGGCCAGCGCACGCAACTCGTCAAGATGACGCGGCTCGACGACGATACTGCCGCCGCCGTGCCAGAGCGGCTGCTCGCCCAGATACTTCGACAGATCGCGATCCGGCACGACCGCCGGATTCAGCAGCGCGGCGCGCCAGCCGTGCTTTTCGGCCAGATACGTGGCGAAAAAGCCGCCCAGCGAGCTGCCGATCAACGTAATACGCTCGCCGGCTTTGGCGTGCGCGCGGATTTCGCTTTCGATCTGCGCGACGGCTTCGGCGGGCGAAACCGGCAGCGTCGGGCACAACCACTCGCCCTCGCGGCCCAGTTCGGCCATGCGCGCCGCCATCAGGCGCGCCTTGAACGACTGCGGCGAGGAACGGAAACCGTGCAGATAGACGATCACGTCGCGCTCCGCGCCGCGAGCGCATCGAGCAGCTTCTGATGCACGCCGCCGAATCCGCCGTTGCTCATCACCAGCACCTGGTCGCCCGGACGCGCGGCGGCGCAAACCGCCTTCACCAGCGCGTCGAGGTCGTGGTAGGCGTGCGCCTTCTCGCCAAGCGGCGCGAGCGCGCCCGCCAGATCCCAGCCCAGTGCGTCCTTGCCGCTGGGCGCGCCGTAGCCGAACACGAGATCGGCATCGGCGAGACTGGCCGGCAGTTGCGCCTTCATCACGCCGAGCTTCATGGTGTTCGAGCGCGGCTCCAGCACGGCGAGAATGCGCGTGGGTTTGCCGGACTCGTCATGACCGACGCGCGTGCGCAGGCCGGCGATCGTCGTTTCGATCGCCGTGGGATGGTGCGCGAAATCGTCATAGACGGTCACGCCGTCGACGCTGCCGCGCACTTCCATGCGGCGCTTCACATTGCGGAAACCGCCGAGCGACTGCGCCGCCTGCGCGGGCGGCACGCCCACGCTGCGCGCGGCGGCAATCGCCGCGAGCGCATTCAGGCGGTTGTGCTCGCCCTGGATCTGCCAGTCGACCACGCCCACGCGCTCGCTGTCGTGATAGACGGCGAAGCGTTCGTCCACGGTCGCGCCTTCTTCGGCCGGCAGCGCCTGCCAGCCGCCATCGACGCCGAAACGCTCGACATCGCTCCACACGCCGCGCGTCAGCACGCGATCGAGCGCTTCGCTGCGGCCGTTCGAGACCACGCGGCCTACGCCTGGCACCGTGCGGATCAGATGATGGAACTGCGTTTCGATCGCGGCGAGATCGGGGAAGATGTCGGCGTGATCGAATTCGAGATTGTTCAGCACCGCGGTGCGCGGGCGGTAATGGACGAACTTCGAACGCTTGTCGAAGAACGCCGTGTCGTATTCGTCGGCTTCGATCACGAAGAAGCTCGAATCGGTCAGCCGCGCGGAGATGCCGAAGTTCAGCGGCACGCCGCCGATCAGAAAACCGGGATTCATGCCCGCGTCTTCGAGCAGCCACGCGAGCATCGAGCTCGTGGTGGTCTTGCCATGCGTGCCCGCCACGGCGAGCACCCACTTGTCGCGCAGCACGTGTTCGCCGAGCCACTGCGGGCCGGACGTGTACGGCAGGCCGCGATTGAGGATCTCCTCCATCAGCGGATTGCCGCGCGACACCACGTTGCCGATCACGTAGAGGTCCGGGTTCAGCGCCGTCTGGCTCGCGTCGTAACCTTCGATCAGGCGGATACCCTGCGCTTCGAGCTGCGTGCTCATCGGCGGATAGACGCCCGCGTCGCAGCCGGTGACCGTGTGGCCCGCACTGCGCGCGAGCACGGCGAGACCGCCCATGAACGTGCCGCAGATGCCGAGGATATGGATGTGCATAAGCCTGTCGCGCCGCGCGGGCGTCGTGAACGGGTTGATCGGTTTTTTGGGATGGGTGAAGCGGGACGGCGGCGCTGACAGGCAGAACCGCCGGGGCAAAGAACGGTATTGTACCCGAGCCATTGGGCCTTTTTCGCCGCAGCGGGCCAGGAGGCGGTCGTGGCGGCCTGCGGTCCGGCCCCACGGCTGACGCGCTGCGCGGGGCCGCCGCCGGGTGGGCCATGCGTTCTCTAGTATGATTAGCGCATGATTCGCAGAGCTCATTTCGATCCCCAGCGCGTGCGCGAGGAAATCGCCATCGCGGCAGCAAGAATGATTGCCGAGGACGGCCTGGATTACGCCACCGCCAAGCGCAAGGCCGCGCGGCAGGTGGTGGGGGACACCCGTGTCGAAGGCGTCTGGCTCCCCGACAACGACCAGATCGAGGAAGAAATCCGCGAATATCAGGCCCTGTTTCAGGGCGACAGCCAGCCGGCGGTGCTGCGGCGTCTGCGCGAGATCGCGCTCGACTGGATGCTCAAGCTCGCGGCCTTCAACCCGTTCCTCACGGGCGCGGTGCTCAACGGCACGGCGGGCGAGCACTCCGACATCCATCTGCAGATTTTCTGCGACGACGCCAAGGGCGTCGCCATCTGGCTGCTGAACGCGAACGTGCAATATGACGTCTCGGAAACCCGCCACTTCGCCGCGCGCGGCTATGTGGAAACGCTGAGCTTCCTGTGGAAGCCGTCGCGTGTCGAGGAACCGGTCGGCATTCACGTGGCGCTCTACAATACCGACGACCTGCGCGGCGCTGTGCGCGCCGATGCACGCGGGCGTCTGCCGCGCGCCAATGCGCAGACACTCCAGGCGCTGATCGACGAAAGCGGCGCCACCTCCACCACCTGACTCATATAGACAGCGCAGCAATGAACACAAAGCGGATTCTGGCCGGCGTCGCAGTGGCGGCGGTCGCAGCCTGCGGCGGCATTCTCGCAGGGCACTTTGCAAACGGCGGCGCTGGCAGCACCGCCGCCATCACGAACGCGGACGCGGCAACGGTCAACGGCAAGCAAAGCGCGGTCGAGCAACTCTGGACGGCCGCCGTCACCAACCCGGACGGCAAGCCGCAGTCGCTCGCCATCTATAAAGGTCATCCCATTGTGGTGAACTTCTGGGCGTCGTGGTGCGGCCCGTGCGTCGAGGAAATGCCCGAGCTTTCCGCGCTGCATCGCGAATACGCGAAGAAAGGCATCCAGTTCGTGGGCCTCGGCGTGGATTCGGCGGCCAACATCAAGACTTTCCTGAGCAAGGTCAAGGTCGATTACCCCATCTATATCGCCGGTTTTGGCGGCGCGGACGTCGCGCGCGCCTTCGGCAATAACGCCGGCGGCTTGCCTTACACGGTCGTAATCGACGCGAACGGCGCCGTTCGGTCGACAAAATTAGGCCAAATCAAACCGGACGAGCTTCGGCACACGCTTGACGCACTTTGACGCGGCTGAAACTTTGACCGGGGCTTAGCAGCCGTACGGCACTTTTTGCTGCCGGAATTGACGCAATTGACTGAAGATGAACCTCTCCGAGCCTTACCCGGCGAACTGAGGGTCATATCAACCGTTTGGAAAACTAGACAAATTTCTCTAATCGGCGCTAAAGTTCGCGCAATTCCACGGAAAAAGAAGCGACCATGACGCGACTGCTGGTTTTGCACGGACCCAACCTCAATCTTCTCGGCACCCGGGAACCGGAGGTCTATGGGCGCGTGACGCTGCCGCAGATCGATCAGGCGCTCGTCGACCGTGCCGCCGACGCAGGCGTGGAGCTGGCGACGTTCCAGAGCAATCACGAAGGCGCGCTGGTCGACCGCATTCAGGCGGCCCGCACGGAACAGACGGACTTCATCCTGATCAACCCGGCGGCGTACACGCACACCAGCGTGGCGATCCGGGATGCGCTGGCAGGCGTGGGCATTCCGTTCGTGGAGATCCATCTCTCGAACGTGCATCGCCGCGAAGCCTTCCGGCATCACTCGTATTTTTCCGACCAGGCCGAAGGCGTTATCTGCGGCCTCGGCTGGAAGGGTTATCTCTACGCGCTCGAATACGCGCTCGACCGGCTCGCTGCCCGGTCGGCCACGTAACTTCGGCGCCGGATAACCGACGCACTCTGAAAGACAACTCTTATCCCGTGCCGGGACGCGCGCGCCCCGGCACCTCACGTATTCAAGCAAAGGGGCTGCACCATGGATCTACGTAAGCTGAAGACTCTGATCGACCTCGTCTCCGAATCGGGCATCTCGGAACTCGAAGTCACCGAGGGCGAAGGCAAGGTGCGCATCGTCAAGAACGCGCCGCCGGTCTACGTACAACCGACCGCAGCACAATTCGCAGCGCCGATGGCCGGCATGCCCGCCGCCGCACCGGCAGCAGCCGGCGAAGCCGCAGCGCCCGCCGCTGCCGCGCCGGCCGTGCCGCAAGGTCACGTCGTGACGTCGCCGATGGTCGGCACGTTCTACCGCGCACCGTCGCCGGGCGCCGACCCGTTCGTGCAGGTGGGCGACACGGTCAAGGAAGGCCAGACGCTGTGCATCATCGAAGCGATGAAGCTCCTCAACGAAATCGAGTCGGACGTCGCGGGCGTGGTCAAGGAAATCCTCGTCGAGAACGGCCAGGCGGTCGAATACGGCCAGCCGCTCTACGTGGTCGCGTAAGCACACCCACCCGCAGATCACGAGAGATCGCATGAGCGCGCCGGCGCTTCGCGCGACATCCCTCTGGCGCCGCACCGCCCTCGCCGGTCGCGGCGCGTGCGGCCACCTGCGCCGCGCGCTCCTCCGGTCCTCCATGGCGGCCCGCCTGCACGGTCATGCGGCGCCCATTGATGAGTCGAATACCCACCATGTTTGAAAAAATCCTTATTGCCAATCGTGGCGAAATCGCGCTGCGCATTCAGCGCGCGTGCCGCGAACTCGGCGTCAAGACGGTCGTCGTCTATTCGGAAGCCGACAAGGAAGCCAAGTACGTCAAGCTCGCCGACGAAGCCGTCTGTATCGGCCCGGCGCCTTCGAACCTGAGCTACCTGAACATGCCGGCGCTGATCAGCGCGGCGGAAGTCACCGATGCCGAGGCGATTCACCCCGGCTACGGCTTCCTGTCGGAGAACGCCGACTTCGCCGAGCGCGTCGAGCAATCGGGCTTCACCTTCATCGGTCCGCGCCCGGAAACGATCCGCATGATGGGCGACAAGGTCACGGCCAAGCAGACCATGATCAAGACCGGCGTGCCCTGCGTGCCGGGCTCGGAAGGCGCCCTGCCGGAGGATCCGAAAGAAATCGTCAAGATTGCGCGCACGATCGGCTACCCGGTCATCATCAAGGCTTCGGGCGGCGGCGGCGGTCGCGGCATGCGCGTCGTGCACACGGAAGCGGCGCTCGTGAACGCGGTCAATATGACGCGCGAAGAAGCGGGCCGCGCCTTCGGCAACCCGCAGGTGTACATGGAGAAGTACCTCGAGAATCCGCGTCACATCGAGATTCAGGTGCTTTCCGACTCGTTCAAGAACGCCGTGTGGCTCGGCGAGCGTGACTGCTCGATGCAGCGCCGCCACCAGAAGGTGATCGAGGAAGCGCCGGCGCCGGGTATCGCGCGCCGCCTGCTCGACCGCATCGGCGATCGTTGCGCCGACGCCTGCAAGAAGATGGGCTACCTCGGCGCGGGCACGTTCGAATTCCTGTACGAAAACGGCGAGTTCTACTTCATCGAAATGAACACGCGCGTGCAGGTCGAACACCCGGTCACCGAGCAGATCACCGGCATCGACATCGTGCAGGAACAGATCCGTATCGCCGCCGGCGAGAAGCTCTCGTTCCGCCAGCGCGACATCCAGTTGAAGGGCCACTCGATCGAGTGCCGTATCAACGCGGAAGATCCGTTCAAGTTCACGCCGTCGCCGGGCCGTCTGACCTCGTGGCACATGCCGGGCGGTCCTGGCGTGCGCGTCGATTCGCATGCCTACAATGGCTATTTCGTGCCGCCGAACTATGATTCGATGATCGGCAAGCTGATCACCTACGGCGCGACGCGCGAACAGGCGATCCAGCGCATGCGTATCGCGCTGTCGGAAATGGTCGTCGAAGGCATTTCGACCAACATTCCGCTGCACCGTGAACTGATGCTCGACGCCAAGTTCGTCGAAGGCGGCACGAGCATTCACTACCTCGAAAGCCGTCTGGCCGAGCGCCAGGCTGTGAAGAAGGACGAAGCGTAATTCATGAGCTACCGGGAACTGATCGTCGAGCTCGAGCGTGATCGCGCGGAGGAACTTTCCGACGCGCTGCTCGATCTCGGCGCCCTCTCGGTGTCGGTGGAAGACGCCGACGCCGACACGCCCGACGAGCAGCCGCTCTTCGGCGAGCCGGGCCTCACGCCCGAGCGCACCGCGTGGCAGCATTCGCGCGTGATCGCGCTGATCGGCGAGGATCAAGACCCCGCCGTGCTGCTCGCGGCCGCATCGAACGAACTGGGCCTGCCCGAGACGCCGAAGCACACGCTGCGCGAAGTCGAGGAACAGGACTGGGTGCGTCTGACGCAGTCGCAGTTCGAGCCGATTCCGATCGGCCAGCGCATCTGGGTCGTGCCCTCGTGGCATGACGCGCCGGACCCCGACGCACTCGTGCTCGAACTCGATCCGGGCCTTGCGTTCGGCACGGGCAGCCATCCCACCACGCGTCTGTGCATGGAGTGGCTGGAGCAGCACGTCGAGACCGGCAAGTCGCTGCTCGACTACGGCTGCGGCTCGGGCATTCTCGCGATTCTCGCGCAGAAGTGCGGCGCGAATCCGGTGATCGGCATCGACATCGATCCTCAAGCGGTCGAATCGGCGCGTCACAACAGCGAGCGCAACCGCGCGGATGTCACCTACGGCCTGCCGGACGACCTGCAGGCAGGCGAGTTCGACATCGTCGTGGCAAACATTCTTTCGAATCCGCTCAAGCTGATGGCGTCGATGTTGAGCTCGCGCGTGAAGCCGGGTGGCCGCATTGCGCTGTCGGGCATCCTCGCCCGCCAGGCCGAGGAAGTGGCGCAGGTGTACGCGCAGTGGATCGATATTTCGGTCTGGCGCGAGCACGAAGGCTGGGTCTGCCTGGCCGGTACGCGTCGCGCATAAGCGCACATTTCGCACCTCAAAAGCCGCCCGCCCGATGGGTGCGGCGGCTCAAGTCGTTAAGCGTCGTGGATTGCCATTAGAATGGCGGGTATCGCCAACCATCCGGGTCCACGGCACACATGCTCCTGGCCACGCGCTGCCCCTTCTGCGAAACCGTTTTCCGTATCCAGCCGGCTCAGCTCGCCGTGCGTCGCGGCCTCGTGCGCTGCGGTCATTGCCAGGAAGCGTTCGACGCATCGGGTAGCCTGTACGACATGCCCGAAAACGGCGATTTCGCGCTGGCCACGCCAGTTGCCGCCGATATCGCCGCCAGCCTGACATCGCAGCATGCGGCACAGGCGGCCGCGGCACAGCACGCGGTCAATGAGGCGCCGGTTGATGTGCCCGCTGAAGTGCAAACTGAAGTGCCCGTTGACGTTCGCACTGAATCGTCGGTCGAAACTGCAGCGCATGCGGCTGAACCGGTAGCACCGCAGGTCGAGGCCGCATCCGAAGCAACTCCCGAGGCAAACCGCGAGCCCACACTGGCTCCCGCCTCCCCCGCTCGTCCGCCGAATTTTTCGAATCCGATCTGGGACCCGTGGGCGCCGCTGCCGGACAGCCATCTCGATCCCAAACTGCAGTACAACGCCGAGCATCTGCCGCAGGCCAGCCTCGCCGCTGCCGCCGTGGCAAAGAGCCAGGCGGCGCGTGAAGTCGAAATGCGCGTGATCCATGACGACGAGCCGACGCTGTCCGCGGCCCTGTCCGCTGCACCTGCGACCGCATCTGAAATCGATACCCCGGCCGAGCCCTTCCCGCCCGCCACGCGCTGGACGCGTTCCGAGCCCGAACTGGTGCCGCCGGAGCCGGTCGCGCCGGCCCGCGCTCACGCGGGCGCCGAGCCAACCCTTTCGTCCAACGAAACAATCCGCACCCAGGGCAACGATCCCGAGCCGCAACTGCGTCGCGCCGTCACCGCGCCCGCCTTCACCGCGCTCGAACCCAACGACGGCGCCGAGCCCTTCGCGGTCACCCGCGAAGCGCCTGCGCGCGCGAAGCGGCATACGGGCTGGCGCATCTTCGGCTGGCTGCTGGCGCTCGTGCTGATCGCCCTGCTCGCGACGCAGCTGATCTGGTGGCAACGCGAAAGCGTGATGGTCTACTGGCCCGCGTCGCAGCCGCTTTATCAGCAGGCCTGCGCGCAGCTTGGCTGCCACGTGAGCCCACCGCGCGACATCGACGGTCTGCAGGTTCAGCCATCCGATCTGCGTCAGGTCGACGATCCGCATCATCTCGAACTGAAGGTGCCGCTGCGTAATCGTTTCCAGGTGGCGCTCGCGTATCCGGCGATCGAACTGACGCTGCTCGACCGCCAGAACAACGTCGTACTGCGCCGCGTGCTGTTCCCGCAGGACTACGCGCCGCCCGGCACGCGCGTCGACGCCGGGCTCGCCGCGCACACCACGCAGACGATGATCGTGCGGCTCGACACCGGCAACGTCGTTGCCTCGAATTTCCGCATCGAGATTTTCTATCCGTAACTGCGCATCCCTCGCACGAGCGCCCGCAGCCTGCGCGCTCGCGCAACCCCGGCGCCCGGCCGCGCCGGGCACGCCACTCACCACAACAGCTTTGAATCCGGAGAGCACATCATGAGTCAAGTCACGCTAGGCGGTAACCCGATCGACGTCGCAGGCACGTTCCCGACGCCCGGCCAGAAGGCCCCGACGTTCTCGCTCGTCGGCAAGGATCTGAAGCCCGTCGCCCTCGCCGATTTCGCCGGCAAGCGCAAGGTTCTGAACATCGTCCCGAGCCTGGACACGCCGACCTGCGCCACCTCCACGCGCAAGTTCAACGAAGCAGCGGCTAACCTCGAGAACACGGCTGTCGTCGTGATCTCGGGCGACCTGCCGTTCGCAGCCGGCCGTTTCTGCACGACCGAAGGCATCGAAAACGTCGTGACGGCTTCGACCTTCCGCGGCCATGAGTTCGCGCAGGCGTACGGCGTGGACATCACGAGCGGCCCGCTGACCGGCCTGACGGCACGCGCCGTGGTCGTGATCGACGCGAACGACAACGTCGTGTACGCAGAGCGCGTCGGCGAAATCAAGAACGAGCCGAACTACGACGCAGCACTCGCCGCACTGAAGTAATCATGGACGGCGGCGCGCGCGACACAAGCGCAGCGCGCCGCCCTCTTTCACCATACGCATCACAGGAATTTTCGCCTTGGCTACGCTTATTTGCGGCTCGCTCGCCTACGACAGCATCATGACCTTCGAAGGTCGCTTCCGGGAACACATCCTGCCCGAGCAGGTGCACATCCTGAATGTGAGCTTCCTCGTGCCGACGATGCGCCGCGAATTCGGCGGCTGCGCGGGCAACATCGGCTACTCGCTGCACCTGCTGGGCGGCGATGCGCGCGTCATGGGCACGCTTGGCGCGAACGACGCGCAACCGTATCTCGAACGCTTCGACGCGCTCGGCATCAACCGCACGCACGTGCAGGCGCTGCCCGACATGTGGTCGGCGCAGGCGATGATCACGACCGATCTCGAAAACAACCAGATCACCGCGTTCCACCCGGGCGCGATGATGCAATCGCACGTGAACAAGGCGGACGAAGCGCCCGGCATCAAGCTCGGCATCGTCGCGCCGGACGGCTTCGACGGCATGGTCCAGCACGTCGAGCAATTCGCGAGCGCAAAAATCCCGTTCATCTTCGATCCGGGTCAAGGTCTGCCGCTGTTCGACGGTGCGTCGCTGCGCCGCGCGATTGAACTTGCGACCTATCTGACGGTCAACGATTACGAAGCTAACCTTGTGAGCCACCGCACGGGCTGGTCGATCGAAGAAATGGCCAGCAAGGTCGACGCGCTGATCATCACGCGCGGCGAACACGGCTCGCAGATCTACCATGGCGGCACGATCGAAGAGATTCCCGCCGTGCAGGCCGAGCGGGTGCTCGACCCGACGGGTTGCGGCGACGCTTTCCGCGGCGGTCTGCTCTACGGCATCGAGAACAACCTCGGCTGGGCCACCACGGGTCGCCTGGCAAGCCTGATGGGCGCGCTCAAGATCGAGCAGCAAGGTCCGCAGAACTATGCGCCCACGAAGGCGCAGATCAAGGAACGATTCAAGGCCGCGTTCGGTTACGAACTGCCGCTTTGAGTGCGCAGCGCCGCGGGAACGGCGTGCATTGGAGTTACGGGAAATGAAAACAACAAGTCGTCTGATTGTCGCCGTCATGATCGCGGGCTCGCTCGCCATGACGGGTTGTGCCTATAACAGCAGTTCCGCCGATGTCTACACCGCCTCGCAGGCGCAGCGTGAAGCCACCGTCCGCATGGCTACGGTCGAAAGCGTGCGTGCCGTGAAGATCAGCTCGAATAACGGGCAGCCCAGCGGTCTGGGCGCAGTCGGCGGCGGCGCGCTGGGCGCGGTGGCCGGCAGTGCGATCGGCGGCGGCCGCGGATCGATCGTCACCGGCATCATCGGCGGCATCGCGGGCGCGGTGGCGGGTAACGCAGTCGAGAATGGCGTCGCGATGCGCGACGGTCTGGAAATCACCGTGCGCCTCGATAACGGCGACTATCGCGCCATCACGCAGTCGGCTACGGGCGAAGTGTTCCAGGCGGGCGAGCGTGTGCGTCTGCTGTCGAGCGGCGGCGTGACGCGTGTGACGCACTAAGCGCACACCAGGCAGCATCCGCCAGGCGCTCGCTAGCGCGTGGCGTTCGAATACCGGTTTCCCCTGTACCGCAGCGGCGCATGCGCCTCACCTGCGGAACCTCAGGCGCATGCTCTCCCCTGTGCATGCGCCTTTTTTCATGCCTGCGTACAGCGCAATGCGTACAGGAAACGCGCCGCCAAAACCTGCGGACGAAAAAAATCCCGTCGCGGAGAACCCTGCGACGGGATTGCAGATCGAGCCGCGCGGACAAACCGCGTGGCCCGACCACCAAGGCGCGCGTTGTTTAACTGACTCTCGCGCGCTTAGGCATGTACTACTTACGGACGGCTGCCCGTGGGGAACGGCCATGCAGCAGCCGGGTTCAGTGCCGTCTTGACCGTTGCTGCGGGTGCAGCCGGTTGTGCTGCAGCAGCAGGCGCAGCAGCGGCGGCCTTCTTCGCCGGTGCCTTGCGAGCAGCCTTCTTCGCCGGTGCGGCCTTCTTCGCAGCAGGCGCAGCCTTCTTCGCAGCGGCCTTCTTCGCGGGAGCAGCCTTCTTCGCAGCAGGCGCGGCCTTCTTGGCAGCAGCCTTCTTCGCCGGTGCAGCCTTCTTCGCAGGCGCTGCCTTCTTCGCAGCAACCTTCTTCACGGCGACTTTCTTCGCTGCAACCTTCTTGGCTGCGGCCTTCTTCGCCGGTGCTGCCTTCTTCGCAGCAACCTTCTTCACGGCGACTTTCTTCGCTGCAACCTTCTTGACTGCAGCCTTCTTCGCCGGCGCTGCCTTCTTCGCAGCAACCTTCTTCACGGCGACTTTCTTCGCTGCAACCTTCTTGGCTGCAACCTTCTTTGCCGGTGCTGCCTTCTTCGCCGGTGCTGCCTTCTTTGCAGCAACCTTCTTCACGGCGACTTTCTTCGCAGCAACCTTCTTCACGGCTGCAACCTTCTTCACTGCGGCCTTCTTCGCCGGTGCTGCAGCCTTCTTCACTGCAACCTTCTTCACTGCGGCTTTCTTGGCCGCCGGTTTCTTCTTGGCAGTTGCCATTTTTTTCTCCTTCAGGTTCAGATGAGAGTCAGTTCAAACTACACCCTTCGTCAAAACCCGCTTCCCGCAAACGCTTCTCAGGGCGCACGCTACAAAGCGGGCTATTCATCGGCGTACGCTGATCCCGCGCGCTTACGCTAATGAATGCGGTAAGGCGCGCCGTGCTAAAAAGCACGGCGCGCCGAGTCATTCCGGCGTCGGCTACCGACACCGGGCAACGTTCGTTGAGGGCGCAAGCCACATGGCTCGCGCCTTTTTCCGGGGGGAAGTTTGCCCATCCCTCTGAAGGGTTTGCAAAGTGCCTTGCACGTAAGTGAGCCACCAGGGCTCCGGGCACGCTTTGCATCAGGCGTTCCTGCTCCTAATCGTCATGCCGGCGAAGGCGCTCGCGTAGCGCCTTGCGGCAACCCCAAATGACTGACTGACGCAGTGCGTCCGGATTACTCCCAGGACAGCGCACCGCCCGTCTGGTATTCAATCACGCGCGTCTCGAAGAAGTTGCGTTCCTTCTTCAGGTCGATCATTTCGCTCATCCACGGGAACGGGTTCTCTTCGTTCGGGAACAGCGCGTCGAGGCCGATCTGCTGGCAGCGACGGTTGCAGATGAAGCGCAGATAGCTCTTGAACATCGAAGCGTTCAGGCCGAGCACGCCACGCGGCATGGTGTCTTCCGCGTAACGGTATTCGAGTTCGACGGCTTGCTTGAACAGTTCGGTGATTTCCGCGCGGAACGCCGGGGTCCACAGCTGCGGGTTTTCGAGCTTGATCTGGTTGATCAGGTCGATGCCGAAATTGCAGTGCATCGACTCGTCGCGCAGGATGTACTGATACTGCTCCGCAGCGCCCGTCATCTTGTTCTGGCGGCCGAGCGCGAGAATCTGCGTGAAGCCCACATAGAAGAACAGACCTTCCATGATGCAGGCGAACACGATCAGCGACTTGAGCAGCGTCTGGTCGGCTTCGAGCGTACCGGTCTTGAACGCGGGGTCCGTGAGCGTCGTGATGAACGGGATCAGGAACTCGTCCTTGTCGCGGATCGACTTGACCTCGTGGTACGCGTTGAAGATTTCGCTCTCGTCCAGGCCGAGCGATTCAACGATGTACTGGTACGCGTGCGTGTGGATCGCCTCTTCGAATGCCTGGCGCAGCAGGAACTGGCGGCATTCGGGCGCCGTGATGTGCCGGTAGGTACCGAGCACGATGTTGTTGGCGGCGAGGGAGTCGGCGGTCACGAAGAAGCCGAGGTTGCGCTTCACGATGCGGCGCTCGTCCTCGGTCAGACCATTCGGGTCTTTCCACAGGGCGATGTCGCGCGACATGTTCACTTCCTGCGGCATCCAGTGATTGGCACAACCAGCCAGGTACTTCTCCCAGGCCCACTTGTACTTGAACGGGACCAACTGATTGACGTCGGTCTGACCGTTGATGATGCGCTTGTCGGCGACATTCACGCGGCCTTCGGTCGAAACCGGCGTCTGCGGCGGCGGTGCGACTGCGAAGTCGGCGGCGAAGATGTTCTGCGCCGAAGAGGACTGAGGAGCGGAGTGCAGTGCGGACTGCATGCCCGGAACAGAGGCAGCCTGACCCGCGAGGTTGCGCATTGCGTTTTGCTGCGCACCGCTCGACGGAGTTACGGCCGTGTTCTCGTCATCCCAGTTGAGCATAAATGTCACCATCAATTTAGAACGGTTTGTACCATCTTTTCGTGAGCGGTAAAAGGGTTCGCACACGAAAAAACCTGTTTTCGATTCGCGTTGCGACCTCGATACAACACTTTGTTATCGCATCGTGTCGATCGACTCGCGTGAACAGTGCGCAAGCTTCGCTTCTGCGTTGCTCGAGCGTCACTGTCGCGACGCGATTCGTGGTCTTCGCGCAATCGTGAGCGCCGGTGAAAGAGCTTCAGCATCGCGCGTGTTTCACGCTTCGTCTGCTGTCACTTCTCACTGCGCTTTTCATCTCGATTCGCTTCGCGCCTGCTGCGTGGCTTGCATGCTTCGCTGCTTGCTTCGCTACCTGCTTCGCGCTACTGCAACGGCAGACTTCGCTGCGTCTCGCCGTGTGTTCCGCGCACCTCGCGCGCCTCGCGAAAAACCCCAGGGATTCCTGAAGCCTGCCGCACGCGACGTGAGAACACCCTGCGAGCAACACGCGTGCCGCCGTGCATTTCACACATCGCGAGGAGTGCACCGGAGAGACAGGCGGCGCGCGTTGCGCACGCCGCCCTTTCAAACGCTACGACTACGACTATTGTTTACTACGCGTACTGCTGAACTGAACTGCCTGGGTCCTGCGTCATGCGCGCAGTGTTGCACTGCGCGCTGACGCTTTATGGCAGCTCTACCTGCAACCTTACTGGCAAGCCTCGCACTCTTCGAAGCCTGCATCGCCCGGACGCATCATGCACACCGGACCTTCTGCTTCCGGTGCGGCTTCGACCGCCTGCTCGGGAGCCGATTGCATCACCGTCGAGCCGCCGTTGCCGGCTGCGCCACCTGCTGCACCGAAGCCAGCACCACCTGCTGCGCCGCCGCCGTTCGAACCGCCCGTCGGCACTGCGTTGAGCGCGCCGTGTGCGACCGTCGACTTCTCGACGTGCGTGGCGGCCATCGTGCGCAGGTAGTACGTGGTCTTCAGACCGCGCACCCATGCGAGCTTGTAGATCTCGTCGAGCTTCTTGCCCGATGCGCCGGCCATGAAGATGTTCAGCGACTGCGCCTGGTCGATCCACTTCTGACGACGCGATGCCGCTTCGACGAGCCACGTCGGATCGACTTCGAACGCCGTGGCGTACACCGCGCGCAGATCGGCCGGGATACGGTCGATGCGCGAGAGCATGCCGTCGAAGTACTTCAGGTCGGCGACCATGACTTCGTCCCACAGGCCGCGCGTCTTCAGGTCACGTACGAGGTAGTCGTTGACCACCGTGAATTCGCCCGAGAGGTTCGACTTCACGTAGAGGTTCTGGAACGTCGGCTCGATACACGGCGACACGCCGATGATGTTCGAGATGGTCGCGGTCGGTGCGATCGCGACGCAGTTCGAGTTACGCATGCCGTGCGTAGCGATGCGCTCGCGCAGCGAGGTCCAGTCCATCGTTTCGCTCGTGTCGACTTCGACGTAACCGCCGCGTGCTTCTTCGAGCAGCTTGAGCGTGTCCTGCGGGAGGATGCCGCGATCCCACAGCGAGCCACGGTAGGTCGAGTAACGGCCGCGCTCGGCTGCCAGTTCCGTCGACGCCCAGTAAGCGTAGTAGCAGACCGCTTCCATCGAACGATCGGCGAACTCGACGGCTTCCTGCGAAGCAAACGGCGTGCGCAGAACGTGCAGGCAGTCCTGGAAGCCCATGACGCCCATGCCGACCGGACGGTGCTTCAGGTTCGAGTTACGCGCCTTCGCCACCGCGTAGTAGTTGATGTCGATGACGTTGTCGAGCATGCGCATCGCGACGCTGATGGTGCGCTTGAGCTTGTCGTGGTCCAGAGCGAACGTGCCGTCGGCCTGTTCGATCATGTGCGCGACGAGGTTCACCGAACCCAGGTTACACACGGCGATTTCCGTGTCGCTGGTGTTCAGCGTGATTTCCGTGCACAGGTTCGACGAGTGGACGACGCCGACGTGCTGCTGCGGCGAGCGCACGTTGCAAGGATCCTTGAACGTGATCCACGGGTGGCCCGTTTCGAACAGCATGCCCAGCATCTTGCGCCACAGTTGCGCTGCCGGCAGCTTCTTGAACAGCTTGATCTCGCCGCGTGCGGCCTTGTCTTCGTAAGCGACGTAAGCCTTCTCGAAATCGGCGCCGAACAGGTCGTGCAGATCCGGGCAGGTCGACGGCGAGAACAGCGTCCAGTCACCGCCTTCCATCACGCGCTTCATGAACAGGTCGGGAATCCAGTTCGCCGTGTTCATGTCGTGCGTGCGGCGGCGATCGTCGCCCGTGTTCTTGCGCAGCTCGAGGAATTCTTCGATGTCCAGGTGCCACGTTTCCAGGTACGCGCAGACCGCGCCCTTGCGCTTGCCGCCCTGGTTCACCGCGACGGCCGTGTCGTTCACGACCTTCAGGAACGGCACCACGCCTTGCGACTTGCCGTTCGTGCCCTTGATGTGCGAACCGAGTGCACGCACGCGCGTCCAGTCGTTGCCCAGACCGCCGGCAAACTTCGACAGCAGTGCGTTGTCCTTGAGCGCTTCGTAGATGCCGTCGAGATCGTCGGCGACCGTCGTCAGATAGCACGACGACAGCTGCGAGCGGTGCGTACCCGAGTTGAACAGCGTGGGCGTCGACGACATGAAGTCGAACGACGAGAGCACGTTGTAGAACTCGATCGCGCGCGCTTCGCGGTCGATTTCGTTGAGCGACAGACCCATGGCGACGCGCATGAAGAATGCCTGCGGCATTTCGATACGCGTACCGCCGATGTGCAGGAAGTAGCGGTCATACAGCGTCTGCAGGCCGAGGTAGCCGAACTGCAGGTCGCGGCCCGCGTCGAGCGCGTTACCGAGACGCTTGAGGTCGAACTGCTGGAGCTTGTCGTCGAGCAGGCCGGCTTCGACGCCGCGCTTGATGAACTGCGGGAAGTATTCAGCGTAGCGCCAGCCCATGTCGGCTTGCGTGACTTCTTCTTCCAGAATTTCGCGACGGATCGTGTGCAGCAGGATGCGCGACGTGACCTGGCTGTATGCCGGGTCCTTTTCGATCATCGTGCGCGCGGCCAGGATCGCCGAATCATAGACCTGCGACATCGGCACGCCGTCGTACAGGTTCTTGATCGTTTCCGCGACGATCGGGTCCGGGTTCACGGCTTCGCCCAGGCCTTCGCAGGTCGAAGCGATCAGCGCGCGCAGCGCGTTCATGTCGAGCGGACGCGTAACGCCGTTGTCGGTCACGTTGATGCCAGGCGCTGCTGCCGCTTCCGGCGCATGCGTGCGTTCCTGGCTGCGCTTCTCGCGATACAGGACGTAGGCGCGCGCAACGTTGTGCTCGCCGCCGCGCATCAGCGCGAGTTCGACCTGATCCTGAATGTCTTCGATGTGGAACGTGCCGCCGTTCGGACGGCTGCGCACCAGCGCGCGCACGACGTTCTGCGTGAGCTGCTCAACGAGTTCGCGCACGCGTGCCGACGCTGCACCCTGCCCGCCGTTCACGGCCAGGAAAGCCTTGGTCATGGCGAGGGCGATCTTCGACGGCTCGAAGCCGACAACGCTGCCGTTACGGCGGATCACCTTGTGGTCGGCGAACTGCGTTGCGCCGGTCTGGCCGTCCTGCGGCTGACCACCCAGCTGCGCGGCGGGCGCGCCTTCATACCGGGTCGAGACGTTATCGGTCGTTTGCATGTGCAAAGCTCCTGGTCCTGGAAATGTGCGAAGGAAATTCGCGAATTAATACGGATGCCGCGCCCCCGAGTGCGCGGACGATTTTGCGGAGAGAACGAGCCAGCCTGGCGAGTTGGCCGGATGCGGCAAGGCAGATGAACCACGTAGCGTTCCGGTTTTCATCGTGTATGCCGCGATCATTGGCTGTACCTTTTCTCTCGATATCAGCCGGTGCGCGGGCCTTCTGGCCAGCTGCACCGCACAAGTTTTTCGTATGCCGCTAATGCGCGCGGCGCCATGCTCACCAGAGCGGGGCGCCGCAGAACAACACAACATATGGTGTAAAGCCGTGCTTCGGGTACGAAGTATAGTGGAAGCGCCGCGCAGTCAAAGAAGAAAATGCGAAGAAAATTTAGGCCTGGAGTCTTGACAGCACGTAAAGCCTAGACGGCGCGGGCATTTGAGCGCGACGTCGATTTTCGTGCGGCGAAAAAGCCCATACGCCGCACTACGGTTAGCGCGGCAAAAGGCCTTCCGTTTAGTTGCGCTTCACTGCGTCACGACGCCGCGAACACCGTTCACGATCCGTCGCGCCCATGAAGATAGGGAAAGAACACATCGCCCAGTTGCGTCTCGCGCTGCAGACGCGTCCAGTCGAAATGCGGTCCCGGATCGGTCTTGCGTCCCGGCGCGATATCCGAGTGACCGGCGAGCGCATCGATCGGATAGTGCGCGCACAGCGCGCGCACGAGGGGCGCGAGTGTCGCATATTGCGCGGCTTCGAAGGGCTGGGTGTCGCTGCCTTCGAGTTCGATGCCGATCGAGAAATCGTTACAGCGCTCGCGCCCGAAGAAGCTCGACAGACCCGCATGCCACGCGCGCTCGTCGCACGAGACGAACTGTTCGAGCGCGCCATCGCGATGAATCACGAAATGCGCGGAGACCCGCACGCCGCGCAGATGCGCATCGAAATACGGATGCGCATCGCAGTCGAGGCGATTGAGGAACAGATCCGCGATCTCGGGACCACCGAAGGTATCGGGCGGCAGGCTGATGTTGTGCACGACGATGAGCGTCGGCACCGCGCCCTCAGGGCGCGCTTCGAAATTCGGTGACGGCAGCTGTTGAGCCGCAGCCACCCAGCCTTGCGTATCGACGTCGAAAGCAGGCGCTTGCGGCGAACCAGCGTGACTCATCGCGCGGGACGGTTCTGGCTGGTCTTGCGCGCGTCGTAGGCGCGAGCGTGCGCGGCGCTGCAGAAGGACTGCTCGCCCACGCTCACCGACTCGCTGCGCGGCGCGTGCACGCCGCACTCGGCACAGCGCACCATCGGCTCGGCCAGCACGGCAGTGCCGGTTTCCGCACCGGCAGCACCGCCGTTCGCACGCCGCGCGCCCTGCCCCGGCTGACGCGGATCGACGCCAGGACGCGCTTGCGGCGATTGCGTCTGCGCACGGCGCAGCGTTTTGAAGAACCACTGTCCGACGAAGAACAGCAGGATCAGGAGAAGAATCTGTCTCATTAATTCAGCGTATGAAGCGGTGCGCGTCGCCGCGAACGGCGCCGCGCATCAGGCGACCATCAAACGACGGGACGATGCAGCAGCACTTCGAACACGAAGCGGCTACCGACATAAGCAAGCAGCAGCGCGACGAACGACGCGATCACCCAGCGCAGCGCCGAGCGGCCACGCCAGCCCGAAATCTTGCGCGCCGTGAGCAGCGTGCCGAACATCAGCCACGAGAGAAACGCGAACACGGTCTTGTGATCGAGCGACAGCGGACGGTCGATCAACTGCTCGCTGAACACGATGCCCGACACCAGCGTGGCCGTGAGCAGCACGAAACCCGCGCCGATCAGACGGAACAGCAGCTTTTCCATCGTCAGCAGCGGCGGCAGCGTTTCGATCCAGTTCGACAGCCAGCCGCCGCCCTTGTTGCCGGCGTTGCGCTGGAAGCCCGCGCCCTTGAGCGCATGCAGACGACGCTCGACGGCGAGCATCAGCACCGCATGGAGCGCGGCGATCGCGAACAGACCATAGGCCACATTGGCGATGACGAAGTGCAGCTTGAAGAGCGGCGCGGCCGCATACGGCAGCACGCGCACGCCACCGAACAGGAGCGGCAGGATCGACGCCAGCGCCGCCAGCGGCAACAGCAGAAGACGCAGACCGTCGAGCGCGAAGAAAAAGCTCTCGATCCAGTAGATCACCGCGCCGAGCCAGAACATCGCCGACAACGCAAACGCGAAGCCGAAGATCATTTCGTTGGCGGGGAAGATCGTCATATGCAGCAGCAGACCGTGCGCCGCGAGCGCGACGAACAGCAAAGCGCGCGAGAGCACGCCGAAGCTGCGCGCACGCGCGGCGTCGAGATCCGCGCCGGGCAGGCCCGTCGGGCCGGCCGTCACCGGAACCGGCGGCACGCTGCCGAAAAGCGGCTCGACGCTGGCGCGGCGCAATGCGCGCCAGTCGGCGGCGCACAGACCGCCGTACAGGAGCACGGTGAAGGCATACAGTACAATATCCATGTTCGAAGTTTACTATAGGCCCCCTGGCCGCGCGGCAAACACACAGAAGCGCGACGAAACGCGGCGCTGCCGCTGCGTGCACCACCGGGCCTCACTGCTCACCGCCTCCCCATGCTCGACAATCTCACTCAACGGATGGCGCGCGTCGTCAAGACGCTGCGCGGCGAAGCCCGGCTGACCGAAGCCAATACGCAGGAAATGCTGCGCGAGGTCCGTCTCGCGCTGCTGGAAGCGGACGTGGCGCTGCCCGTCGTGCGCGAATTCATCGCCAAGGTCAAGGAAAAGGCGCTGGGCGAGGAAGTCATCAGCAGCCTCTCGCCGGGCCAGGCGCTCGTCGGCGTGGTGCAGCGCGAGCTGACCGCCGTGATCGGCGGCGACTACGAAGGCAAGGCCGTCGAGCTGAATCTCGCCGTCACGCCGCCCGCCGTCATCCTCATGGCCGGTCTGCAGGGCGCGGGTAAGACCACCACGGTCGGCAAGCTGGCCAAGCTGCTGCGCGAGAAGTACAAGAAGAAGGTCCTGACCGTTTCCTGTGACGTCTACCGCCCTGCCGCTATCGCGCAGTTGAAGACGGTGACGGAACAGGTCGGCGCCGACTTCTTCCCCTCGCAGCCCGATCAAAAGCCGGTCGATATCGCCGCCGCCGCCGTGGACTGGGCCAAGCGCCATTACCACGACGTTCTGCTCGTCGACACGGCCGGTCGCCTCGGTATCGACGAGGCGATGATGAACGAAATCACCGCGCTGCACGCCTCGCTCAAGCCGGCTGAAACGCTGTTCGTGGTCGACGCGATGCTCGGTCAGGACGCGGTCAACACGGCCAAGGCATTCAACGACGCCCTGCCGCTCACCGGCGTGGTGCTCACCAAGCTCGACGGCGACTCGCGCGGCGGCGCGGCGCTGTCCGTGCGCCACATCACCGGCAAGCCGATCAAGTTCGTCGGCGTGGCGGAAAAGCTCGACGGTCTGGAAGTGTTCCACCCGGACCGCATGGCCAACCGTATTCTCGGCATGGGCGACATTCTCGCCCTCGTCGAAGAAGCGCAGCGCGGCGTTGACGTTCAAGCCGCCCAGAAGCTCGCCGACAAGGTCAAGAAAGGTGGCGACTTCGACCTCAACGACTTCCGCGCCCAACTCACGCAGATGAAGAGCATGGGCGGCCTGTCGTCGCTGATGGACAAGCTGCCCGCTCAGTTCCAGCAAGCCGCCTCGGGCGCCAACATGGGCCAGGCCGAAAAGCAGATGCGCCGCATGGAAGGCATCATCAATTCGATGACCGCCCAGGAGCGCGCCAAGCCCGATCTCATCAAGGCCACGCGCAAGCGCCGCATCGCAGCGGGCGCGGGCGTGCAGGTGCAGGAAGTGAACCGTCTGCTCAATCAGTACGACCAGATGCGCACCATGATGAAGAAGCTCAAGGGCGGCAACCTGCAAAAGATGATGCGCGGCATGAAGGGCATGATGCCCGGCATGCGCTGATTCACGATCTTTTCTGTTCCGGGCTGCGCGGCATGAACGCGCGCGCAACCCGATACGACGCGGCGCGCGAGCTGGACAATGAAGCGCGGGTTTTTGCTGTAGCGCGCGCCGTCGTTATTTTCCACACTGAATAGCTACAGCCACTGCCCCGCCAGAGTCATGAATCGCGAAGAAGCCCTCCATATTTTCAGCCACTCCGAAGAAATCGTTTCGGTGAGTGAGGTCAACGCGTCGATCGGCCGGATGGCCGAAGCCATTCGCGCCGATGTCAGCGAGGAATTCCCGCTCGTGCTGTCGGTGATGGGCGGCGCGGCGGTGTTCACCGGCATGCTGTTGCCGCACCTCGATTTCCCGCTCGAGTTCGACTACATCCACCTCACGCGCTACCGCAACGCCATCAAGGGCAGCGCGGAAATGCAGTGGCGCGTGGCGCCGCGCGAGTCGGTGAAGGACCGCGTCGTGCTCGTGCTCGACGACATCCTCGACGAAGGCGAAACCATGGCCGCGATCCGCGACCGCATCATGGACATGGGCGCGAAGCGTTTCCTGTCGGCGGTGCTGTGCGAGAAGATCATTCCGAAGGCGAAGCCGCTGCATCCGGACTACTGCGGCTTTTCGGTGCCGGACCGCTATGTGTTTGGCTGCGGCATGGACGCGAAGGGTTACTGGCGTAACCTGCCGACGATCCGCGCGCTGACCGAAGGTGCGTAACCCGGTCGTGTAAGCGACGCGCCTACCGGGCGCAGCATGAAAAAAAAGCGACCCGCGGGTCGCTTTTTTGTTGCCGTCGAGGCGGCGAAACGCAATCAAAGGTGATGCACGAACGCGGCAATCCCCGCGAGGATCATCTCCACCGAAATCGCCACGAGCACCAATCCCATCAAGCGCTCGAAAGCCGTCACCACGCGCTCGCCCAGCCACTGCTGGATGCGCTCCGCGAGCACCAGCACGATCGCGCAGATCGCCATCGTCACGATCAGCGCGCCGATCCACTCGAACAGTTTGCCCGGCGCCTGCGACGTCAGCAGCATCACCGTGGCCAGCGCCGACGGCCCCGCCAGCGCGGGAATCGCCAGCGGCACGATCAGCGGCTCGCCGTCTTTATCGCCGCCGCCGAACGGGCCGCCCGGATGCGGGAAGATCATGCGCAGCGCGATCAGGAACAGCACGATGCCGCCGCCGATGCGCAGCGACGTATCCGTGAGCCCCATCATCCGCAGGAAGCCGTTGCCGGCCACCATGAAGATCAGCAGGATCACGAAGGCGATCGCCACTTCGCGCAGGATCACGATCGCCCGGCGCTCGCGCGCCACGTGATGCAGGCAACCGATGAAAAGCGGAATATTGCCGAGCGGATCGGTGATGAGCAGCAGCAGGATCGTCGCGGACAGGAAGCTGTACTCCACGTTCGCAACGCTCCTTAGCTGAGGTTCATCGAAACAGGCATCAGGCCTTCAGTGCGGCCAGCACCTTCTGCGCCACGGTCTGCGCGGCTTCTTCAGCCGGCAGCAGCGTCGCTTCGGTGTCGCGGCGGCCCTGATACTCGATCTTGCCTTCCTTCAGGCCACGATCGCCGATCACCAGACGATGCGGCACGCCGATCAGTTCCCAGTCGGCGAACATCACGCCCGGACGCTCGCCGCGATCGTCGAGGATCACGTCGATGCCGGCAGCAACCAGTTCGTTGTACACACGTTCGGCGTGCTCGCGCACGAGCTCGCTGCGATCCATGCCCATCGGGCACACGACCACCTGGAACGGCGCAATCGATTCCGGCCAGATGATGCCCTTGTCGTCGAAGTTCTGCTCGATCGCCGCACCCAGGATACGCGTGACGCCGATACCGTAGCAGCCCATCTGCATCGGCGCGGGCTTGCCGTTTTCCGCGAGGAACGTCGCGCCCATTGCTTCCGAATACTTGGTGCCGAGCTGGAACACGTGGCCCACTTCGATACCGCGGCAGATGTCGATCACACCCTTGCCATCCGGCGACGGATCGCCCTTCTTGACGTTGCGGATGTCGGCGACGACCGGCTCCGGCAGATCGCGGCCCCAGTTCACGCCCGTGGTGTGGAAGTCGACGTCGTTCGAGCCGACCACGAAGTCGCTCATGTTCGCGACCGTGCGGTCCGCGATCACCTTGACCGGCTTCTTCGTGTTGAGCGGGCCGAGGTAGCCCGGCGGCGTGCCGAACCATTCGACGATTTCGGCTTCGGTCGCCATGCGGAAACCCGACAGACCCTCGATCTTGCTCGCCTTGATCTCGTTCAGATCGTGGTCGCCACGCAGCATCAGCAGCCAGATCGTGGGTTCGGCGCCTTCGTTGTCGGTCGCGAGAATGATCGACTTGATGGTCTTTTCGAGCGGAATGTCGAGCAGCTTCGCGACGGCTTCGCACTTCGCAGCGCCGGGCGTCGAGGTCTTCGTGAGCGCTTCGCTGGCTGCGGCGCGCTCGGCGATCAACGGCAGGGCTTCGGTGGCTTCGACGTTGGCGGCGAATTCCGAGGTCGGGCAATAAGCGATATCGTCTTCGCCGGTTTCGGCGATCACGTGGAATTCGTGCGAGCCGCTGCCGCCGATCGAGCCGTTATCGGCCACGACTGCGCGGAAATTCAGACCCAGACGCGTGAAGATGCGCACGTAAGCGTCGTACATCTTCTCGTACGAGAGCTTCAGGCCGTCCACGTCCTTATCGAACGAGTACGCGTCCTTCATGATGAATTCGCGGCCGCGCATCACGCCAAAACGGGGACGGATTTCGTCGCGGAACTTCGTCTGTACCTGGTAGAAGTTCACCGGCATCTGACGGTAGCTCTTGATCTGGTTGCGCGCGATGTCGGTAACGACTTCTTCGTGCGTCGGCCCCATCACGAAATCGCTTTGCTTGCGGTCCTTGAAGCGCAGCAGTTCCGGCCCGTATTTCTCCCAGCGCCCCGATTCCTGCCAGAGTTCGGCCGGCTGCACCGCCGGCATCAGCAGTTCGATGGCGCCCGCGCGGTTCATTTCCTCGCGCACGATCTGCTCGACCTTGCGGATCGAACGCAGGCCGATCGGCAGATAGTTGTAAATGCCGCCCGCAACGCGACGGATCATGCCGGCGCGGATCATCAACTTGTGGCTGACGATTTCGGCGTCAGCCGGCGCTTCCTTGAGGGTGCCGATAAAGAAACGGGAGGCTTTCATTCAGGGTTTTTTCCAAAAGCGGCGGCAACGGGAGGCCGCCCGAAAGTGTCCAACGGTGGAGATCACAGACCCGACATTATGACAACGCCCCGGGCGCCGCGCAGGTGAGACTGGCGAGCGGCACGACAGACGCATTTTTGCGCCTTCATGGCAAAACGCTCCAAACTTCTGGCCGCCGGGTGCGTGAGGACCGTTATCTGTTTATAATCAAAGCAATTTTAAAGGATTCGAAGGTGGTTGTATGCTGGATCGTGAGGGGTTTCGCCCGAACGTCGGCATCATCCTCTTGAACGCGCGAAACGAGGTGTTTTGGGGTAAACGGGTTCGCGAACATTCCTGGCAGTTTCCGCAAGGGGGCATCAAATATGGTGAGACCCCCATGCAGGCAATGTTTCGGGAGTTGCACGAAGAAACCGGTTTGCATCCGGAGCACGTCAAGATCGTCGGTCGCACGCGCGACTGGCTGCGTTATGAGGTGCCGGACAAGTTCATCAAGCGCGAAGTGCGCGGCCATTATCGCGGTCAGAAACAGATCTGGTTTCTGCTGCGCATGGTCGGGCGCGATTGCGATATCTGCCTGAGGGCAACAGAGCATCCCGAGTTCGATGCATGGCGCTGGAATGAATACTGGGTGCCGCTCGAAGCGGTCATCGAGTTCAAGCGCGATGTCTACCAACTGGCGCTCACCGAGCTGTCGCGCTTTTTGCGACGCCCGGCGATGCCGCGTGTCGAGCGTGTAAGCGCCCACGGCCCGCACGGTCATGAAGTGCGCTATCCGCGCCTCATCACGTCCGCGCATGCCGAGGCGGTACAGCTCGAGCCCACGTTCGTGGATGACTCGATCCACGTCTCGCTGGATCGCGACTGCGACCCCGCGGGGAGTATGATCGAGCCTGCGCCGGACGAGCATGGTTAATCCGTGGGCGGGTCACCGGGTTGTTATCCGGTCATTGCCCCGCCTGCTCGCGACGTCGCACCCAACGCCCGGACCGGCCTCGCCGCCGTAGCGCACGAGTTGCGCTGCGTGGCGCATGGCGGTCCGCATCCGCGGCGCCGCGCATTCGTGCGCGCAGCGCCGGTGCATCGAAGGAATATCGATTTGAAACGACTGGCTCTTGCTGCGGTGTGCGCCGCGGCCGCAAGTAGCGTCCTGCTGTCCGGTTGCGGCAGTTCCGGCCCCACCAACAAGGACGACAGCGCCTTTACCTATCTGCTCGACCGCAAGGGCGAATGGAAGGAAAACACGCTCGAAAGCCTGCCGGCCCTGCCCGGCGCGAACGCGCAGCTCTACGGCTTCGACGTCTCGAACAACACGCCGCTGAAGTTCGCCGTCGATCCGGCCTCGCTGAGCGTCGGCACCGATGGCGTGGTGCGCTACACGATCGTCATCACGAGCCCGAATGGCGCGCGCAACATCAACTACGAAGGCATTCGCTGCGACACCTACGAGTGGCGCCTCTACGCGAGCCTGAACGCCGACCACAACGGCTGGGACCAGACCGTCGCCAACGACTGGTCGCGCATCGAGAACGGCACGCTCAACGCGTACCAGTCGAGGCTCTATCAGGACTACTTCTGCGCCAACAAGATGCCGATCGCGAAAGCATCGGTGATCGGCGAGAACATTCGCTTCGGCCGCACGCAATCGACACTCGTGCGCTGATATCCGCGCGCGACGCCAATAAAAAAGCCGCAGCAGTCATCGACTGTTGCGGCTTTTTCTTTGTGCACTGAGCTTGCGTACTTAGGCTTTTTAGATCAGCACGAGATTGTCGCGATGGATCAGTTCCGGCTCCAGCATATAGCCGAGCACGCCTTCGATCTCGCCGCTAGGGTGACGCTGGATCAGCTTCGTTTCCGCGCTGCTGTAGTTGGTCAGGCCGCGTGCGACTTCCTGGCCGGACGGATTCAGACACGCGATCACTTCGCCGCGCGCGAACGCGCCCTGCACGCCCACCACGCCGATCGGCAGCAGACTCTTGCCGTCAGCCGTGAGCTTTTGCACCGCGCCGTCGTCGATCACGACATGACCGCGCACCTGCAGGTGATCCGCCATCCATTGCTTGCGCGCCGCCATGCGCGCCGTGCGTGCGATCAGTTGCGTACCGATCGCCTCGCCCTGCGCGAGACGCACGAGCACCTGCTCTTCGCGCCCGCTCGCGATCACCGTATTCGCGCCGCTGTGCGCCGCGCGCTTGGCCGCGAGAATCTTGGTGAGCATGCCGCCACGGCCGATGCTCGACCCTGCGCCGCCCGCCATCGCTTCCAGCTCCGGCTTGCCGGCATCGGCTTCCTGCACGAGCGTGGCGGCCGGATCTTTACGCGGATCGGCCGTGTAGAGACCGCTTTGATCG
Organism: Paraburkholderia sp. J69-1; assembly: GCF_905220255.1. Classification (NCBI taxonomy): domain Bacteria; kingdom Pseudomonadati; phylum Pseudomonadota; class Betaproteobacteria; order Burkholderiales; family Burkholderiaceae; genus Paraburkholderia; species Paraburkholderia sp. J69-1. The sequence goes on along the minus strand of NZ_CAJMZG010000012.1, from coordinate 45,377 downwards.
GTGAGGATCACCAGCGCGTCGCCTTCGATCAGGTTCGCCACGAGCGCGCCAAGCGTGTCGTTATCGCCGAACTTGATTTCGTCGGTGACGACCGTGTCGTTCTCGTTGATGATCGGCACTACGCCCAGACGCAACAGCGTAAGCAGCGTCGAGCGCGCGTTCAGATAACGTTCGCGGTCGGCCAGGTCGGCGTGCGTGAGCAGAATCTGCGCGGTGCGGATGTCGTGCTCCGCGAAGCGGCTCTCGTACACCTGCGCGAGACCCATCTGGCCCACTGCCGCAGCCGCCTGAAGTTCGTCGATTTCGCGCGGACGCTTCGTCCAGCCCAGACGCTGCATGCCTTCGGCAATCGCGCCCGAACTCACGAGCACGACTTCCTTGCCCTGCGCACGCAGCGCCGCGATCTGCGCGGCCCAGCGGCCAATGGCCGCATGATCGAGCCCGCGGCCATCGTTCGTGACGAGGCTGGAACCGACTTTCACTACCAGACGCCGGGAATCGGCGATGACGGAACGCATGCTGCGCGGTCTCCCCAAATGACTGATGACGCGTGAAGCAACCGGCGCGGCCCGAGGGCCGCTTGCCGGCTCGAACGATGAATTACTCCTGCGGCTCCTGCGCGGCGCCGCCATTCTGGCCAGACGCGGCATCGCGGAAGCGCACGTCGGAGGCGAGATCTTCCGCTTCCTCTGCACGGCGCGCGTCCGAATGCTCGGAGATGTAGTCGTAGATCGCGTAGCAGAGATTTTCGCAGCCCTGCCCCGTGAGTGCCGAAATCTCGAACACCGGGCCGTCCCACTCGAAACGCTCGACGAAGTCGGCGATACGCGCGGCACGTTCTTCTTCCGGCACCATGTCGAGCTTGTTCAGCACGAGCCAGCGCGGCTTCTCGAACAACATTTCGTCGTACTTGCGCAGTTCGCCGACGATGGCCTTCGCTTCCGCGACCGGATCGACCGCTTCATCGAACGGTGCGAGGTCGACAAGATGCAGCAGCAGGTTGGTGCGCTGCAAGTGACGCAGGAACTGGTGACCGAGGCCCGCGCCTTCCGCTGCGCCTTCGATCAGGCCAGGAATGTCGGCGATCACGAAGCTCTTGCTCGGACCCACGCGCACCACGCCCAGATTCGGCGCAAGCGTCGTGAACGGGTAATCGGCGATCTTCGGCTTCGCGTTCGACACCGAGGAAATAAAGGTGGACTTGCCCGCATTGGGCATGCCGAGCAGACCGACGTCGGCCAGCACCTTCAGTTCGAGGCGCAGCATGCGGCGCTCGCCCGCCTTGCCGTCGGTCTTCTGACGCGGCGCGCGGTTGGTCGACGACTTGAAGTGCAGGTTGCCGAGGCCGCCCGCGCCGCCTTGCGCCACCATCACGCGCTGGTCGTGCTCGGTGAGGTCGGCGATGAACTCGCCGGTTTCCATGTCGGTGATGGCCGTGCCCACCGGCATGCGCAGCGTGATGTCGTCGCCGCCCTTGCCATAGCAGTCAGCGCCACGGCCATTTTCGCCGTTACGCGCCAGATGCTTCTTGGTATAGCGGTAGTCGATCAGCGTATTGATATTGCGGTCGGCAACCACGTAGACGCTGCCGCCTCGCCCGCCGTCGCCGCCATCCGGCCCGCCGAACGGGACGAATTTCTCGCGTCGCATCGACGCGCTGCCATCGCCCCCATCGCCGGCGATGACTTCGATCTTCGCTTCGTCAATGAACTTCATGCGTTACTCCGTCCCGTAATCGGTGAATCGTCGGTAATTCGTTATTGTGCCCACGTATTGTGCTCGCCGGGGCCATGCTTGCCCACCTGACCGAACGGCCAACGGCGATCCCAACGCGTTGCGCCCTTACGTGGACCTGGGCGCAGATAAAGAAAAAGCCCCGCAAACTTCGCGGGGCCTTCCTTGCGTCGATTGCTAGCAGCTAAAACTTACGCTGCTACCGGTACGACGTTGACCATGTGCTTGTTGGCTGCGCCCTTGATCGCGAACGAGACGTGGCCGTCGACCAGCGCGTAAAGCGTGTGGTCCTTGCCGATGCCAACGTTCAGACCCGGGTGCATACGCGTACCGCGCTGGCGAACGATGATGCCGCCTGCGAGGATAGCCTGGCCGCCGAACACCTTAACGCCAAGTCGTTTCGACTCTGAGTCGCGGCCGTTACGTGACGACCCGCCTGCCTTTTTGTGTGCCATTTGTTTGCTCCTTTACCGGCGTGCGCTTACGCGTTGATAGCGTCGATGCGCAGTTCGGTGTAGTTCTGGCGGTGGCCGCCATGCTTCTGGTAGTGCTTCCGGCGACGCATCTTGAAGATGGTCACTTTGGCGTGTCGGCCTTGCGACACAACGGTGGCCTTGACGGAAGCCCCACTGACCAGCGGCGTACCGAACTTAATCGATTCGCCTTCGCCCACTGCGAGAACCTGGTCGAGCGTGATTTCTGCGTCAATGTCAGCCGGTATCTGTTCTACTTTGAGTTTTTCGCCAACGGCAACTTTGTACTGCTTGCCGCCGGTTTTTATGACCGCGTACATTGAGAACCTCACTCTAAAATATCTTTTCAGACGCACTGCGCGCCCGAAACCTTAGATTATACATAGAGTTAGCTGCACGGTCAAAAGGTATTGACAAGCACGCGCGCCGTGTTCCTGCGCGCCGCGCGACAAGGCTTTGCGGCAGGTTTGATGATGACTTCGCGCCGTAGCGAAGCGCCCGTCCCGCCACACAAAAATAGAGGGAAGCATCGGCCGGACGGCAGAGCTACATAGGGCCCGCGACCGATTCGCCTTATAATCCGCGGCACTACCTATATTTGCCATCATGTCGTCCACCGCCACCCCTACCCCCAGCGCAGCGACCTTGCTTGCGCCCATCGCCAGCGACATGGAGCAGGTGAATCGTGTCATCCGGCAGAGTCTGGCGTCCGAGGTGATGCTGATCAACCAGATCTCCGAGTACATCATCAGTGCGGGCGGCAAGCGGCTGCGTCCGGCGCTGCTGCTGCTCGTGGCTGGCGCGCTCGGCGATCGCAGTTCGCATCGTCATACGCTCGCGGCTGTCGTCGAGTTCATCCACACGGCCACCCTGCTGCACGACGACGTCGTCGACGAATCCGACCTGCGGCGCGGCCGCCAGACGGCCAATGCGCTGTTCGGCAACGCGGCCAGCGTGCTGGTGGGCGACTATCTGTATTCGCGCTCGTTCGAGATGATGGTGGGTGTCGGCAAGATGCGCGTGATGGAAATCCTCTCGCAGGCCACCACGATCATTTCCGAAGGGGAAGTGCTGCAACTCCTGAACATGCATGATGCGGACGTCGATACCGAACGCTATATGCAGGTCATCCGTTACAAGACGGCCAAACTGTTCGAGGCAGCGGCACAACTGGGCGCCGTGCTTTCGGGGGCGGATGCCCGCACCGAAGAAGCCGCGGCGGAATACGGCCGGCGCATGGGTACGGCGTTCCAGATCATGGACGACTGGCTCGACTACACCGGCACGGCCGAATCGATGGGCAAGAACGCCGGCGACGATCTGCGCGAAGGCAAGCCCACGCTGCCGCTGATCTGGCTGATCGAACACGGCACGGCTGCGGAAGCTGCGCTCGCGCGCGAAGCCATCGAGCAAGGCGGCACCACGCGTTTCGACGAAATCTTCGACGCCATCACGCGTTCGGGCGCACTCGACCACACCCTCCAATGCGCGAAAGCAGAGGCTCAAGCAGCGGCCGATGCAATTTCTTCATTTCCCTCTTCCCAATACAAAGAGAGCCTGCTAGAATTATGTTCTTACTCGACGACGCGCCAGTCTTAACGAAGACGAAGCAAGCCGGAAGAGTAAAAGCAGTAAAATTCGGGGTGTAGCTTAGCCTGGTAGAGCGCTACGTTCGGGACGTAGAGGCCGGAGGTTCGAATCCTCTCACCCCGACCAGAATTCAAAAAAAACCGCACACGTGTTGTGCGGTTTTTTTTCGTCTGCGTTTTTTGTCTGTCCTTTCCCTTGCGCAAGCGCGCACAAAGCCCAGCCGATGCCGCCCCTGGCCGGACGGCCAACGCCCTCCCCGCCACGGCTGACGCGCGGCACCCCTCTGTTATAGTTTCCTCACCCGATCCCCTCACTTTCTCCAAGCGTGGACCACCTTCCCTTATGGGCGCAGATTTGCGCCGTCTTCGTCCTGCTCATCTGCTCCAGCTTCTTCTCCATCTCCGAAACGGCGATGATGGCGCTCAACCGCCATCGGCTGAAATATCTCGCGACCCACAACGCGCTCGGCGCAAAGACCACGCAGAAACTGCTCGCGCGCACCGACCTGCTGCTGTCCGTCATCCTGATCGGCAACAACCTGTTCAACACGATCATTCCGGTGCTCACCACCTCGATCGCGCTGCACACCTTCGGTCATAACAACCTCGTGCTGTCGATCGCGACCGGCATCGTCGCGTTTCTGATCATCGTGTTTGCGGAAATCACGCCGAAGATCGTCGGCGCCACGTTCCCGGAAAAAATCGCGCTGCCCGCCAGCCTGCTGATCGCGCCGCTCATGCGCGTGACGAAGCCCATCATCTGGTTCGTCAACATGTTTGCGAACACGATCCTGCGCGTGCTGCACATCAATACGAGCAAGGCGCACGACCAGCGGCTCTCGACCGAAGAACTGCGCACCATCGTGCTGGAGTCCGGCAGCTTCATGCCGACCAAGCACCGCAGCATCCTGTTGAACCTGTTCGATCTCGAAAACATCACCGTCGATGACGTGATGATTCCGCGTCGACGTATCGAAGCGCTCGACTTCAACGCGCCTCTGGAAGAGATCCTGCATCAGCTCGAAACCTGCTATCACAACAAGCTGATCGTCTATCAAGGCGATATCGACCGCGTGCTGGGTGTGCTGCATGTGCGCAAGACGCTGGCCGCCCTGCACAACCAGGATTTCGAGCGCGAGACGCTGCGCGAACTGCTGGCTGAACCGTACTTCGTGCCCACCGGCACGCCGGTGTTCCAGCAACTTCAGTACTTCCAGGAAAGCCGTCACCGTATTGCGCTGGTGGTGAACGAGTATGGCGAGATGGAAGGACTGCTCACGCCGGAAGACATCATCGAAGAGCTGATCGGCGAATTCACCACCACCATGCCGCGCAGCGGTACGGGACGCGGCGGATGGAACGATCAGGGCGAGTGCATCGTGCCGGGCAGCATGCCCTTGCGCGAACTCAACCGCTGGCTGCATATGAAGCTGCCGACCGACGGGCCGAAGACGCTCAACGGTTTGATCCTCGAAGTGCTCGAAGAGATTCCCGAAGGCGACGTGTGCGTGCAGATCGGCGACGTGAAACTCGAAGTCATGCGCGCCGACGACCAGGCCGTGCGCACGGTCAAACTCTTCAAACCGGGCACGACGCCGGGTAAGGGCGCGCGCGCCACGCTGGAGAAAGCGAAGAAGCTGTTGCCGGGCCGCTAGACCCGTTCGCCTCGCGCGCATCGTTAGCCATTCGGCCGAGTGGTGCGCGACTTCACATCAGCCGATCATGAAGCCGTCTCTCGCACACGGCGGCTTCGGGCCGGCAATCGATGTTTTCCATTCCTGATCGTTTTAGTGCGCACGGTGTACGGCGCGCACCGGCTATCGCGCAACGCACAGCCGATGGCGCGGCGAGCGTTGGCTTTGGCGCCGCCGCTTCGCCTGCGCCGGCAACGCCCGTCTCTTCCGACGACGCGCCCGCCGTCCGCCTGCTCGCCGATACATTGCGCGAAGCCGCGCGCCGCAATGCCTCAGATTTACATATCGAACCGCAGGAACAAGGCTGGCGCGTGCGCTTGCGTATCGACGGCGTGCTGCACGAAATCGCGCGGCCGCCCGCTCATCTGCGCGATGCTTTCGTTACGCGCATCAAGGTGCTCGCGCGTATGGATATTGCGGAGCGGCGCATTCCTCAGGACGGGCGTTTGCGGCTCGCGCCACGTGGCGAAGCGCAGCCGCAGGAAGACTATCGTGTGAACTCGTTGCCCACGCTGCATGGCGAAAAGCTCGTGCTGCGCCGGCTCGAAGCGCTACCCGCCGATCTCTCGCTGAATGCGCTCGGCCTCGACGATACGCAACGAGCAACGCTGAGCGCGGCGATCGGTGCACCGCACGGTCTCGTTCTCGTCACAGGCCCGACCGGCAGCGGCAAAACTCTCTCGCTTTACTGCTTCCTGCAAAAGCTCAACGACGCCTCGCGCAATCTCTGTTCAGTCGAAGATCCCGCCGAAATCCAGCTTGCCGGCATCAATCAGGTCAACGTGCGCGAGAAGGCCGGGCTCACCTTTGCGCTCGCGCTGCGCGCCCTGCTGCGCCAGGACCCGGACGTCATCATGATCGGCGAGATACGCGACGAGGAAACCGCCAGCGTCGCGGTGAAAGCGGCGCAAACGGGACACCTCGTGCTCTCCACACTGCACACCAACGACGCGCCCGCGGCAGTCGCGCGCCTGATCGACATCGGCGTCGAACCGTATAACCTCGCGGCCGCGTTGCGGCTCGTCACGGCGCAACGGCTCGTGCGGCGCCTGTGCATGCAGTGCCGCCAGCGTTCGAACGAATCGGAGGCAACGTTGCGCGCCGCCGGTCTCGCCGATGTGCAACCGTATCTCGCGAAGGGCTGCGAAGCGTGTCATGGCATCGGCTATCGCGGTCGCGTGGGCATTCATGAAGTGTTGCCCGTGAGCGCCGCCATGCGCGACATGATCGTCGAGCGGCGCAGCGCGCACGACATCGCGAAACTGGCGCGCTCGGAGGGCGTCGCCACGTTGCGCGATGCCGCGCTGGCGCGGGTGCGCGACGGCACGACGAGTCTCGCCGAAGCACTCGCCGCGACGGACGCCTCATGATCACGGGCAAACCAACGCAGCCACACGCCGCGCCGGATTCGCGCTTCGCGTGGCGCGGCCTCGATACCACAGGCGTCGCGCGTCACGGCACGCTGATCGCGTTCGACGCTACGGCGGCGCGCGTGGCGCTCAAGCGCGAGCGCATCACCGCCACGCTGATCGAGCGGCGCGGCCCGGCGCCTTCGCCACGAGCCAATCAGGCGGACATCACCCGCTTCACGCGTCAGCTCGCCAGTCTGCTGCGCGCGGGTCTGCCGCTTGCCGGTGCGCTCGATCTGCTCGCGCAGGCGAGCGGGCCGCACGGGCTGCCGCGCATCGCAGCCGCGCTCGCGCGTGAGATCACCGCAGGCAAGCGTTTCGCGGATGCACTCGCGCAATATCCGATGCGCTTCGGCTCGCTCTATTGTCAGCTCGTGGCTGTAGGCGAGGCGTCGGGCGCGCTCGCCGGGGTACTCGCCCGCGTCGCCGATGATCGGGAACGTGCCGCCGCGCAACGCTCGAAGGTGCGCGCCGCGCTCACCTATCCGGTCGCCGTGCTGCTGCTCGCCTTCGCGATCACAGCCGCGTTGCTGGTCTGGGTCGTGCCCACGTTCAAGCAGATCTTCGATGGCTTCGGCGCGACGCTGCCCGCGCCCACACAATTCGTCCTGATGCTCTCGGCGGCGGCGGCGCGCTGGAGCGTGCCCACGGCGGCGCTCTGTACCGCCGGCGTTTTCGCACTCCATACCTTGCTGCGCCGCTCCGAAGCTGCGCGCATCGCATTCGGACGCATCGTGCTCGCACTGCCGCTCTTCGGCACTTTGCTCACGACCTTGTGCGCCGCGCGCTGGAGCCGCGCGCTCGGCACACTTCTAGGCGCCGGTACGCCGCTCGCCGATGCCTTCGAATCGCTCACGCACGCAAGCGGTAACGCGTTCTTCGATCAGGCAAGCGCGAGCATCAGCGCGCGGCTTCGGCATGGAGAACGTCTTGCGTCGGCCATGCGCTCGGCGGGCTGCTTTCCCGACGATGTGATCCAGCCCGTCGCGGTCGCGGAGGAATCCGGCGCACTCGACGCGATGCTGCTCGACGTCGCCGCGCTCGCCGACCGTCAGGTGGACGAAAAGATCGCGCTTGTGGCGAGTCTGTGCGAGCCACTCATCATCGTGGTGCTCGGTGCGCTGGTCGGCGGCCTTGTGGTTGCGATGTATCTTCCCATCATTCAACTGGGCAACGTGGTGTAGCATCGCTGCCAGATTACGGTTCCCGCTCATGTCCGTCCTTTTATCGTCCGCCGCCGCTTCCACGCCACTCGCGTCATCCTTCAACGGATCGCAGGTCACGTCCGCTTCGTCCGTCATGTCTGTCGATGCGGCCGCACCTTTGTCCGTCGCGCTGGGCACTTTGCCGCCTGGCCTGCTGATGGGCTTCGCGATCGTGATCGGCCTCGTGATCGGCAGTTTCCTCAACGTGGTGATACATCGCCTGCCGATCATGCTGGAGCGCGCCTGGCGCGCCGACGCCGCCGAAGTGTCCGGTCACGCATCCGAAAGCGGCGACCTGTTCAACGACGGTCTGCCCGCGCGCTACAACCTCTGGCTGCCGCGCAGCGCCTGCCCGCATTGCGGCCACGTATTGCGCGCCTGGGAAAACATTCCGCTCGTGAGCTGGCTCATGTTGCGCGGCCGCTGCTCGCAATGCGGCACGCGCGTGAGCGTGCGCTACCCCGCCATCGAACTCGCCAGCGCAATCTGCGCAGCGGGCACGCTGCTCGCGTTCGGCCCTACGGGCAAGGCGCTTGCGGCGTTCGTGCTGTGCGCGTCGTTGATTGCCGCAAGCGCGATCGATCTCGAACATCACCTGCTGCCCGATTCGATTACGCTGCCGCTCGTGTGGGCCGGCTTGCTGGTGAATCTCGTCGATACCTTCACCGATCTGCAAAGCGCCGTGATCGGCGCAGTCGCCGGCTATCTCGCGTTGTGGACCGTGTACTGGATCTTCCGTCTGCTGCGCGGCGTCGAAGGCATGGGGCATGGCGATTTCAAGCTACTCGCGGCGCTCGGCGCGTGGCTCGGCTGGGCCGCGCTGCCACAGATCATCGTGATTGCCGCGGTGGCCGGCGCAGCAGTCGGTCTCGCGGCAACGGTGAGCGGACGCATGCGCTTCGAAGAGCCGCTGCCGTTCGGGCCGTATCTGGCAGCAGGCGCGTTCTTCACGCTGTTCGCGGGCACGCCGTTTTATGGCGCTTTTGTGTGAGGCAATAAATCGATGATTGCGGTTGGATTGACGGGCGGTATCGGCAGCGGCAAATCCACGGTTGCGGACCTGTTCGCCGCGCGCGGCGTGCCGCTCGTGGACACGGACGTGATCGCGCATCGCGTCACCGCCCCGCAGGGCGTCGCCATGCCACAGATCGCCGCGCAATTCGGCCCTGAATTCGTCGCCGCCGATGGCTCGATGGATCGCGCGCGCATGCGTGCACTCGTGTTCGGCGACGAGGCCGCGCGCAAGCGGCTCGAAGCGATCACGCATCCGCTGATCCGCGCGGAAACCGAGCGCGAAACGCGCGAGGCCAAGGGCCCTTACGTGATGCTGGTGGTGCCGTTGCTGGTCGAATCCGGCGCGTGGAAATCGCGCGTGGATCGCGTGCTGGCTGTCGATTGCAGCGTTCAAACGCAGATCGCGCGCGTGATGCGCCGCAACGGTTTCACACGCGAGCAGGTGCAGGCGATCATCGCACGTCAGGCCACGCGCGAAGCACGTCTTGCCGCCGCCGACGATGTGATCGTCAACGACGACACCACGCTCGATGCACTCGCACAGGACGTCGAACTACTCCATCGGCGCTATCTCGCGCTTGCAGGCGCTTAACCGCGCTCGCTGCCACTGCGTTTTTGCAGCACGCAATCGCAAAATCGAGTCGAAATTCGCAGGAATCTGCAGGAAAACACGGATGTGACAGCGTTGCACGGGCAAGCGCGATTGCGACCGTAGTCCCACGGCATTAGAATGTCCTGCAATCCTTCACCGACCACGCCCGAGGCGAGCGCGCTTGATTCTTTACGAGTATCCCTTCAACGAGCGAATCCGGACGCTGCTGCGCCTCGAAGACCTGTTCGAGCGTTTTACGTTTTTCCTGACTCAGGAAGATCCGAGGGAACATCACGTCGCGCTCACGACGCTGTTCGAAATCGCGGAAGTCGCAGGCCGCGCCGATCTCAAATCGGACCTCATGAAGGAGCTCGAAAGGCAGCGTCAGACGCTCGCGCCGTTCCGCGGCAATCCCGGTATCGAACAGAATGCGCTGGAAAGCGTGCTCGGCGAAATCGAGCAGACGCTTGCGGGCCTCACGCAGATGCAGGGCAAAACCGGCCAGCATCTTGCAGACAACGAGTGGCTCACCAGCATCCGCAGCCGCGCGATCATTCCGGGCGGCACCTGCAAGTTCGATCTGCCCTCGTATTACGCGTGGCAACAGTTGCACGCAGATCAACGCCGCCAGGACATCGCCAAATGGGTCACGCCGCTGCTGCCGCTGCGCGACGCCGCCAGCATCGTGCTGCGTCTCGCGCGCGAATCCGGCCAGGCGTCGAAGGTGATGGCGATGCAGGGCAGCTATCAGCAGATGCTCTCGGGCCGCACTTACCAGTTGATGCAGGTGCGCGTGGCACCCGATTTGCGCGTGATTCCCGAAGCCAGCGCCAACAAGTACATGCTGTGGGTGCGCTTCACGGTGCAGGACGGCGATCTGCGCCCGCGCGCCGTCGATCAGGACGTGCCATTCCAGCTCACGCTCTGCAGCCTGTAAGCAGCGGCCGGCAGAATCTGTCACCATCCGCTGATTGCCTTTGCGCCATTTTTCAATCGCGCGGCGCCTACTGAAACGGCGCCGCCTCGCTACTGATCAGTCGACCGAATGACCACCGTTGTCAAATGCCCGTCCTGCGGTAAGGACGTCCGCTGGGTGCCGGAAAGCCGCTTCCGCCCGTTTTGCTCCGAACGCTGCAAGCAGATGGATCTCGGCGCCTGGGCCGCTGAAAAGTACCGGATCGGCGGCAACGAGGAAGACACGCCGCCCGACGACGAAGCACCGCCCACCGATACGCGCCAGTAAGCCGCACACCGATAAAAAAAAAAGCCGCCGCACCTCGAAGTGCGGCGGCTTTTGTACTTTTTGCCGGCGGTTTCAGCGCAAAGCTGGCCTTAATCCGCCGCCAGCCACTCCAGCACGGGAATCGTCGCGGGCAGCAACGGCTCCACGCTCGCGGGCAGCGCCTGCCATGCCAGCGCCTGACCTTCGCGGCCGTGCGGCTCGCCGGTCCACTCGGTCACCTTGCAGAAGTACAGACGCACGTAGGCATGCGGATAATCGTGCTCGAGCGTATGCCAGCGATGGCAAGCCTTCACGTCGATCCCCAATTCCTCGTGCAGCTCGCGCGCAAGCGCCGCCTCGACCGACTCGCCCTGCTCCAGCTTGCCGCCAGGAAATTCCCAGTAGCCCGCGTAGGGTTTGCCTTCGGGGCGCTGCGCCAGCAGATAACGGCCATCGGGCTGCACCAGCACGCCGACCGCAACTTCCGTGACGGGGCGCGCCGCGGTTTTGACTTGCTCGCTCATGCTTGTTCCGTCTTCTTGCCCGACCAGTCGCGCGCGAATTGCCACGCCACACGGCCCGAACGCGAACCGCGCTCCAGCGCCCAGACCAGCGCGTCGCCGCGTGCGCTTTCGACTTCGGCGTCATCGCAGCCGAAGTGACGCAGCCAGTGTCCGACGATCGTCAGATAGTCGTCCTGCTTGAACGGATAAAAGCTCACCCACAAGCCGAAGCGTTCCGACAGCGAGATCTTCTCCTCCACCACTTCACCCGGATGAATCTCACCGTCGGGCATGTGCTTGTAGGACTCGTTGTCGCTCATGTACTCGGGCAGCAGATGGCGGCGGTTCGAGGTCGCGTAGATCAGCACGTTGTCGGACTGGGCGGCCACCGAACCGTCGAGCGCCACTTTCAGCGCCTTGTAGCCCGATTCGCCGTCTTCGAACGAGAGATCGTCGCAGAACACGATGAAGCGCTCGGGGCGCGTCGAGATCAGATCGACGATATCGCCCAGATCGTGCAGGTCGTCCTTGTCGACTTCGATCAGGCGCAGACCGTCCTGCGCGTAGGCGTTCAGGCAGGCCTTGATCAGCGACGACTTGCCGGTGCCGCGCGCGCCCGTCAGCAGCACGTTGTTCGCGGGCTTCTTCTGCACGAACTGGCGCGTGTTGCGATCGATGAGATTCTTCTGGCGATCGATGTTCTGCAGATCGTCGAGCGAAATCAGCGAAACGCCGGGGACCGGTTGCAGGAAGCCGCGGCCCTGGCGCGTGCGCCAGCGGAACGCGACTGCCGAGTTCCAGTCCACATCGGGCGCTGCCGGCGGCAGCACGGCTTCGAGTCGGCCGAGCAGCGCTTCGGCGCGGGTCAGAAACTGTTCGAGCTTGTCCATTGCGTCTTGTCTAGAAAGATCGGGAACCCGATCAGGAACGATAGTCGGCGTTGATGCTCACGTAGTCGTGCGAGAGATCGCAGGTCCAGACGGTGGCTTCGGCGTTACCGCGGCCGAGCACCACGCGGATCAGGATCTCGCTCTTCTTCATCACGCGCTGGCCGTCTTCTTCCTTGTATTCCGGGTTACGGCCGCCGGCCTTCGCCACAAGCACGTCGTCCAGATACAGATCGATCTTGTTGACGTCCAGATCCGTCACGCCCGCATAGCCGATCGCGGCCAGGATACGGCCCAGGTTGGGGTCCGATGCGTAGAACGCGGTCTTCACGAGCGGCGAGTGGCCGATCGCGTAGGCGATCTGGCGGCACTCGGCGACATCCTTGCCGCCTTCGACCTGAATCGTCATGAACTTGGTCGCGCCTTCGCCGTCGCGCACGATCAGTTGCGAGAGCGTCTGCGCCACTTCCGTGACGGCGTCGCGCAGTGCAGCGTACGCCGGCGAATCGGTCGACGTGATGGCCGGCAGGCTCGATTTGCCCGAAGCGATCAGGATGAACGAGTCGTTGGTCGAGGTGTCGCCATCGATCGTGATGCAGTTGAACGAGCGATCGGCCACATGCTTGACGAGTTCGTCCATGACCGGCTGCGCCACGTTCGCGTCGAACGCGAGGAAGCCCAGCATGGTCGCCATGTTCGGCTTGATCATGCCCGCGCCCTTGCTGATGCCGGTGAGCGTGACCGTGTGGCCGTCGATCGTGACCTGGCGCGACGCGGCCTTCGGCAGCGTGTCGGTCGTCATGATCGCGTGCGCGGCGTCGAACCAGTTCGCTTCCTTGCGGTTCGCGAGCGCAGCGGGCAGACCGGCCTTCAGGCGGTCGATCGGCAGCGGCTCGAGAATCACGCCGGTCGAGAACGGCAGCACCTGCGAGGACTCGATGCCCGCGAGGCGCGCGAGTTCGTCGCAGGTTTCGCGCGTGTGCTTCATGCCCGGCTCGCCCGTACCCGCGTTGGCGTTACCCGTGTTGATGACGAGCGCGCGGATGCCCGCACCACCTTCGCGCACCTTCGCGAGATGTTCGCGGCACACCGTCACCGGCGCGGCGCAGAAGCGGTTGAGCGTGAACACGCCCGCGACGCTCGCGCCTTCTTCGACGGAAATCACCAGCACATCCTTGCGGTTGGGCTTGCGGATATGGGCTTCCGCCCAGCCGAGCGTCACGCCGGCGACCGGATGAAGTTGTGCGGGATCGATCGAGGGGAAATTGACAGCCATGGTGGCGACCTGTCGAAAAGGCAATGCCGGCCGCGACGTTTCTGTCAGCCTGGCCGGCATTGAGGATTCAAAACGCAAGGCCCGTCAGGGAGAGCGGGCCACCGGAATCTACGCGCAAGCGCGTCACGAAGCGAACGGCGCGATCATCGAACCCGGTTCGATACACGCGCCGCCGCGCTCCATCACGCGATCTTGCCGTGGCACTGCTTGTACTTCTTGCCGCTGCCGCACGGGCACGGGTCGTTGCGACCGACCTTCGGCACGCCGTCGGCGTCCAGCGCCTCGTGGCTCATGGCCGCGCCGACCATCGCTGCCGCGGCGTCCGCGACCGGTGCCGCCGCGCCCACCGGCGCTGCTTCGGCGCCCGTTTCGGCGAACTCGGCGTGACGGAATTCGACGTTCTCCAGATGGCCGCCCTGCTCTTCCATCTGTTCGGCCGCTTCTTCGAGTTGCTGCGGCGACTGGATCTGCACGTTCATGACGATGCGCGTGACTTCCTGCTTCACGGCGTCGAGCATGGCGGCGAACAGTTCGAACGCTTCGCGCTTGTATTCCTGCTTCGGGTTCTTCTGCGCATAACCGCGCAGATGGATGCCCTGACGCAGGTGATCGAGCGCGGCGAGGTGTTCGCGCCAGCTACGGTCGAGCGTCTGCAGCATGACCGAGCGCTCGAACGCGCTGAACGATTCGCGACCCACGAGCGCCACCTTCTGCTCGTAGGCTTCGTCGGCGGCGGCGAGCACGGCTTCGAGAATCTCGTCCGCGTCGATCGACGACGACTCGTTGATCATTTCCTGGATCGCGAGGTCGAGCTGCCATTCGTTGCGCAGAATCTCTTCCAGCTCGGGCACGTCCCACTGCTCTTCGATACTGCCGTGCGGCACATATTGACGCACGATATCCGTGACCACGCCGTGACGCATCGCGCCGATGGTTTCGGTGATGTCGTGCGCTTCGAGCAGTTCGTTGCGCTGCTGGTAGATCACCTTGCGCTGGTCGTTCGAGACGTCGTCGTATTCGAGCAGCTGCTTGCGGATGTCGAAGTTACGCGCTTCGACCTTGCGCTGCGCCGACTCGATCGAACGCGTGACGATGCCCGCCTCGATCGCCTCGCCTTCCGGCATCTTCAGGCGGTCCATGATGGCGCGCACGCGGTCGCCCGCGAAAATGCGCAGCAGCGGATCTTCGAGCGACAGATAGAAACGCGACGAACCCGGATCGCCCTGACGGCCCGCACGGCCGCGCAGCTGGTTGTCGATACGGCGCGATTCGTGGCGCTCGGTGCCGATGATGTGCAGACCGCCCGCGGCCTTCACCTGATCGTGCAGCGTCTGCCATTCGTCGTGCAGTTGCTGGATGCGGCGCGCCTTTTCGTCGGCGGGAATCGAATCGTCGGCTTCGATGAACGCAGCCTGCTTTTCCGCATTGCCGCCCAGCACGATGTCGGTACCGCGACCGGCCATGTTGGTGGCAATGGTCACGCGCTTCGGACGGCCGGCTTCGGCGACGATCGCGGCTTCGCGACCGTGCTGCTTGGCGTTGAGCACGTCGTGCGGCAGCCCCGCCTGCGTGAGCAGATGCGAGAGCAGTTCCGAGTTTTCGATCGAGGTCGTACCGACCAGCACCGGCTGACCGCGCTCGTGGCATTCGCGGATGTCGCGAATCACGGCGTCGTAGCGCTCCTTGGCGGTCTTGTAGATCTGATCCTGCTTGTCGATGCGCTTCGGAATCCGGTTGGTCGGGATCACGACGGTTTCGAGGCCGTAGATCTCGTTGAATTCGTACGCTTCGGTATCCGCCGTGCCCGTCATGCCCGAGAGCTTGGCGTACATGCGGAAGTAGTTCTGGAACGTGATCGACGCGAGCGTCTGGTTTTCGCTCTGGATCTTGACGTGTTCCTTCGCTTCCACGGCCTGATGCAGACCATCCGACCAGCGGCGGCCGGCCATCAGACGGCCGGTGAATTCGTCGACGATCACGACTTCGCCGTTCTGCACCACGTAATGCTGATCCTTGAAGAACAGCGTGTGCGCGCGCAGGGCGGCGTACACGTGATGCATCAGCGTGATGTTCTGCGGCGCGTAGAGGCTTTCGCCCTGACCGATCAGGCCCCACTCGGCGAGCATGCGCTCGGCCTTTTCGTGGCCCGCTTCCGTCAGGAACACCTGACGTGCCTTTTCGTCGAGCGTGTAGTCGCCCGGCTTTTCGACGCCCGTGCCATCGGCCTTCTCTTCGCCGATCTGGCGTTCGAGCAGCGGCGGCAGCGCGTTCATACGCACGTAGAGTTCGGTGTGATCTTCGGCCTGACCGGAGATGATCAGCGGCGTACGCGCTTCGTCGATCAGAATCGAGTCCACTTCGTCGACCACGGCGAAGTTCAGCGCACGCTGCACGCGCGCCTCGGTCTCGTAGACCATGTTGTCGCGCAGATAGTCGAAGCCGAACTCGTTGTTCGTACCGTAGGTGATGTCCGAGCCGTAGGCTTCCTGCTTCATGCCGTGATCCATCTGCGACAGATTGATGCCGACGGACAGACCGAGGAAGTTATACAGGCGCGCCATCCATTCGGCGTCGCGCTGGGCGAGGTAGTCGTTCACCGTGACCACGTGCACACCGCGCCCGGACAGCGCGTTCAGGTACACCGGCAGCGTCGCGACCAGCGTCTTGCCTTCGCCGGTGCGCATTTCGGCGATCTTGCCGTAATGCAGCACCATGCCGCCGATCAACTGGACGTCGAAGTGGCGCATCTTGAGCACACGCTTGCTGGCCTCGCGGCAGACAGCGAACGCCTCGGGCAGCAGATCGTCGAGCGAAGTGCCCTTCGAGATGCGCTCGCGGAATTCGACGGTCTTGGCGCGCAGCTGCTCGTCGGTGTATTGCTCGATGGTCGGTTCGAGCGCGTTGATCGCCACGACCGTCTTCTGATATTGCTTGATCAGGCGCTGATTGCGGCTGCCAAAGATTTTCTGTAAGAAACCGGTGGTCATCGGATCGGTGTCTGCGTCGCGGCTTCAGCCGGGATTCCTGCGTGGCGCGTTGCAAACCGGCAGATAAACGGCTGGTTTGCTTACGTTTGCACCACGCGCCCGGATCGGAAGGACCTCGGCGGCTTAAGCCCAAATTGGTGGATTCGAATCGGGCATTTTAGCACGCACCCCAGGCAGCGCCCGTGTCAGAGCCATGATGGGAGCTGCGTCGGATGTCGTGCCAAAAGCCCGCGCTGACGCGCCTCGCGAGCCGTTGCCATTGCCGCTTTTCGGGCGGAGCGGCGCAGGACGCACTGCGGCGACGCAATCAGCAAGCTGCGACGCCGCAAGAGAAGCAACGTGAACACAAACATCGGGGCAAACATGGGCGCAAATGGCGCAAGCTACAATGACGACATCGCCGCGCAACCCGCGCGGGCCCTGTTTGCTCCTCTTCTCGCCACATGAGCCGTTTTTCGCCGATTTCAAGGCCGGGCGCCACCGCCGCGCCGCGTGCGCAGCGCAATTCGCGCGCGCCGGGCCGCGCGCCGCGCTCGCCGCAGCCGGTCGCCGAAGTCCTCAGCCGCACCGACGCCTTCGCGCCGCTGCGCGCGGGCGTCGAGCAGATCGCGGCGATCCAGCGCGACCTGAACGCGCTGCTGCCCGACTATCTGGCGGCCAGCGTGGAACCGGGCTTCATCAAGGATGGGACGCTGGCGCTTTTTGCCGCACATAACGCGCTCGCTGCGCGGCTGCGGCACCTGGAACCGCGCCTCGTCACCGAATTGCAGGCGCGCGGCTGGGCGCTCACGAGTGTGCGCATTCGCGTGCGCCCGCAGGCCGTGAAGGAGCCGCCGCAGCCCAAACAGGCGCGCATGACGCCAGTGGGCGCCGAGGCGCTGGCGAGTTTGAGCGAAAGCCTGCCGCCTTCGCCGCTGCAGGAAGCGCTCGCGAAAATGGCGGCGCGGCATTTGAAGCGACGCTAAAACGGCATGCGACGCAAAATAAAAAAGGGTGGCATGAAGCCACCCTTTTTCGTTTGATCGGAGCATTGCCGTCGCGATCTTGATGCCGCGACTTGATGCCGATCAGGCAAACGCCGTCTGCGCCTCGTAACCGAAGCCGCGCGGCGCCTTTTGCGTGTCGTCGAAGGTCACGATTTCATACGCGTCTTCGTGCGCCAGCAACTCGCGCAGCAGCGCGTTGTTCAGACCGTGGCCCGACTTATAGGCGTCGTACGAAGCCAGCAGCGGATGGCCGACCACGTAAAGATCGCCGATCGCGTCGAGCATCTTGTGCTTCACGAATTCGTCGTCGTAACGCAGGCCGTCGTTGTTCAGAATGCGGTACTCGTCCAGCACGATCGCGTTGTCCATGCTGCCGCCGCGCGCCAGACCCAGCTCGCGCATCATTTCCACTTCATGAGCGAAGCCGAAGGTGCGTGCACGGGCGATTTCACGCACGTACGAAGTATTCGCGAAGTCGACTTCGAGCGCCTGACCGGTCTTGTCCACGGCCGGGTGACGGAAATCGATGGTGAACTTGAGCTTGAAGCCGAAGAACGGATCGAGACGCGCGAATTTGTCGCCTTCGCGCACTTCCACGGTCTTCTTCACCTTGATGAACTTCTTCGGCGCGTTCTGCTCTTCGATACCGGCCGACTGGATCAGGAACACGAACGACGATGCGCTGCCGTCCATGATCGGAATCTCTTCCGCCGTGACGTCGATATAGAGGTTGTCGATGCCCAGACCTGCGCACGCGGACATCAGATGCTCGATGGTCGAGACGCGCGCGCCGTCCTTCTGCAGCACCGAAGCGAGGCGGGTATCGCCAATCGCCATCGCCGACGCGGGAATATCCACCGGAGTCGGCAAATCCACGCGCGAAAACACGATGCCCGTGTCCGGCGCCGCCGGGCGTAGCGTCAGATTGACCTTGCGACCCGAGTGCAGGCCGATGCCAACCGTTTTCACGATCGATTTGATGGTTCGCTGCTTCAACATAGTGTTCTGCTCATTGAAAATCCCAATCGGGATTTTTTAACTCATAGGGCGAATTATACTCCAAGTATGGCAAGTCCGTCGTCGTCCGGGGCGTGACAATCTGTTTCCCCACGTTACCTCCAGGGGATGGACGACGGGCCGCTGGTCGGAACGGAGGCGTTCCCGGCCAGCGGCCCGTACGGCAGGTAGTAATAGCCCGTCACATTTGCCCGATGATTTGTCCGACGCTCCGTTGCGCTGCGGCAACGGGAACGCGGCCAAAGCATCGGCTCAGGTCGGGCTCAACGCGGCGAGTATGCTCGCTGCATCGCTGACTTCGAATTTGCCCGGTGCTTCGAGGTTCAGCGTCTTGACCACGCTGTCGTCGATCACCATGGCGTAGCGCTGGGACCGGATGCCCATGCCACGCGCCGACAAATCCTGCTCCAGACCGAGTGCACGGGTGAACGCCGCACTGCCGTCGGCCATCATGCGTACCTTGCCCGAGGTCCGCTGATCTCGCCCCCACGCGCCCATCACAAACGCGTCGTTGACGGACACGCACCAGATTTCGTCGATGCCCGCCGCGCGCAGCGCTTCGTACTGCTCGACATAACCCGGTACGTGTTTCGCGGAGCACGTGGGCGTGAACGCGCCCGGCAATCCGAAGATCACCACGCGTTTGCCCGCCGTTTGCTCGCGCACGCTGAAGCTGTTTGGCCCCAGCGTGCAGCCCGCGCGCTCGTCTTCGACAAATTCGAAGAGCGTGGCGTCGGGCAGCGTTTCACCCAGTTTGATCATCACTCGTCCTTCACATCGATGCGCGTAGCGTCCGCGCCCGTCATAACGCGCAATATTGCGCCGAAAACCGCGCCCTGGCTGCGGCGCATATGCCGTGCCGCGCATCGAAACGCAGCGGGCACGCATCCGCGCCGGGCATCCTCGCGGATGCGGCCTTGCGGGTTCTCTTCGTCATCATCGCAACGTCATGCCGAACGCTCCGTCCGCGGGCGGGCACTGAACCACCGTGCCCGGCGCCGCAGCCAGAACTCGCTCGCCGCGCAGTTCGCCTGGCCGGCCTTAGTCGGCCTGCTTGCGCAGGAACGCCGGGATGTCGTACGTATCGACGCCCTTTTCCTGCAGCGCCTGCACGTGCGAAGCCGCGGTGTCGCGCGACGTGCGCCAGACTGCCGGCGTGTCGAGCGCGCCGTAGTCGGCGGTCTGTGCGTGTTGCGGTGCGTACGTCTGAGCCGCTGCAACCGGATGGTTGTCCGTACCCGTGCGCAGCAGCGTCATCGGTGCAGCCTGTTGGCGCGTTGCTGCCGCGCGGCCCAGACCCGTTGCCACCACCGTCACGCGCAGTGCGTCGCCCATCGCGTCGTCGTACACGGCACCGAAGATCACCGTGGCGTCTTCCGCCGCGTAGCTCTTGATCGTGTTCATGACTTCACGCGTTTCCGACAGACGCAGCGAACGGCTCGACGTGATGTTGACCAGCACGCCACGCGCGCCCGACAGATCGACGCCTTCGAGCAGCGGGCTCGCGACCGCCTGCTCGGCTGCCAGACGTGCGCGATCGACGCCGGCAACCGTTGCCGTGCCCATCATCGCCTTGCCCTGCTCGCCCATCACCGTCTTCACGTCTTCAAAGTCGACGTTCACCAGACCGTCGACATTGATGATTTCGGCGATGCCTGCGACGGCGTTGTTCAGAACGTCGTCCGCGCACTGGAAGCACTTGTCCATCTCGGCGTCATCGCCCATCACGTCGAACAGCTTGTCGTTCAGAACGACGATCAGCGAGTCGACGTGATCCTCCAGTTGCTGCGAGCCGGCTTCCGCCACGCGCATGCGCTTGCCACCTTCGAATTCGAACGGCTTGCTCACCACGCCAACGGTGAGAATGCCCATTTCCTTGGCGATCTGCGCGACCACCGGTGCTGCACCCGTGCCCGTGCCGCCGCCCATACCGGCGGTGATGAACACCATATGCGCGCCAAGCAGCGAGTCGGCGATGCGCTCGCGCGCTTCTTCAGCCGCCGCGCGGCCCATTTCCGGCTTCGCGCCAGCGCCCAGACCCGTGTTGCCGAGCTGGATCACGGCCGGTGCGCGCGAACGCGAAAGCGCCTGCGCATCCGTGTTCATCACGATGAAATCGACGCCTTGCACGCCGCGATTGATCATGTGCTGCACGGCATTGCCGCCAGCGCCACCTACGCCCACCACCTTGATGATGGTGCCGTTGGTTTCCGTTTCCAACATCTGGAATTCCATGTTGCCTCCGTCAAGAAAAAGATTTCCGCTCCTCGGCGTTATTCAGGGGAGAGTCGGGCAACCCTTCCCTGCGCGCCAGCCGCCGTCACCAGCGCTTCTTCGGTCCCTGCGTTGAGCCTTTTGCGTCCGCTCTTACGTCTACTTGTGCGTCTTTTTTAAGTTCGGGTCTGCGCGTTCAGCCTGCGCAGATCACCGCATCAGAAGTTGCCGAGAAACCAGTCCTTCATGCGCGTGAAGACCTGCCCCATCGACCCCGACTGCACCGCAACCTTGCGACCGCGCATACGCTGCGCGCGGCCCTCCACGAGCAGGCCCATCGCCGTCGAATAGCGCGGATTGCGCACGACGTCGGCGAGACCGCCCGCGTACTCCGGCACGCCAATGCGCACCGGCTTGAGGAAGATGTCTTCGCCCAGCTCGACCATGCCCGGCATCATCGCGGCGCCGCCGGTCAGCACGACGCCCGAACTGAGCAATTCCTCATAGCCCGACTCGCGCACCACCTGCTGCACGAGCGAGAACAACTCTTCCACGCGCGGCTCGATCACCGCGGCGAGCGCCTGGCGCGATAGCGTGCGCGGACCGCGCTCGCCCAGCCCCGGCACTTCGATCATTTCGTCCGGATCGGCCAGCGCCTGCTTGGCGATGCCGTAGCTCACCTTGATGTCTTCGGCGTCCGGCGTGGGCGTGCGCAGCGCCATGGCGATATCGCTCGTCACCTGGTCGCCCGCGATAGGAATCACGGCCGTGTGACGGATCGCGCCTTCGCTGAAGATCGCGATGTCGGTCGTGCCGCCGCCCACATCCACCAGCACCACGCCGAGTTCCTTCTCGTCGTCGGTGAGCACCGCCAGCGACGAAGCCAGCGGTTGCAGGATCAGATCGTTCACTTCGAGGCCGCAGCGACGCACACACTTGACGATGTTCTGCGCCGCGCTCACCGCGCCGGTGACGATATGCACCTTCACTTCGAGGCGGATGCCGCTCATGCCGATCGGCTCGCGCACATCTTCCTGACCGTCGATGATGAATTCCTGCGTGAGGATATGCAGCACCTGCTGGTCGGTCGGGATGTTGATCGCCTTGGCCGTTTCGATCACGCGCGCAACGTCCGTCTGCGTGACTTCTTTCTCCTTGATGGCGACCATGCCGCTCGAGTTGAAGCTGCGGATATGGCTGCCTGCGATGCCGGTGAACACATTAGTGATCTTGCAGTCGGCCATCAGTTCCGCTTCTTCGAGCGCACGCTGGATAGACTGCACCGTGGCCTCGATGTTCACCACCACGCCCTTCTTGAGACCTTTCGATTCGGCCTGGCCGAGGCCGATCACCTCGTAGTGGCCATCGCTTTTCATTTCGGCGACGACGGCCACCACCTTCGACGTCCCGATGTCGAGGCTGACCAGCAGATCTTTATAGTCTTTACTCATATCGTGCTCGTTGCGTGTGATGTGCTGTTACTTCTTGCCCGGGCCGGGCGTATCGCTAATGAAGCGCATGCCCGCCGCCCGAATCGCAAAACCGTTCGGATAGCGCAGATCCGCATATTCGATGTCTTTCCCCCAACGTTGCGTGAGCGCCGACCACGCGGCGATGAGGCGATGCGAGCGTTCCGCGAGCGTATCCGCGTTGCGCTCGCGGCCAAGTTCCACCTGCATGCCGTTCGAGAGTTTCACCGTCCACGCGTAGCGCGGCGTGAGCGTCACTTCGTCCGGCTCCAGACCGAGCGGCGCGAACCACTTCACGAAGTCGCGATAACGCGCGACCACTTCGGGCGCCGTGCCGTCCGGGCCATCGAACGCGGGCAGATCGTCGTCGAGCTCGCCCTGGTTCGCCGTGAACAGCTCGCCGTCGGTGCTGACCAGCTGATCGCTGCCCCACGTGCCGAGCGGCTTGTACTCTTCGAGCGACACCGCCAGCGCATTCGGCCAGACGCGGCGCACGCTCGCATGGCGCACCCACGGCATCTGCTCGAACGCGGCGCGCGCCGTATCGAGATCGACGGTGAAGAAGTTGCCCTTCAGACGGCCGACCACACTCGCGCGGACGGTCGGCGCGTTGATGTGCTCGGTATCGCCTTCGATGCGGATCTCGCGCAGCGCGAAATTCGGGCGCTGCACGAGCCAGTAGCAGCCGGCCACCAGAAGCGCGAGCACGAGCAGCACGTGCAACACGTTGGCGGCGAGGTTGAGCTGGCGTACGTTATTCCACATGTCGGGTTCGTCGATTCAATCTTTACGGCGAGTCGTCTTACGGTTCGGTCGGTTTCTGCTGCAGTTGCGACTTCAGTTGCGGCTTCAGTCCTTCAGCGTGAGCGCAAGCACGCGCACCACGAGATCGCGATACTCGATGCCCACCGCACGCGCAGCCTTCGGCGGCAGCGAGTGATCGGTCATGCCAGGCGCCGTATTCACTTCCAGGAAGTACGGATTGCCCGCGCCGTCCATCATGAAATCGGCGCGGCCCCAGTCGGTGCAGCCGAGCACGTCGAACGCGCGGCGCGCCAGCTTCTTCAGTTCGGCTTCCTTCTCCGGCGCGACACCGCAGGGAATCAGATACTGCGTCGTGTCGAGGATGTACTTCGCGTCGTAGTCGTAGAACTCGCCCGCCGGCACGATCTTGATGATCGGCAGATCGAGGTCGCCCGCTACGCAAGCCGTGTATTCGCCGCCGCCTTCGATGCTCTTTTCCGCCAGCACGATCTTGTCGTGCTTCGCGGCTTCTTCGAGCGCCGGCACGAGTTCGGCTTCGGTCTTGACCTTGATGACGGCCACGCTCGAACCTTCGCTCGCGGGCTTCACGAAGATCGGCAGACCGAGCTTCGCGATGATGCCAGGCGCCGCGGCAGCGAAATCGTCGCCGCGCAGCACGGCCACGAACGGCGGCGTCGGAATGCCCAGTTGCTGCCACACCAGCTTGCTGCGGAATTTGTCGAGACCGAGCGCCGAACCGAGCACGCCCGTGCCCGTGTAACGGATGCCGTAAAAGTCGAGCGCGCCCTGGATCTGGCCGTTCTCGCCATAGCCGCCATGCAGCGCGTTGAACGCGCGCACGAAGCCTTCGTCCTTGAGCGCCGACAGCGGCCGCTCGGACGGATCGAACGCATGTGCGTCGATGCCCGCGCTTTGCAGCGCCTGCAGAACGAGCGAGCCGGACTTGAGCGAGACCGCGCGCTCGGCGGACACACCGCCCAGCAGGACCGCTACCTTGCCAAACTGCTTCGGATCGAATTTCGGATCGATGCTGCTCATGTCACTCACGCCTTCTGTTCCTGTTGCGAGATCCGGCCCGGCACACCGCCGATCGAACCCGCGCCCATCGTAATCACCACATCGCCGTCGCGGACCACCGCGGCCAGCGCGTCCGGCATCTCATCCACTGTCTCGATAAACACCGGCTCGACCTTGCCCGCCACGCGAATTGCGCGCGCAAGAGCTCGGCCGTCCGCCGCGACGATCGGCGCTTCGCCGGCCGAGTACACATCGGTCAGCACGAGCGCATCGGTCGTCGACAGCACGCGCACGAAATCTTCGAAGCAGTCGCGCGTGCGCGTGTAACGGTGCGGCTGGAACGCCAGCACGAGACGGCGGCCCGGGAATGCACCGCGCGCGGCGGCGATCGTCGCCGCCATTTCGACCGGATGATGACCGTAATCGTCGATCAACGTGTAAGTGCCGCCGCCGTTGACCGGAATTTCACCGTAACGCTGGAATCGACGGCCCACGCCGTTGAATTCGGCCAGCGCGCGCTGGATATCCTCGTCCTTCACTTCGAGTTCGGTCGCGATCGCGATCGCTGCGAGCGCGTTCTGTACGTTGTGATCGCCCGGCAGGTTCAGCACGATATCGAGCGCCGGTGCATCTTCGCGCATCACTGTGAAATACATTTTTCCGTCGCGTGCGACGACGTTCACGGCGCGCACCTGCGCGTCGGGCGCGAAGCCGTAACGGATGATCGGCTTCGACACGAACGGCAGGATTTCCTTCACGTTCGGATCGTCGACGCACAGCACCGCGATGCCATAGAACGGCAGACGATGCGTGAATTCGATGAACGCCTGCTTCAGGCGCGCAAAATCGTGCCCGTAGGTGTCCATGTGATCGGCGTCGATGTTCGTGATGACTTCGATCACCGGGAAGAGATTCAGGAACGAGGCGTCCGATTCGTCGGCTTCCGCGACGATGAAGTCGCCCGTGCCCAGACGCGCGTTCGCGCCCGCGCTGATCAGACGCCCGCCGATCACGAAGGTCGGATCGAGCCCGCCCGCCGCCAGCACGCTCGCCACCAGCGACGTGGTGGTGGTCTTGCCGTGCGTACCCGCGATGGCGATGCCCTGCTTCAGACGCATCAGTTCCGCGAGCATCACGGCGCGCGGCACGATGGGAATACGGCGATGGCGCGCGGCCAGCACTTCGGGGTTGTCGCTGCGCACGGCCGTGGACACGACCACGGCGTTCGCGCCTTCGATGTTCTCTTCGGCATGGCCGATCGCGATGCGCGCGCCGAGCGCGGCGAGGCGGTCGGTGACCGCGTTCTTCGCGAGGTCCGAGCCGCTCACGTGATAACCGAGATTGACGAGCACTTCGGCGATGCCGCTCATGCCCGCGCCGCCGATGCCGACGAAATGGATATGTTTGACGATGTGTTTCATTGCTTTCCTCCCGCTGCTACGCCTGCCACGGCCGCGCAGATGCGCGCGACCTGATCGGCGGCGTCGGGTTTTGCGAGCGCGCGAGCGCGCTCTGCCATTTCTGCCAGCGATTGCCGGGTTTGTTGCTTGAGCCAGTCGGCGAGCGTCTCGGCCGACAGCTCGCGTTGCTGCACCACGCGCGCCGCGCCCTCTTGCGCGAGGAACGCCGCGTTGGTGGTCTGGTGGTCGTCCACGGCGTAGGGAAACGGCACGAACAGCGCCGCCACGCCCACGGCCGCGACTTCGGCCACCGTCATCGCGCCCGAGCGGCAGATCACCAGATCTGCGTTTTCGTAGGCGCTCGCCATATCGTCGATGAAGGGCACGAGTTGGGCCGCTTCACCAGCGCCTTCTCCCTGCCCGATACCGGCGTCGAGATAGTTCTGACGCAAGGCGTCGATATGCTTCGCGCCCGCCTGATGCACCACCAGCGGACGCTCGCCCGGCGCCAGCATCGACAGCGCGCGCGGCACGACTTCATTGAGCGCCGCGGCGCCCAGGCTGCCGCCGACGACCAGCACGCGCAACGGACCGCTGCGCTGCGCGTAGCGATCCTTCGGCTGGACGACGTGTTCGAGTTCGGCACGGATCGGGTTGCCGGTCCACTCGCCATGCGGCAGCGCGCCCGGGAACGCCACGAGCACGCGCTTCGCGAGTTTCGCGAGCACCTTGTTCGCCAGACCCGCGATCGAATTCTGTTCGTGCAGCACCAGCGGGCGACCCGAGATCGCGCTCATCACACCGGCCGGGAACGTGATGTAGCCGCCCATGCCGAGCACCACATCGGGCTTCACGCGGCGCAGCGCCGCAAGACTTTGCGTGCACGCGCGAAGGAGGTTAACGGGCAGCATCAGCTTGGTCTTGAGGCCTTTGCCGCGAACACCGCCAAAACGCACATATTCCATCGCGATGCCGTGTTTCGGCACCAGCGTCGCTTCCATGCCCGCAGGATTGCCGAGCCACACCACGCGCCAGCCCCACTCCTGCATGCGATGCGCGACCGCGAGGCCCGGGAACACGTGTCCCCCGGTGCCGCCGGCCATCACCATCAGCGTGCGCGGTTGCTGGGCGCTCATACCTTGCCCCCGCGCATCAAAACCCGGTTCTCGTAATCGACTCTCAACAGCAGGGCCACCGCAATACAGTTCAGCAAAATGCCCGAACCGCCGTAGCTCACGAGCGGCAGCGTCAGGCCCTTGGTCGGCAACAGGCCGAGGTTCACGCCCATGTTGATGAAGGCCTGCGCGCCGAACCACACGCCCAGCCCCTTCGCAACGAGACCCGCAAAAGTGCGGTCGAGCGCGAGCGCCTGACGGCCGATCTCGAACGAGCGGCGCACGATCCAGTAGAACAGCAGGATCACGATCATCACGCCGACAAAACCCAGTTCCTCGCCGATCACGGCCAGGATGAAGTCGGTGTGCGCTTCGGGCAGATAGTTGAGCTTTTCGACGCTGCCGCCCAGGCCCACGCCAAACCACTCGCCGCGCCCGAAGGCGATCAGCGAGTGCGTAAGCTGATAAGCCTTGCCCTGCGCGTAGCGGTCGTCCCACGGATCGAGGTACGCGAAGATCCGCTCGCGACGCCACGGCGACGCCCACACCAGCAGCGTGAAAGTGCCCACGGCCGTGGCCACGAGACCGCCGAACAGCTTGCCGTTCACGCCGCCGAGGAACAGCACGCCCATCGCGATCGCGGCGATCACCATGAACGCGCCCATATCGGGTTCGAGCAGCAGCAGCGCACCCACCACGCCCACCGCAAACGCCATCGGCAGGAAGCCCTTGGCGAAGCTGTGCATGTATTCCTGCTTGCGCACCGTGTAGTTCGCCGCGTAGATCGTCACGGCGAGCTTCATGATTTCCGACGGCTGCATATTCGTGATGCCAAGCGGAATCCAGCGCCGTGCGCCGTTCACGCCCTTGCCGATGTGCGGAATCAGCACGACCACCAGCATCGCCAATGCGATCAGGAAAATCTTCGGCGCGTAGCGCTCCCACACCGAAACCGGGATGCGGAACGCCACCAGCGCGGCGACCGCGGCCACCACGAGCGACACCAGATGGCGCGCGAGAAACGCCCAGTCGCGGTACGCCGCGTACTTGGGCGAATCGGGCATGGCGATCGAGGCCGAATAGACCATCACCACGCCCAGGCCCAGCAAGGCGATCACCGCCCACAACAGCGAGTAGTCGTAGTCGAGCATGCGCGAGCGCGCCGGACGCACGCCGTTGACCGCGCTCGAAATGCCGCCCGCACGTGCGCTGGACGAACCCAGCGAAGTGCTGTGATCGGCAGACCCGCCGCTCGCTTCGCGCGACAGGCGCGCGCCGAATCGTTCGGACCAGCTCATATCGTCGTCCCCCGTTCTGCGGCGATGGCTTGCACCGTGTCGCTGAACACGGCGGCGCGGTGGGCGTAGCCCTTGAACATGTCGAAGCTCGCGCAGGCCGGCGAAAGCAGCACGACGTCGCCGGGTTCGGCGAGCGCGGTGGCCGCGCGCGTGGCTTCTTCAAGCGTGGCGTGATCGGCGAGCGTGATGCCGGTGCTTTCCAGCGCGGCGCGAATCTTCGGTGCGTCGCGGCCGATCAGCATGACCGCGCGGCACCAGCGCGCCACCGGCGCGGCCAGCGGATCGAAGTCCTGGCCCTTGCCGTCGCCGCCCGCGATCAGCACCGCGCGCTGCGCGAGGCCGTCGAGCGCGGCAACCGTAGCGCCGACATTGGTGCCCTTGCTGTCGTCCACGAAATCGATGCCTTCGATCGATGCGATCAGTTCGACGCGATGCGGCTCGCCGCGATATTCGCGCAGGCCGTGCAGCAGCGCGGCGGGCGCGAGATCGATTGCGCGTGCGAGCGCGAACGCGGCCAGCGCGTTGGCGGCGTTGTGCAGGCCGCGAATGCGCAGCGCGTCTACCGGCATCAGACGCTTCATGGCGAGGTTCACCGGCGCGGCGTCGAGTTGCTTGCGGCGGCGCGCGGACACCGGCTCGTCGATGACGTCGCGGTCGTGCGCCTGCACCAGCCACTGCATACCGTTGTCGCGCGAGAGGCCGAAGTCGCCGTCACGTTGCGGCTCGTTCACGCCGAAGGTCACGACACGCGCATCGCCACTGTCCTGCACGCGCGCGAGCGACATCACGCGCGCGTCGTCGCGGTTGAGCACGCGCACGGTCTGCGCGCCGAAGATGCGCCCCTTGGCGGCCGCGTAGGCGTCGAGCCCGCCGTGCCAGTCGAGGTGATCCTGGGTGATGTTGAGCACCGTCGCCGCGTCGGGCGCGAAGCTGTGCGCCGTTTCCAGCTGGAAGCTCGACAGTTCGAGCACCCAGACGTCGGGCAGCGCGGTGTTGTCGATCGCTTCGGCGAGCTTGTCGAGCATCGCCGGGCTGATGTTGCCGGCCACCGCCACGGTCTTGCCCGCGCGCTCGCAGAGCTTGCCGGTCAGGCTCGTGGTGGTGGTCTTGCCGTTGGTGCCGGTGATCGCCAGCACCTTCGGCGCGTAGCCGCTTTCGCCCAGATGGCGCAGCGCCTGCGCGAACAGTTCGAGTTCGCCCCAGACTTCGATGCCCTGCTCGCGCGCGGCAGCGATCAGCGGCACGAGGTCGTCGGCCAGCGGCGACAGACCCGGGCTGATCGCAACGATCTCGACGCCTTCGAGCAGCGCCGTCGAAAACGCGCCGCCGATGAAGTTCGCGGGATCGATGCCGTGCGTGGCGAGTTCGGCGAGGCCCGGCGGCGTCGCGCGCGTGTCGGCGATGCGCAGGCGGCAACCTTGCCGCGCGCACCAACGCGCCATCGCGAGACCCGATTCGCCGAGTCCCAGCACGAGCACCATCGGCTTTTGCCGATCCCGAAACTTCTCGCCAAACATCGCTTGCTTTCCTAAGTGGGCAGAACTACGTGAGCAAAATGGAAACGTCGATCAACGCAGCTTCAGCGTCGACAGACCGATCAGGCACAGCATCAGCGTGATGACCCAGAAACGCACGACCACCTGCGTTTCCTTCCAGCCCGACAGTTCGAAATGGTGATGCAGCGGCGCCATCTTGAAGATGCGGCGCCCTTCGCCATAACGTTTTTTCGTGTACTTGAACCAGGTCACCTGCAGCATCACGGACAGTGTTTCCGCGACGAAAATGCCGCCCATGATGAAGAGCACGATTTCCTGACGCACGATCACGGCGATGGTGCCCAGCGCGCCGCCGAGCGCCAGCGCGCCCACGTCGCCCATGAACACCTGCGCGGGATAGGTGTTGAACCAGAGGAACGCCAGGCCCGCCCCGCCCATCGCCGAGCAGAAGATCAGCAGTTCGCCCGCGCCGGGAATGTGCGGGAACAGCAGGTATTTCGAGTAGACCGAGCTGCCCATCACGTAGGCGAACACGCCCAGCGACGCGCCCACCAGCACGACCGGCATGATCACGAGACCGTCGAGGCCGTCGGTGAGGTTGACCGCGTTGCTTGCGCCGACGATCACGAAGTACGTGAGCGCGATAAAGCCCCACACGCCCAGCGGATAAGTCATCGACTTGAGGAACGGCAGCAAGAGGTCGGCGCGCGCGGGCAGACCCATCGACAGACCGCTGCGCACCCACGCCATGAAGAGGTCGAACACGCGCACGTTATTCGCCTCGGACACGCTGAAGGCGAGATACACCGCCGCGAACAGGCCGATCACCGACTGCCAGAAATACTTCTCGCGCGAAGACATGCCGCGCGGGTCCTTGTAGACCACCTTGCGATAGTCGTCGACCCAGCCGATCGCGCCGAAGCCGAACGTGACCAGCATCACGATCCAGATGAAGCGGTTCGAGAGATCGCCCCACAGCAGCGTCGCGACGGCGATGCCGAGCAGGATCAGCACGCCGCCCATGGTGGGCGTGCCGGACTTCACGAGGTGAGTCTGCGGGCCGTCCGTACGCACGGCCTGGCCGACCTTCATTTCGGTGAGCTTGCGAATGACCCAGGGCCCGAGAAAGAGCCCGATCGCCATCGAGGTGATGGTGGCCATCACCGCACGGAACGTCAGATAACTGAACACGCGCAAGAAGCTTGCGTCATTCTGCAGCCATTGCGCCAGCGCCAGTAGCATTGCTTGTATTCCTTCGAATTTCAGTGCGCGCCGGACGCTGCGTCCGGTGCGGTGGGTTGCGGGTTCGTGATGGCGGCTACGACGCGCTCCATCTGCATGAAGCGCGAGCCTTTCACGAGGATCGTTGCGCCGGAACCGTAACCGGCGCCGGCGAGTGCGCGAACCAGCTCGCTGACATCGGCGGCGTGCAGCGCATTGGCGCCGAATGCCGTCGAGATGTCGCGGGCGGCCGCGCCGAGCGTGTACAGCGCGTCGATACCGCGCTCCTGCGCGTAGGCGCCCACCTCGCGGTGGAACGCCGGGCCGTTGTCGCCGACTTCGCCCATGTCGCCCAGCACCAGCACGCGCGGCGAGTCATGCGTCGCCAGCACGTCGATGGCCGCGCGCACGGAATCGGGGTTCGCGTTGTAGGTGTCATCGATCACCTTCGCGCCCGCAAGTTCCGCAAGTGCTGCAC
This sequence comes from Paraburkholderia sp. J69-1, assembly GCF_905220255.1. Taxonomy (NCBI): domain Bacteria; kingdom Pseudomonadati; phylum Pseudomonadota; class Betaproteobacteria; order Burkholderiales; family Burkholderiaceae; genus Paraburkholderia; species Paraburkholderia sp. J69-1. The sequence continues at coordinate 14,316 of NZ_CAJMZG010000012.1, read as the reverse complement.
CTTTGACCTGCAAACGGCCTTTCACGGGCTCGAATGCTTCGAGGCCGCGACGGATCGCATCGAGCGACACGCCGGAAGCCAGCGCCGCCGCCGTAGCGGCGAGCGCGTTGTGCGCGTTGTGTGCGCCCAGCACCTTCAGTTCGACTTCGAGATGACCGTCGGGCGTGGCGACCGCGAGACGCGCGCCGCTGAGCTTGCCCGTCACGGCGGCGTCGACTGCGCGTTCATCGGTGTGCAGCGCGAAGTCGAGAATCTGCGAGCCGGTCGCGGCCACGCGCCAGATTCCGGCGTAGGCATCGTCGGCGGGAAACACGGCCGTGCCTTCGGGCTTGAGCGCGTGAATCACGCTCGCGTGTTCGAGCGCGACCGCTTCCACCGTCGCCATGAATTCCTGGTGCTCGCGCTGCGCGTTGTTCACCACGGCGACCGTGGGCTCGGCGAACTTCGCGAGCAAATCCGTTTCGCCCGGATGGTTCATGCCGAGTTCGACCACCGCGATCTGATGCGCCGCGTTCAGGCGCAGCAGCGTAAGCGGCACGCCGATGTCGTTGTTCAGATTGCCCGCCGTCGCCAGACGCGCGTCTTCGCCGACCGCCGCCGCGAAGATCGACGCGATCATTTCCTTGACCGTGGTCTTGCCGTTGCTGCCCGTCACGGCGACGAGCGGCATCGCAAAACGGCGACGCCAGCCGAGCGCGAGCGCGCCCAGCGCCGCGCGCGAGTCGTCCACGCGCAGTGCGGGAACGCGCCAGTCGCCGGGGCTGCGCGAGACCAGCGCCGCGCTCACGTGACGGGCCGCCACGTCGGGCAGGAAGTCGTGCGCGTCGAAACGGTCGCCCTTGAGCGCGACGAACAGATCGCCGGGGCCGGTCGTGCGGCTATCGGTGGAGATGCGCTCGAAGGTCGTGTTCTCGTCGCCGAGTACGCTCGCGCCGGGAATCAGCGCTGCCGCTTCGCGCAGGGAAAGCATTGTCATTCACCGCCTCCGCGCCCATGCCGATCGGACGTCGGGCGGGCTGCGAGGGCAAGGCGCGCGTGATCCTGATCGGAGAACGCGCGCTTCTTGCCCATGATTTCCTGGGTTGCCTCGTGCCCCTTGCCGGCCAGCACGATGACGTCTTCCTTGGCCGCGCCGCGCACCGCCTGCAGGATCGCGCTCGCGCGGTCCTCGATACGGCGCGCCTTCGCGGGTTCGCGCATGCCGCCGACGACCTGATCGATGATCGCGGCCGGCGCTTCGCTGCGCGGGTTGTCGCTCGTCACGACGGTTTGATCGGCCAGACGCTCGGCGATGGCGCCCATCAGCGGACGCTTGGTGGCGTCGCGGTCGCCGCCGCAGCCGAACATGCAGATCAGCCGGCCGCCGCGTGCCGCCGCAATCGGGCGCAGCGCTTCGAGCGTCTTTTCGAGCGCGTCGGGCGTGTGCGCGTAGTCGATCACGACGAGCGGTTCGTCCTGATCGATACGGCCACCCAGACGCTCCATGCGGCCGTTCACCGGCTGCAGTTTCGCGATTTCGTTGAGCGCGGCGAGCAGCGGCACATTCGCCGCCAGCAACGCGCCGAGCACGCCCAGCAGGTTGCTCACGTTGAACAGGCCGAGCGTCTGCACTTCGATATTCGCTTCGCCCCAGTCCGACGTTTCCAGATGGAACGCGGTGCCCGTGGCGGTCGCGCGCACGTCTTTCGCGCGCAGCCAGGCGTCGGCGACGGGCGCATCGGCGGCAGGCGTTTCGACGCCGTAGGCAATCGTTCGCGTCGTGCCGCGCGTGGCAGCGATCAGGCGACGACCGGCGGCATCGTCGGCGTTGATGACGGCGGCGCGCAGGCCCGGCCACGCAAACAGACGCGCCTTCGCGGCCTCGTAGGCTTCGAAGGTGCGGTGATAGTCGAGGTGATCCTGCGTGAGATTCGTGAAGATCGCGACATCGAACGACGTGCCGTTCACGCGGCCCTGATGCAGCGCGTGCGACGACACTTCCATCGCCACCGCCTGCGCGCCCTGCTGACGCAGCTGCGCGAGCGAGCGTTGCAGTTGCGGCGCGTCGGGCGTCGTGAAACCGGTGTGCACGAGCTGGCCGACAAAGCCGCTGCCCAGCGTGCCGACGATCGCGCACTTCTGGCCGATGGCCGTGAGCGCCGATGCAATCCACTGGCTGCACGAGGTCTTGCCGTTGGTGCCGGTTACGCCGACCACGAGCATCGCATCGCTGGCGTCGCCGTACCAGCCGCTGGCAATTTCGCCCGCGAGGATGTCGAGTTGCGCAACCGCCAGCGCGTTTTGCGCCTGCGCGACGTCGAACGCGCCGGTATAGCCTTCCGGCTGATACAGCACCGCTGCCGCGCCGCGCGCGAGTGCGTTTTCGATATGCAAGCGGTTATCCGCGCCTTCGACCGCGTAGGCGAGGAACACATCGCCGGGCTGGAGCGAACGGGTGTCGGCGTGCAAATTGACTGCGGGCGCAATGCGCGCGCGCAGCCACGCGAGCGCGTCCGCGATCTGCCGGTGCGCGGGATGCTGGGTGCGCGTGGCGCTCATCGGACGACTCCGGGTCGGGTTTTGGCGTTATCGGCGACAGTCATGTGATGCGCGCCGGACGGGCTCTTCGCGTTGCCTGCGTTGGCGCTCGCGACGCGCTTTGCGGGCGCGGACGGCGCATTCGCAACCGCCGTGGACGAAGCGCTGTCGTCGGACACGACGAGCTGCTTGACCGGCATATCGGGCGGCACGTTGAGCGAGCGCAGCGTATCGCCGACGATGCTCGAGAACACCGGACCCGACACCGCGCCACCAAAGTGGCTGCCTGCAGTCGGTTCGTCCACCGTAACCGCGACAACGATGCGCGGGTTCGGCATCGGCGCCATGCCGACGAACGACGCGCGGTACTTCGAGTGGTCGTAGCCGTGCGGGCCGTGCTTGTACGCCGTGCCGGACTTGCCGCCCACGCGGTAGCCAGGCACCGCCGCGTCAGGCGACGTGCCCTGCTTCGACACCACGCTTTCGAGCATCGTGCGTACTTCGCGCGCGGTCGTGGGCGCGAACACCTGGGTGCCGACCACGGGTTGATCGTCGCCGGGATGGCGGAAGATCGAGACGGGCAGAATCTGGCCGTCGTGGGCGATGGCCGTGTACGCGCGCGCGAGCTGGAACAGCGACACCGACAGGCCGTAGCCGTACGACATCGTCGCCTGCTCGATACGACGCCAGCTTTTCCACGGACGCAGACGCCCAGGCGCCGCGCCGGGGAACCCGACCTTCGGCGCTTGTCCGAGACCGATGCTGGTGTACATGTTCCACATTTCTTCGGGCCGGAGCGTCATCGCGATCTTGGTCGCGCCGATGTTCGACGACTTCTGGATCACGCCGCCCACCGTCAGCACGCCGAAGCCTGCATCGTCGGTGATGGTCGCGCCGTCGAGCGTGAACTTGCCGCCCCCCGTATCCACCAGTGTAGTCGGCGAGACGCGGTGCAAATCCAGGGCCAGCGACACCGTGAACGGCTTCATGATCGAGCCCGGCTCGAACACGTCGGTCAGAATGCGGTTGCGCAGCTGCTCGCCCGTGAGGTGCGAGCGGTCGTTCGGGTTATACGTGGGGTAATTGACGAGCGCGAGCACTTCGCCCGTACGCACGTCCACCACCATCGCGGCGCCCGCCTTGGCCTTGAACTTTTCGACCGCCGCCTTCAGGTTCGAATACGCGATGTATTGAATCTTGCTGTCGATCGACAGTTCGACGTCCTTGCCATCGTGCGGCACGACGGTTTCATCCACATCCTCGATGATGTGGCCCATGCGGTCCTTGATGACGTGGCGAATGCCCGGCACGCCCGCGAGAATCTTCTGGTCCGAGAGCTCGACGCCTTCCTGCCCTTCGTCTTCCACATTGGTGAAGCCGATCAGGTGGGCCGTGACATCGCCTTCCGGATAGAAACGTTTGTATTCGTTGCGCTGATAGATGCCCGGAATGTCGAGCGCCGTGATCTGCTGCGCGATGTCGAGCGGCACCTGACGCTTCACGTAGACAAAGGTTTTGTCTTCCGAGAGCTTGGCGCGCAGGTCCTTGGTGGACATGTCGAGCAGCTTGCCGAGCTGGTTGAGCTTGTCGGCGCCGAGATCGTCGGGCACGGCTTCGGGAATCGCCCAGATCGCGCGCACGGGCAGACTCGTCGCGAGCACGAGGCCGTTACGGTCGAGAATCTTGCCGCGCGTGGCGGGCAGTTCGATGGTGCGCTGATAGCGGCTTTCGCCCTGCTTCTGATAGAAGGCGTTGCCCGGTCCCTGAATCCAGAACGCACGTGCGGCCAGCGCCACGAACGCCATGAACAGCATGAAGACGACGAGCTTCGAGCGCCACATCGGCAGGCGCACGGAGAGAATCGGGTTGGCGCTGAAGGCGACGCTCTTGCGGCTGTTGCCCTTTTTCATCGCGCGCCTCCGCGGCGGCCGTTCGTGCTGGCCGGTGCCGACGCCATGACCGGCGCGGAAACAGGCACAGGCGCGTCCACTGCGGTGGCCGCGCCCGGTGCGAGCGTCAGGTATTGCGTGCGTCCGGTCGTCACGGGCTGCATCTTGAGCGAATCGGTAGCGAGCTGTTCCACGCGCGATGTGCGTGACAGCGCGCTCTGCTGATATTGAAGCTGCGCGTAGTCCTGCTGGAGCTGACGCTCCTGCGACTGCGCGCGTTGCAACTGGATGAAGATCTGCCGCTGCTGATTGGTGGCGTTGACGACTGACAACGCGCAGCCCATAACGACGATCAGCAGGAAGATGTTCAGGCGATTCATGGCGTGATGCGCTCCGCAATGCGCATCACGGCCGAACGGGCGCGCGGATTCGCCGCGACTTCTTCGTCGCTTGCGAATACGCGCCCGAGCAGCTTCAGGGGCGGGCTGGGCAGATCCACAGCGCGAATCGGCAAACGGCGATCGATCGCCGGCGCCGTGGCGTTAGCCTGCATGAACCGCTTCACGATACGGTCTTCCAGCGAATGAAAGCTGATGACCACGAGCCGCCCCCCCTGTTCCAGCGACGACAAAGCTGCTTCTAGAACGACCTGCAGCTCCGCAAGCTCTTGATTGACGTGAATCCGTATAGCTTGAAAGGTGCGGGTTGCCGGGTCCTTACCCTTCTCACGGGTTTTGACGGCGTTAGCCACGATTTGGGCAAGCTCGCCCGTGCTGTCGAGAGGCCCGAGACGGTCGGACTCTGCCCGGCGAGCAACAAGCGCCTTTGCAATCTGAAAAGCAAACCGTTCTTCCCCATAATCTCGAATCACCTCCGTCAGTTCCTGCAACGTGGCCCGCGCGAGCCAGTCGGCAGCGGACTCGCCGCGCGTCGGGTCCATCCGCATGTCGAGCGGACCATTGGCGCGGAAACTGAAACCGCGCTCCGGGTCGTCGATTTGCGGCGACGACACGCCCAGGTCCAGCAGCACACCCGACACACGCCCTACCCCGCGCTCCGCCAGAGCGTCGCGCAGTGAAGCAAAACTTTCGTGCACGATCGAGAACCGTGCGTCGCCCACCTGTCCGGCAGTGGCGATCGCCAGCGGGTCCTTATCGAACGCAATCAGCCGGCCGCCTTGAGCGAGCCGGCCGAGCACGGCGCGGCTGTGGCCGCCCCGCCCGAACGTGCCGTCCACATAGACGCCGTCCGCGCGCGTAACGAGCGCATCGACCGCTTCATCCAGCAGCACCGTGCGATGCTGCAATCCTTGTCCCATCGCAGATGCCATAGCGTTTTTTTACCCGCGATCAGAACGTGAAATTCTTCAAGGCGTCGGGCATGCCCTGAGCCATCGCCGCCTGTTCCTTGGCGGCGTAGGTCTGTGCATCCCACAACTCAAAATGACTACCCATGCCGAGCAGCATGACTTCCTTTTCCATACCAGCCGCAAGACGTAATTCAGGTGAGACGAGCACGCGGCCCGCACTGTCGAGATCGACGTCGGACGCGTTGCCAAGAAAGATGCGGCGCCACCAGTGCGCATCCATCGGCAAGGCCGCAACCTTCGCGCGGAAGACTTCCCATTCGGGGCGCGGAAATAGCAACAGGCAGCCGTCCGGGTGCTTGGTGATCGTCACCCGGCCTTCTGCCTGTTGTTGCAGCGCGTCCCGATAGCGCGACGGAATCGACATCCGTCCTTTCGCATCGAGTGTCAGCGCCGACGCCCCCTGGAACAATTTGCTCCCCCCCCCACGCGGCGCTGTTCGCCGCCCGTCTAAATCTCAGGAAATTTACCCGAATACATCTCTCAAATCACACAAAAATACACTTTCTCACACTGTCTCCCACTTTAGAGGAAGGCCTTTCGAGGGTCAAGGTGGGGGGCACGATTTTTGACGAAATTTATCCGATAGAACAAGGACTTAGCGGCACCCGTTCAAGTCGACGTTAAAACCAAAAATCGTTATGAATGAATGAGCTAACGCAGGTTATGAAGGTGATACGTGAAAAGCGCGGGTAAAACCGCGATGGTGCGGGGACTTGGCGGGGATTAAACCGGACGACTGAAAGCTCTGAAAGGCGCTTTCAGTGACATGGAGAAAGCGGACCGGCGAAGCATACCGGTCCGCATGAACATCTCAAAGTACGGCTTAAATATAGTAAGCCGTGCGCGTCATGACCTTCGATGCAGTGCGCATGAGCGAGCGCAACGGCAAGGGCAATTCGATACCGCCCAGATCCGTTGCCGACTTCGCGTGGGCGATTTCGTCGGTACGCATCTGCTCGACGATCGCGCGCGATTCGAGGTCGGCGGGCGGCAGCGCATCGAGGTGGCTGTCGAGGTGATGCTCGACCTGGCGCTCGGTTTCGGCCATGAAGCCCAGGCTCACCTTGTCGCCCAGACGTCCTGCTGCCAGACCGATCGCAAGCGCGCCGGCGTACCAGAGCGGATTGAGCAGACTGGGACGCGAATCGAGCGCTTCGAGGCGGCGCGCGGTCCAGGCGAGATGGTCTTCTTCCTCGCGCGCGGCCTGCTCGAATGCCGCCTTGAGCGTGGGCGAACGGGTCGCGAGTTTCTGCGCCTGATAAAGCGCCTGCGCGCACACTTCGCCAACGTGATTCACACGCATGAGGCCGGCGGCATGCGTGCGTTCGGCGGGCGTCAACTCGCCGGGCATCGACGCCGCGACAGCGCCGCCCGTGGCCACCGCGGCCTCGGCGGTCGCGAACTGCGCGGCCGTGGCGTCGGGAGAAGGTTGCGGCATGGGACGCGACATGCGCGACACACCCGTGATCGAGCGCAAGCCTCGATCGAATTCGGTAATCAAATCGTCAAACGTCATCCAACCTCCCTCCGGAACCACGGCAAAACAGACCATCAAAAGAGCGGCTCAAACACCGACCGACCGGCCGTTCAAAGTCGCTACAGGAACACTGGCAGGCCCGTCAATCAGGGGCAGCGCCGATATCCAGGCGCATATTCTAGACCATGTTGTGTAAACGAAACAGGTACTTACGTGCGCCAGGCTTTTCCTTTGTCCCCCCTAACCCTTTTGGTTACATTACGTCTCAACTTCTCGCGAAGTTAGACATCAGGGCCACCGCAAGACAAATAAACAGGCCTTGTTAAAAAGACGCATAAAAGCAGTCAAACACTGGAGATCCATCAATGAAGAAGTCGCTTCTCGCGCTCGCCGCGCTGGGTGCGTTCGCGGGCGTCGCCCACGCTCAGAGCAGCGTCACGCTGTACGGCATCATCGACGAAGGTTTCAACATCAACACCAATGCAGGTGGCAAGCACCTGTACAACCTGTCGAGCGGCGTCCTGCAAGGCAGCCGTTGGGGCCTGCGCGGTGCGGAAGACCTGGGCGGCGGCCTCAAGGCGATCTTCGTGCTCGAAAGCGGCTTTGACGTGAACAACGGCAAGTCTGGCCAGGGCGGTCTCCTGTTCGGTCGTCAGGCTTATGTGGGCCTGAACAGCGCGCAATTCGGCTCGGTCACGCTGGGTCGCCAGTACGACTCCGTGGTCGACTACGTTGGTCCGCTCGAAGCCGGCGACCAGTGGGGCGGCTACATCGCTGCTCACCCGGGCGATATCGACAACTTCAACAACGCGTACCGTACGAACAACACGGTCAAGTTCACCAGCGCCAACTACGCTGGCCTGACCTTCGGCGGCACGTACAGCTTCGGCAACACGGCTGGCGACTTCTCGCACAACCAGATCTGGTCGCTGGGCGCAGGCTACAACAACGGCCCGCTGTCCCTCGGTGTCGGTTACCTGAATGCACGCACGCCGGCAGCATCGGGCGGCCTGTTCAACAACGGTGGTACGGCCGCAGCGGCTAACGCAGCCGTGACGTCGTCGGTCTACTCGGGCTTCGCGTCGGCCAATACGTACCAGGTGATCGGTGCGGGCGGCGCCTACACGTTCGGCGCAGCCACGTTCGGTATCACGTACTCGAACATCCGCTTCGCGAACCTCGGCTCGACCTACGCGCTCGCCGCCTACAAGGGCCAGTCGGCAACGTTCAACAACGCCGAACTCAACTTCAAGTATCAGCTGACCCCGGCTCTGCTGGTCGGCGCAGCCTACGACTACACGCGCGGCGTGTCGATCAACGGCGGCTCGCGCGCCCAGTATCACCAGGGCGCAGTGGGCGTGGACTACTTCCTGTCCAAGCGCACCGACATCTACGTGACGGGCGTGTACCAGCACGCACTGGGCGACACGATCAACGCCGCTGGCGAGACCGTTGCAGCCACGGCAAATATCAACAACCTGACCGCTTCGTCGAGCCAGAACCAGTTCACGGCGCGCGTCGGCATCCGTCACAAGTTCTAAGAAAAACAGCCGTTTCAGTCTCAAGGGCGCCTTCGGGCGCCCTTTTTCTTTGCGCCGTGGTGTGCGTGCCTCATTCAGGCGCGGCGCAAAAAAGAAAGGCCCGCCCTTGCGGGCAGGCCTGTTTCGCTTGTCGCGTCAGACTGTGCGCTTATGCGCGGCTCTCGCGCAGTTCGCGCCGCAAGATCTTGCCGACATTGCTCTTCGGCAGATCGTTACGGAATTCGATCAGCTTCGGGCGCTTGTAGCCAGTGAGCTGCGTCTTGCAGTATTCGAACACATCCTTGTCGGTGAGCGCCGGGTCTTTCCTGACGATGTAGAGCTTCACCGCCTCGCCCGAATGCTGGTCGGGCACCCCCACCGCGGCCACTTCGAACACGCCGGGCAGCTTGGCGACCACGTCCTCGACTTCGTTCGGATAAACGTTGAAACCCGAGACCAGAATCATGTCCTTCTTGCGATCCACGAGCTTCACGTAACCGCGCGTGTTCATCACGCCGACATCGCCCGATTTGAAGAAGCCATCGGCGGTCATGACCTTCGCCGTTTCTTCCGGACGCTGCCAGTAACCCGCCATCACCTGCGGACCGCGAATGCAGATCTCACCCGCTTCGCCGATCGGCAGTTCGTTGCCGCTATCGTCGCGAATCGAAATCTCGGTGGACGGCAGCGGCAGGCCGATCGTGCCCGTGTATTCGGTCGCCGTGGTCGGGTTGCAGGTCACGCTCGGCGAGGTCTCGGAAAGGCCGTAGCCTTCGACGATCGGCGTCTGCGTGCGCTCGTACCAGCGCTTCGCCACGGCTTCCTGCACCGCCATGCCGCCGCCGTTGGCGACCAGCAGATGCGAGAAGTCGAGCTTGTCGAAATCCGGGTGATTGAGGATCGCGTTGTAGAGCGTGTTGACGGCCGGGAACGTCGTGATCGAGTAACCGTGCAGTTCCTTGATCATGCCGGCGATATCGCGCGGATTCGGAATCAGCACCGCGAGGCCGCCCGTGCGCATCGTCAGCAGACCGCAGACCGTGAGCGCAAACACGTGATAAAGCGGCAAGGCCGCGACCGTCACCGGCTGCGTGCCGGCCGGCAGACGCGCCAGCGCAGGCTCGGTCCAGGCCGCCGATTGCAGCACGTTGGCGATGAGATTGCGATGCAGCAGCGTCGCGCCCTTCGACACGCCGGTCGTGCCGCCCGTGTACTGGAGGAAGGCGACATCGTCGGGCGTCTGCTCGACGGGCTTGAAGCTCGTGCGGGCGCCAGCGGCGACTGCATCGTTGAATCGCACGTGACCCGGCAGGCTCCACTCGGGCACCATCTTCTTCACGTTGCGCACGACGAAGTTGACGATGAAACCCTTCGCTGCGCCCAGCAAATCGCCCATCGACGCGACGACCACATGCTTCACGCGCGTCTGCGCGATCACGGCTTGCAGCGTGTTGGCGAAGTTTTCCAGGATGATGATCGCTTCGGCGCCGCTGTCCTTGAGCTGATGCTCGAGTTCGCGCGGCGTATAGAGCGGATTCACGTTCACGACCACGTAGCCCGCGCGCAGGATCGCAGCCAGCGCGACCGGATACTGCAGCACGTTCGGCATCATCACGGCGATGCGCGCACCGCGCTCGATGCCGCGCGACTGGAACCACGCGGCGAGGCGCTTCGAAAGTTCGTCGAGCTGACCGTAAGTGATGGCCTTGCCCATACAGGCGAAAGCGGGCTTCGACCGGTTCGCGCTGAAACTCTCGGTGAGCAGCGCCGTGATGGACGCGTATTGGCTCGCGTCGATTTCCGCGGGAACGCCAGGCGGGTACGATTTCAGCCAGACTTTTTCCATGCGGCGTCTCCTCCTCAGGTATTTTCGAATGGTCGTGCTAAAACGCCGATCGTAGCATGCGCTCTGCGCTTTTCTTGCCGCGAATCAGCGAGTTAGAAAGGCCCCTCGAAATGCGCAGGGGCCGCTTTTTGCGTGCTGGATTAGGGGTTTACGTGCGTTCGACTTCGACGAGGCAATCGTAGAAAGTCGCCGATCCGCCGAGGTCGGTGAGGGCCTGGCTCGTCACTTCGTTGGCGTTGCGGCCGTCCGGCGCGAGCTTTTTCCACCAGATCGACAGACCCACGACGAGGCCTTCGCGCGCACGTTCGGAAACGCGCGCACGCGCGCTCATCGAGCCGCGATCGTTGAAGATGCGTACCTGGTCGCCATCGGCGATATTGCGGGTCGCGGCATCGGCGGGATTGAGATCGACGTGCGGCTCGCCTTCGGTCGCGCGCAGGCTTTCGACGTTCACGAAGGTGCTGTTGAGGAAGTTGCGCGCGGGCGGCGAGATCATCGCGAGCGGATAACGCGCGGCGAGTTCGGGCGCGTGATCGGCCGATTCATACGGCGGCAGATAGTCCGGCAGCGGGTCCATGCCGGCCTGCGCGAGCGCTTCGCTGTAGAACTCGCACTTGCCCGTGGGCGTGCGAAAGCCGCCGTTGGCGAACGGCGCGTCGGCGATATCGAGCTTGATCCACGCATTCTCCTTGAGCGTCGACCAGCCGGCGCCGTTGAACGCCGGGTCGCTCCAGTCGAAGGCGCTCGCCGCCACTTCTTCGTCGCTGTCGAACAGCGCCGGTTCGGTGAGCTGCATCGCGCGGGCGATCGAGCGGAAGATTTCCGTGTTCGGACGCGCTTCGCCAACCGGCGCGATGGCGGGCAGATTCGCCATCACGTGCGTGTGGCCGTAGGACTTGTGGACGTCCAGATGCTCGAGTTGCGTCGTGGCAGGCAGCAGCAGATCGGCGTAATCGGCGGTATCGGTCTGGAACTGCTCCAGCACGATCGTGAAGAGATCCTCGCGCGCGAAGCCCGCCGCGACCTTGGCCGAATCCGGCGCAACCGCAACCGGGTTCGAGTTGTAGACGACGACCGCTTCGATCTTCGGACCGAACTGCGCGTCGCCCGCGTGCGTGAGCGCATCGCCGATCTGGTTCATGTTGACGACGCGCGGCTGATGCTTAGGCCAGCCAGGGATCAGATCGGGACGCTGCAGCGCGTTCGCATCGACCGGCGCCCAACCCGACGACGACAGCAGCACGCCGCCCGCACGATCGCGCCATGCGCCCGTCAGCGCGGGCAGGCAGGCAATCGCGCGCACGGCGTTGCCGCCGCCGCGCACGCGCTGCAAACCGTAGTTCATGCGAATCGCCGCCTTGCGCGTGGACGCGTAGAGACGCGCGAGCTCGATGATGGTCTGTTCGTCGATACCGCAGATCTGCGCCACGCGCGCAGGCGTGTAAGTCAGCGCACGCGCCTTCAGTTGCTCGTAGCCGTGCGTGTAGGCCGCGATGTAGTCGTGATCGAGGCGGTCTTCGGTGATCAGCACGTGCATCATGCCGAGCGCGAGCGCGCCGTCGGTGCCGGGCTTCGGCGCGATGTGCTGATGGCATTTTTCGGCCGTGAGCGAGCGATACGGATCGATGGCGATCAGCTTCGCGCCATTGCGCTTGGCTTCCTGCGCACGCGTCCAGAAATGCAGATTCGAGGCGATCGGATTCGCGCCCCAGATCAGGATCACTTCGCTTTCGGCGAAATGCTCGGTGAGCATGCCGAGGCCCGCGCCATAGGTGTAACGCAGGCCCGCTGCGCCCGCCGCCGCACAGATCGTGCGATCGAGACGCGAGGCGCCGAGCTTGTGGAAGAAGCGCTGAGCGATGCTGTCGCCCTGCACGAGCCCCATCGTGCCCGCATAGCTATACGGCAGGATCGCTTCGGGCGCGCGCTGCGCAATTTCGCCCAGACGCGTGGCGGCGATTTCGCAAGCTTCGTCCCAGCTGATCGGCTCGAAACGCCCTTCTCCCTTGCGGCCGACGCGCTTCATCGGCTGCGTCAGGCGCTTCGGATGGTGCACGCGTTCGGCGTAACGGGTGACCTTCGTGCAGAGCACGCCTTGGGTCGGCGGATGCTCGGGGTCGCCGCTCACCTTGATCGCCCGGCCGTTTTCGACGGTGACGCGCATGGCGCAGGTGTCGGGGCAGTCATGGGGACAGACTGCGCGGGCAAATTCAGCTCGGGCGTTCATGGATGTGTGTCGCAAGGGGCTATCGATGGCGTGATTTTATTATGTCCGGCGCGCTGCGCCGCCGCCCGTCCAGGTGCTTGCCTCGAAAAAAAGGCTTGGGCGTAAAATGACTCGATCACGCCCGCCATCATCGAAGGACGGGCGCTCACATTCCTAGCTCGTAATCCGAGCTTTGCCACGAGTCAGCCATGAAACTGATCCCGGAAATCCAGGCCGCCCAGGGCGAAATCCAGGGCCTACGACGAACGATCCACGCTCACCCCGAACTGCGTTACGAAGAGACCCGCACCGCCGAACTTGTTGCGACTACGCTCGCCGGATGGGGCATCGAGGTGCATCGGGGCCTGGGCAAAACGGGCGTTGTGGGCGTGCTCAAACGCGGCAACGGCACTCGTTCGATCGGTTTGCGCGCCGATATGGATGCGCTGCCGATTCAGGAACTGAACACCTTCGATCATCGCTCGCACAACGACGGCAAGATGCACGCGTGCGGTCACGATGGCCATACGGCAATGCTGCTGGGCGCTGCGCAGTATCTTGCGCAACACGGGCAGTTCGACGGCACCATCGTCTTCATTTTCCAGCCGGCGGAGGAAGGCGGCGCAGGCGCGAGAGCGATGATCGAAGAGGGTTTGTTCGAGCGTTTTCCTGTCGATGCGGTGTTCGGCATTCATAACTGGCCGGGGATGCCGGCCGGTTTCTTCGGCGTGACCGAAGGGCCGATCATGGCGTCGAGCAATGAATTTCGTATCGATATCAGCGGCGTGGGCTCGCACGCCGCGCTGCCGCATAACGGGCGCGATCCGGTATTTACGGCGGTGCAGATCGCGAATGGTCTGCAGGGAATCATCACGCGCAACAAGAAGCCGCTCGATACCGCGGTGCTGTCGATCACACAGATTCACGCGGGCGATGCCGTGAATGTCGTGCCGAACACCGCATGGCTGGCCGGTACGGTGCGCACTTTCACGACGGAAACGCTCGATCTGATTGAGGCGCGTCTACGCAAGATCGCCGAGAGCACGGCTGAAGCGTATGAATGTGCCGTCGAGGTGAGTTTCCTGCGCAATTATCCGCCGACGGTGAATAGCAGCGCGGAAACGCAGTTTGCTGCGGAAGTGATGCGGGAAGTCGTGGGCGCCGATCACGTCGATGACCACGTCGAGCCGACCATGGGCGCCGAGGATTTTTCGTTCATGTTGCTGGAAAAGCCCGGCTGCTATGCGTTTCTTGGTAACGGCGACGGTGGACATCGCGACGCCGGTCATGGCGCCGGTCCGTGCATGCTGCACAACGCCAGTTATGACTTCAACGATCAGCTGCTGCCGGTGGGTTCGTCGTACTGGGTGCAACTGGCGACGAAGTTTCTCGCGCAAAAGTGAGTTTTTGCGGCGTTTGAATGCAAAAAGCCGTCCCTGTGGGACGGCTTTTTTGTGCGGGCTTAGGTGCCTGCACCTGCATGCTTTTTCCA
>NZ_CAJMZG010000011.1:0-253607 GCF_905220255.1 Paraburkholderia sp. J69-1 | reverse complement strand
TGTTCCTCCGGGCTGCGCGAAGTCGCAAGAGATGCTTGCCCGTCAAGTTAAAAACCCAAACCTGTTGCTGCGCTTTTCACTTCGATGTGCGTAGCCGCCGTCACTCGCGCTGCTGCACGTAACGTCCCGGCGCAGGCTCGATTTCGGGGAATTCCGCCGAACCCGCCTGAGCGCGCGGCTTGACCTTCTTGCCACCGAACTGATCGAGCCATTCGGCCCACGTCGGCCACCAGCTGCCCGGCTTTTCCTCGGCGGCGTCGAACCAGTCGTCGGCTTCCTCGGGCAGATGTTTCGCTTCGGTATCGAAGGTCCAGTGGCTGCGCTTGTTCTTCGACGCCGGATTGATCACGCCGGCAATATGGCCCGACGCGCCCAGCACGAACTTCAGCGGCCCCGACAGCAGCGGCACCGACGCATACGCCGTGCGCCACGGCACGATATGGTCTTCACGCGAGCCGTAGATGAACGTCGGCACGTCGATACGCGAAAGATCGACTTCCTCGCCGCACACGGTCAGCGCGCCCGGCTCGCGCAGCTTGTTTTCCAGATACGTATTGCGCAGATACCACGCATACATCGGGCCCGGCAGGCTCGTCGAGTCGCTGTTCCAGTAGAGCAGATCGAACGCGGCGGGCGTGCGGCCCTTGAGGTAATTGTCGACGACGTAGTTCCAGACCAGATCGTTCGGACGCAGGAACGAGAAGGTGTTGGCGAACTCCATGCCACGCATCAGGCCCGGCGTGCCGCCATTCTTGCCGCCGATGGTCTGCTCGCGCATCTGCACGTGCGCCTCGTCGACGAACACGTCGAGCACGCCCGTATCGGAAAAATCGAGCATTGCCGTGAGCAGCGTCATCGATGCAACCGGGTGCTCGCCGCGCGCCGCCGCCACCGACAGCGCCGTGGCCAGCAGCGTACCGCCCACGCAGAAGCCGAGCGTATTGATCTGCTCGCGCCCGCTGATGCTGCGCGTGGTGTCGATCGCGCGCAGCACGCCGTCTTCGATGTAATCGTCCCAGGATTTGTCGGCAATCGACGCATCGCCGTTATGCCAGGAGACGAGGAACACCTGCTGGCCCTGCTCCAGCGCGTAAGCGACGAGCGAATTCTCGGGCTGCAGGTCGAGGATGTAGAACTTGTTGATGCAGGGCGGCACGATCAGCAGCGGACGCTCGCGCACGGTCGCCGTGCGCGGCTTGTACTGGATCAGCTGGAACAGTTCGTTCTCGAATACCACCGAGCCTTCGGTGGTCGCCAGATTGCGGCCCACGACGAAACGCGATTCGTCGGTTTGCGAGATCTTGCCGCGCGACATGTCGCCGAGCAGGTTCATCACGCCCTGGCGCAGGCTTTCGCCGTGGCTTTCGAGCAAGGCGCTCTGCGCGTCGGGGTTCAGCGCGAGGAAGTTGCTGGGCGAAGCCGCCGCCGTCCACTGCTGCACGGCGAAACGGATACGCTCGCGCGTTTTCGGATCGGTGTCGATGGCATCGACCATCTCGTGCAGATAGCGCGCGTTCAACAGATACCAGGCCGCCGTGAAGGCGTAGGCTGGCGTGGCTTTCCACGCATCCGAGCTGAAGCGGCGATCCTTGAGTTCGGGCGATTTGGGCTGCGCGGCCGACGCTTCGCGCAGCAGTTCCATGGCATCGCGCGAATATTCGGCTTGCAGATGCTGGAGCCGGCCCGGCTCGATGGAAGCGCTGGGCACCTTGAACGCGTCCATGCCGCCGCCGAGATGGGCGAAATTGCCGAGTTGACCGAGATTGCCGAACTGACCGAGCGCCGATTGCATCGCCGCCGGATTCATCGCGGCACCGAATGCAGCCTGCGCAGCCTGAACGGCTTCGGCAGGATTCGCCGCGCCGTTCATGGCCGGCATGCCAGGCCAGAACGCGCCCGGTTGCCCGGTTGCCTGGCCCCACTGCTGCGCGCCCGTTTGTTGCGCAGCATTCATGGCATTACGCCAGGCCTGCGTCCACGCATCGAGCATTTGCTGCATGCCGGCGGCGTCCGGCGTGAAATTCGGAATGAAAGACTGTGCACCGTCGGTTGAAGCGCCCGCACCTGGGGCTGTCGTAGAGCGTTGAGATGCCGTCATGCCTGCTTTTTACCGATGTGTCCCGAGGGACTGGTTGAGAGGCAGGTGGAACGCGCTTGGCGCGCCACTGCCTTGCGCCCGGTGCGTCCTGTCCCGTAGGTGAAAGGACATTCTTGCTCCCCACTGCAAAGCGTGTCAATGCTTGTGCCCGATTTTGCCGCACTGCGATATTTTTTTTATTATCGTTTTCCCGATGCGCGCTGACTCATGTCACAGAGGTGTGCGCAGGCAAGCGACGCACGGCGGAAAAACCGCCATGCGCGCAAGTGCTTGCAGTGCAATGAGGAGCGCGCCGAATCGATTCACGGCGCATGAGCGGCCGTACTTTGCAGCCCACGGTGCGGCGCAGCAAAAACACGGCGATCGGACGGCCTGGAGGCGTGTGCCCCGCAGCGAACAGCGTCCGCGAAACGCTCAGGGTTCGAGCCAGATGAGCGCAGCCAGGCGGCCGGTCACGGGTTCGCGGCGATACGAATAAAAGCGTTCGCGATCGGTATAGGTGCACATGCCGCCGCCGCTGATGCGGGTAACGCCCAGTTCGCCCAGACGCAGACGCGCGAGCGCACCGAGATCGGCGAGATATTTGCCGGCCGCTTCGGGGCGCGGCACGAAGGCGGCATCGGTTGCGGCGCGTTGTGCGCCACCGACAGCCGCCGCGTGAGTCATGAACGCGTCACGCACGTCTGTCCCCACTTCGAAAGCCGTCGGGCCGATGGCCGGTCCGAGATACGCGTGCAATTCGCTCGTGGCGCATCCCGCGAGCGCAGCAACGCGCTGCGCGGTCTTCTCGATCACGCCTGCGGCGAGACCACGCCAGCCCGCGTGCGCGGCACCGACCGCCCGGCCCGCGCCGTCGCAGATCAGCACCGGCATGCAGTCGGCGACCATCACCGTGCAGGCGATGCCGGGCTGATCGGTCACGCTCGCGTCGGCTTCGAGCGGCGTGCCCGTGCGCGCCGCTGCGAGCGCCTGCACGGCATCCACCACGATCGGGCCGTGGATCTGCTTGAGCCACGCGGCCGGCACGCCCGCGTAGTCCAGCAGACGCGCGCGATTGGCCTCGACATGGTCGAGATCGTCGCCCGACGAGCGGCCCAGATTCAGACCGCACGGCAACTCGCCGCCGCCCTCACCGTTCCCGGCGGCCTGCCAGCGGCCGAACGGGCCCACGCTCACACCGCCGTTGCGCGTCGTCACGATCGCGCGCACGCGCGGCGCAACGTCCCATTCGGGGTGCAGCAGATCGGCGGAAGTCAGTTGCGGGCAGGTCGTCATGCAGGCTTGTCCTCGTCGTCTTCGTGATCGCCGTCGTGCTCGTCCTGATCGTCGTCTTCGTCGTCGGCGTAATCGCCTTCATCGCTGCCGATCACGTAGCCTTCGTCGGTGTACGCGCTGTCGAACATCTCGTCGAAGGCGAAATCCTCCTCGTTCTCCTTGCCGAAACCGAGCGCCTCGATCAGCGCATCCATGTCGTCCGGCACTTCGGCGCGCCATTGCATCGGGCGGCCCGTGACCGGGTGGATCAGGCCAAGACGCCACGCATGCAGCGCCTGGCGCGCGAAATCTCCGGGCAGCGCCGCCACCGAGCGCTTGCCGCGCGCGTGTCCATAGACCGGGTCGCCCAGCAGCGGATGGCGGATATGCGCGCAATGCACGCGAATCTGGTGCGTGCGGCCGGTTTCGAGATCGCAGTGAATCGCGCTGATCGGCTGGTTGTGCCACATCGTCTTGTCGATACGGCGGTAATGCGTGCGCGCCGGTTTGCCCGACGCACCGCTCACCACGGCCATGCGCACGCGGTCGCGCGGATCGCGGCCGATCGGCGCGTCGATCGTGCCTTCGTCGGGCATATTGCCCCACACCAGCGCGAGATAGCGGCGCTTGACCGTGCGCGCCTGCAACTGGCGCACGAGATCGGTCTGCGCTTCGAGCGTACGTGCCACCACCATCAGGCCGGAAGTTTCCTTGTCGAGCCGGTGCACGATGCCCGCGCGCGGCAGGCCGGCGGCCGCTTCGCCGTAGCGGTGCAGCAGACCGTTGAGGATCGTGCCGCTCCAGTTGCCGGCGGCCGGATGCACGACCATTCCGGCGGGCTTGTTGATGACGAGGATCGCCTCGTCTTCGTAGATGATGTCGAGCGGCACCGGCTCGGGCGTGAACGCCAGCTGCTCGGGCAGCAGATCGGGCACGAGTTCGATCACGGCGCCCAGCGGCACCGGCTGGCGCACCTTGGCGGGCTTGCCGTCGACGTGCACGCGCTGCGCCTCGATCCAGCCTTGCAGGCGGTTACGAGAAAATTCGGGAAAGACCCTGGCGAGCACCTTGTCGAGACGCTCGCCGGCAAGCTCGTCGGGCACTTCGGCGCGGCGTGCTTCCTGGTCTTCGCGCGCGACACGGGTGCGCGGCGCACCGCCTGCGATGGGGACAAAGTCAGCGCCGGTAAGGTCGTCGTCAAGCGCCTCATTGGCTGCTGCGTCATCGGGCACATCGCCCAGGCTATAATCGCTGATGCTGTTTTGGGCGCCGGGAGCGCCGGCCCCCGGAATAACTGAACGGGTCATTGAGTCTGGGTCACCTGTGGACCTGAAGCTGGACTGGGATAAATGCGAGCCTTGAACACGATTACGAAACCGGCCCAATATGCAGTGGCCCGAACCGCAACGCGCGCAGCGCAAATGCACACGCTCGGCAAGATCGGCAACGTCATTCGCATTGCTACTTGCGGCGCGGCGCTCACGCTAGTGGCTGCCTGCCACGGCCTGCCGGAAAAGACCGACGAAACGGCAACGTGGAACAACAACAAATTATATACGGAGGCTCAGGACGCGCTCTCCGGTGGCGATTGGGGTAAGTGCGCGAAATACTTCGAACAGCTCGAAGGTCGCGACCCGTTCGGCCACTTCGCACAACAGGCGCAGATCAACGTCGCCTACTGCGACTGGAAGGACAACGAGAACGATGCCGCCGACCAGGCGATCAATCGCTTCATCCAGCTGCACCCGGATCACCCGGACATCGCCTACGCGTACTACCTCAAGGGCATGATCCACTTCAACGACGATCTGGGTCTGTTCGGCCGCTTCTCGGGCCAGGACATGAGCGAGCGCGATCCGAAGTCCCTGCGCGAGTCGTATGACGCGTTCAAGGTCGTGGTCGACAAGTCGCCGCAGAGCAAGTACGCGCCGGACGCCGCACAGCGTATGCGCTACATCGTCAATGCGCTGGCTTCGCACGAAGTGCACGCTGCCGATTACTACTATCGTCGCGGCGCCTACGTGGCGGCCATCAACCGCGCGCAGCTCGCGATCACCGAGTACAAGAGCGCTCCGGCGATCGAAGACGCGCTGCACATCATGATCCTGTCGTACCAGAAGCTGAACCAGCCGCAACTCGCCGACGACACCCGTCGCGTGCTGGCTGCGACCTTCCCGGACAGCCCGTACATCACGGGTCACGCACGCCCGGGCAAGGAAGAAAAGTCCTGGTGGCAGATCTGGTAATGCCGGATTGAGCGTCCAGCGGGCGCTCAATGCCGTCAAAAAGCGGTCAAAAACAAAACGCCACGGAATAATTTCCGTGGCGTTTTTTTATGTCGTCGTTACGGCGTATTTCAGGCTACCCGGCGCTGAAGCGTCGGGCAGTCGTGCCTGGGGGCGTCTCAGTTACGCCTCAGTCGCGTTCGAACAGCGCGATCGACTCGACGTGCGAGGTATGCGGGAACATGTTGACCACGCCCGCGCCCTTGAGGCGATAACCCGCTTCGTTGACCAGCACACCAGCGTCGCGCGCCAGCGTACCCGGGCTGCACGAGACATACACGATGCGCTTGGGCAGCGGACCATCGCCGCTCTTCGCGATTTCGGCCAGCGCCTGCGACACGGCGAACGCGCCTTCGCGCGGCGGGTCGATCAGGTACTTGTCGAAATGACCGAGCGCGCGGATATCGTCGGCGGTGACTTCGAACAGATTGCGGCAGGCGAACGACGTATGACCGTCCACGCCATTGGCGCGCGCGTTTTCGAGCGCCCGCGTCGTCAGCTGTTCGCTGCCCTCGATGCCCACCACTTCGCGCGACAGGCGCGCGAGCGGCAGCGTGAAGTTGCCGATGCCGCAGAACAGGTCGAGCACGCGATCGCCCGCTTCCGGCGCGAGCAGACGCAGCGCACGGCCCACGAGCACCCGGTTGATCTGGTGATTGACCTGGGTGAAGTCGGTCGGCTTGAACGGCATGCGGATGTCGAATTCCGGCAGCGTGTAGTCGAGCGGCTTGTCGAGCGGATAGAACGGGAACACCGAATCCGGCCCCTTGGGCTGCAGCCAGAACTGTACGTTGTGCTGATCCGCGAAGGCGCGCAGCAGATCTTCGTCCGCGGCGGTCAGCGGCTCGAGAATACGCAGCACCAGCGCCGTGACGCTCGAACCGACAGCCAGCTCGATCTGCGGCATGCGATCGCTGATCGACAGC
This sequence comes from Paraburkholderia sp. J69-1, assembly GCF_905220255.1. Lineage (NCBI taxonomy): Bacteria > Pseudomonadati > Pseudomonadota > Betaproteobacteria > Burkholderiales > Burkholderiaceae > Paraburkholderia > Paraburkholderia sp. J69-1. The sequence continues at coordinate 247,044 of NZ_CAJMZG010000011.1, read as the reverse complement.
GCGCCCACCAGCTCGCGCAGCGGCACCAGCATCGCCGACACATTGGGCGGCAGCACTTCGCAGCTCGTCATATCGGCCACATAGCTGCTCTTGCGCTCGTGGAAACCCACGAGCACGCCGCCCTTCTTCGGCACATTGCGCACGGTCAGGCGCGCGCGATAGCGATAGCCCCAGGACGGTCCGTGGATCGGCCGGAACATCGTTTCCGAACGTACCTTCGAGATATGCGAAAGATTGTCTTCGAGCACACGTTGCTTGACGGCGATCTGCGCACGCACGTCCAGATGCTGCATCGAGCAGCCGCCGCAGGTGCCGAAAAACTGGCATTGCGGCTTGGTGCGGATCGCGCTTTCGCGCAGCACGCTGACGACCTGGGCCTGCTCGAAGGTCGGCTTCTTGCGATAGCTCGAATAGGTGACGCGCTCGCCCGGCAGCGCGCCCTCGACGAAGATCACCTTGCCCGGTTCGCCCGTTTCGGTGACAGTACGGCCGACGCCGCGCGCCTCCATATCGAGCGATTCGATTTCGAGAATCGGGGCATGAGCAACCGATGCCTCGACAGCGGCGCGCTTTTCGGCGCGGCGCTCGCGCTTGCTGCGCTTTTTGGCGGGCGTGGGCAGGGCCGCAACGTTTTCGGCGCGGCCAGCATCGGCGCGGCCGGCTTCGGCACGGCCAATTTCGGCGCGCTCGGCGTCGGCTTGAGGGTCGGGGGCAGCTTGGGACACCAGCGGATTCCTGACAGACAGTGGGGGGTGGATTTTTTAAACGAAGGCGAGATTGTAGTCGATTCGGCGCACACTTCCCCGCGCGCACTTGCGCATGTTGCGAGAACGCCGATCGCCAACACGCTGTCGCGCTTTCGGAAGATTCCGATCTACATCGACGCCGTCCGACAGTACGATGTGTTTCGCGACGTGCCCAGTTCGGCCGCCGCCAGGAACCCGACATCATGGACACGCTTTTTTCCACTACCGGCTTTGTGATCGCCCTCGGCGCGCTGTGCGTCGCCGTGGTCTTTCTTGCGCCGCTTCTCGAAGCGCTACCGCGCGACCGCGCCGCCCGGCGCCAGTCGTATATCGTCGCTGCCGCACTGATCGGCAGCCCGATATTGATGATCGGACTTCTTTACCTCGTTGTACGGCTGGTGTTCGACTGAACCCAACCGCACATCCCGCGCTTGATTTACGACGCTTTAACGTTTCGGAATCCCTGGTAGTGGTTTTGGGAACCGTCCGATTGGCATCGTCCAGCCGCTCGCGTACAGGTAAGCCCTTCATCACGAATCCGGGAAACAGCATGAACAAAGTCGTTAGCGCCGCGCTCCTGTCGGCGGCCCTGGGCCTGAGCGCCTGTATGTCTTCGCCCACGCCGGCGCCCGAAGTCTCCATGGCCCGCGTGACGCGCGGCATGGCGCAGAACGACGTCATTGCCCGCATTGGGCCGCCGGACCGCGTGCGTGGCGCCAATGGCAACGAGTGCTACCAGTATGCGCTCGGCAAATACGGCGATGTGCTTTTCGCGGTCTACTTCCGCAATCAGGCCGTCGCCGCCGCCGAACGTGGCACCTGCAATCTCGAAGTCACGCGCGGCTCCGACAGCCGCGGCATAACCTATAGTGCATCGGACTACGCGACGACGCGCCGATAAGCCGATCCCACCTTCCGGCCGTCCGCCGCGCGCTACCTGTTTGCGACGGACCGCCATGAAACTCGTTAGCTGGAATGTTCAGTGGGGCCGCGATGCGAACGGCATCGTGGATCTCGCGCGCACCGTGCGCGAAGCGCAGCGTCTCGCCGATTTCGACGTGCTGTGCCTGCAGGAAATCACGCGGGGCTTTCATTCGCTGCCGGGCGGCCCGGGTGACAACCAGTTCGCCGAACTGTCCGCCCTGCTGCCGGGTTTCACGGTCATCGAAGCAATCGGCACAGATTTGCCGGCCGCAAGCGATGGCAAGCGCAGCGCGCGCCGCCAGTTCGGCAATGCGCTCGCCACGCGCCTGCCGGTCGCGCAAGTGTTCCGTCATCTGCTGCCCTGGCCGGCCGATCCGTCTGCTCCGTCGATGCAGCGCGTCGCGCTCGAAGCGGTGCTCGATGTGCCGGGCGGCGCACTGCGCGTACTCGTCACGCATCTGGAGTTTTATTCGGAGCGCCAGCGGCTCGCGCAGGTGGACGAACTGCGGCGTCTCCAGCAGGAAGCCGCCGCTCACGCAGCGCAACCCGCGCCCGCCGAAAACGATGCGGGTCCCTTCGCGCGCACCGCGCGGCCGGTCAGTGCGATTGTCTGCGGGGATTTCAACAGCGCCTGGGGCAGCGCCGCCTATGCGCGCATGCTCGATCCGCTCGCGGGCAGCCCGGCCTTTATCGACGCCTGGACGACGCTGCAGCCCGGCGCGACGCCGCCACCCACGGCGGGCATCTACGACACGCTCCAATGGTCTGACGGGCCGCTAAGCTGCGACTTTGTGTTCGTCACCGAAGACCTGCGCGGCCGGCTCGCGCGCTGCGAAATCGACGTCATGACGCAGGTTTCGGATCATCAGCCGATCGTGCTCGAACTCGGCTAACCGCCACACGCAGACACAACCCGAAAACGCGCTTATTCCGCGTCGGCGAACGCCTTCAGATATTCGGCCCAGTGCGGCGCCGATTCGCCCGCGAGCGTCTGCTTCACGAAGGTGATCTCGTCGTCATATTCGCGCTCGGTGAAACCGCCGCGCATCTTCTGGAAGCGGCAATAGAGCAGATACGTGTTGACCACGTCGGTTTCGCAGTAGTTGCGGATTTCCTCGATCTGGCCCTGCTGGAACTGCGTCCACACCTGGCCGCCGTCCATGCCGAGCTTGCCCGGAAAACCGCACAGCTTCGCGAGCGCATCGAGCGGCGCGCTCGCGCGCGGCTGGTACATCGCCAGCAGGTCCATCAGATCGGTGTGACGCGAGTGATAGCGGCTGATGTAGTTATTCCACTTGAACTCGCGGTCTTCCTCGCCCAGATCCCAGTAACGCACCGCGCGGATGCCGTGCACGAGCGCGCGATAGTGCAGCACCGGCAGATCGAAACCGCCGCCGTTCCACGACACGAGCTGCGGCGTGTACTTTTCGATGGTGCGATAGAACGAGTCGATCAGCTTCGCCTCGCCGTCCTCGGGCGTGCCGAGCGAGCGCACGCGAAAGCCCTGCCCGTCGCGAAACACGCAGGAAATCGCGGCGACGCGTTGCAGATGATGCGGCAGGAAATCGCTGCCGGTTTTCTCGCGGCGCGCGGCGAATGCGTGTTCGGCCACTTCGGCGTCGCTCAGCGTGGCGGGCAGATCTTCGAGACGGCGAATGCCGTCGACATCGGGAATGGTCTCGATGTCGAATACGAGTACAGGTACGGTCATTCAGATAAACGCCGGCGTCACCGGCGTATGGATTAGAGAACGGCGTCCTTGCGCACGCCGTTCGAGGCGAAAAAGCGCTTGAGGCGCACCAGCGCTTCCTGCTGGATCTGCCGCACGCGCTCGCGGGTGAGGCCCATTTCGTCGGCCAGTTCTTCGAGCGTGGCCGGTTCGATATGGTTCAGGCCAAAGCGCCGTTCGATGACATGACGATGCTTGTCCGACAGACGCCCGAGCCACGCGCGCGTGAGCGTTTCCAGCTCGCGATGCTGCACCTCGGCGTCCGGCGACTGGCTTTGATCGTCCGACAACAGGTCGAGCAGGCTGCTCGCCGGGTCGAGATCGAGCGGCGCGTCGAGCGAGGCCGTATGCTCGTTGAGCGCGAGGATGTCGGTGACTTCCTCGGTGGTCTTGCCCGTGAGATAGGCGATATCGTCGATGCTCGCGTCGCGGCGCTCGGAAGCCGCATTGGCGTTCAGCGAATTCTTTTCCAGATGGCGTTTGGCGCGCAGCACCTGGTTGAGTTCGCGGATCACGTGCACCGGCAGGCGCACCGTGCGCGCCTGGTTCATGATCGCGCGTTCGATACTCTGACGTATCCACCAGGTCGCGTAAGTCGAAAAACGGAAGCCGCGCGTAGGATCGAACTTCTCGATCGCGTGCATCAGGCCGAGATTGCCTTCCTCGATCAGATCGAGCAGTGGCACGCCGCGATTCAGATAACCCTTGGCGATCGACACGACGAGACGCAAATTGCGCTCGATCATGACCTGACGCGCCTCGAACTCGCCGGCTTTGGCCAGACGCGAATAGCGCTGCTCTTCCTCGACGGTGAGCAGCGGCTTGACGCTGATCCGGTTCAGATAATGCTGGATGGTGTCGGCCGTGAGTTCGGCCTGCAGGATGGCGCGGAAGTCGTCCGCGTCGGACGGCGCTTCGGCAGCGGCTTCGCCTTCGCGCTCGCCACCCTCTTCCGATCCGCCGTCGCGGTCCTCGCGGTCGTCCTGATCGCGCGCGCCGTCGAGCTCTTCCTCCTCGACGGGCGCAGCGCCGTCCTCCACCGAAACCTGGGCGGCTTGACTGTCAGACTCGGATTGCTGCAGGCGGCGCTTCGATTTCGGCATGGTCGGCTCGCTTTATTGCGGCGGCAAGTACTTCAGTGGGTCGACGGGCTTGCCCTGACGGCGTACTTCGAAATGCAGCATCACGCGGTCCGAGTCAGTATTGCCCATTTCGGCGATTTTCTGGCCCTTGGTGACCGCATCTCCCTCTTTTACCATCAAAGCACGGTTATGTGCGTACGCGGTCAAAAACGTCGCGTCATGCTTGATGATAATGAGATTGCCGTAACCGCGCAGCCCATTTCCGGCATAAACCACACGGCCGTCGCCGGCGGCCTTCACGGCCTCGCCCGGCGCACCGCCGATATTGACGCCCTTGTTCTTCGTGTCGTCGAAGCCATTGAGCATCGGACCGCGTACCGGCCACGCCAACGCAATGCTGCCGGCGGGCGCAGCGCTCATGTCGCTGCCGCTCGCTTGCGGCGGCACGGCGGCCTGCGGCATGGAACCCGCGTTCACACCCGAACCGATCATCGGCGGCATGGCCGCGCCAGGCTGCGCGCCCGACGACGCCATGCCCGGCACCGGCGCGGTGACGACGCCCGGCGTGTAGGCAGCGGCGTTGCTCGCGCCCGGCGGCACGACGCGCAGCAGCTGATCCACTTCGATCTGGTTCGGATTGGCGAGGTTGTTCCACGTCGCAATATCGCGATAGTTCTGACCGTTTTCGAGCGCAATCCTATAGAGAGTATCGCCCGGCTTCACCCGGTAATATCCCGGAGGCGGCGGGCCGAGCGGCACCGGCGGCTGTCCGCCGGCCGTGCCGAGCGCCGAGGTGCGGTCCACCACGGGCGCGTTATCCAGACGCGTCGCGCAGGCCGTCAGCAGACAGAGCGCGATAACCGAAGCACTACGTTGGGCTGTGGTCAGGTCGATATTCAGGCGTTTTCTTTGCATCGCGCGCAACATACTCATCGGTTTCAGATCACTCCGGATTTTAAGGGGACAAAGAAAACGCGATCAAGCCGCGACTCCCGCCACTGCGCAGGGCCCGTACGCTCGACGAGCGTGAGCACCTGGGTCGCTTCATCCTGCTCCGCGACCGGCGCCACGAGCCGCCCGCCGATGGCGAGTTGCTCAAGCAGCGCCTGCGGCACTTCGAAGCCGGCAGCAGCAATCACGATTGCGTCGAACGGCGCCGCCGACGGCATACCGAGCCGTCCGTCGCCGTAATGCAAGCGGATGTTCGGGATGCGCAGCGGCCGCAGGTTCGTCTTTGCGCGCTCGTATAACGGCTTGATGCGTTCAATCGAATACACATCGCGTGCAATCTGGCTCAGCACCGCGGCCTGATAGCCGCAGCCCGTACCGATCTCTAGCACGCGTTCCAGTTCGCGGCCCGCGCCCGCGAGTTCCAGCATGCGGGCGACCACCGAAGGCTTTGAAATCGTCTGGTGGTGGCCGATGGGCAACGCCGCATCTTCGTAGGCCTGGGCCGCGAGGCCGGGGTCGACGAACATGTGGCGCGGCACGTTCGCCAGCGCCTGCAGCACGCGCGGATCGGTCACGCCGTTCGCACGCAGGCGTTCGACCATACGTTCGCGAACCCGTTCCGAAGTCAGCGCCAGCGCACCATTGAGCGCCACGCCCGGCGCGCCCGCGCGCGGCGCGGCGGCGGCGCGCGTTTGCGCGTTCCGGTTGCTGACCGGATTGATCGATGCGGCAGGCGAAAACGTTTGGGCGGCGCGGCCGGAAAGATCGGCGCGCGGTGCTGCGGACTTGCGCGCAGGCGACGCCGCCGTATGCGGCATGCCAGGCGCCTTCGCAGCCTTGACGACGCCGGCCGTGCCCGGCACACCCGCAACGGACGAACGCGCGCCAGGCGACTGAGCATTTGCCGTGCCCTTCAGCGCGGTCTTCAAGGCCGGTTTTGCCATCGGCTTCGAAGCTGGCTTGACTACCGGCTTGCCCGACGGCGTACCGCGCGGTTCGCCGGGACGCACATCGTCGCGACGACGCGGCTCGCGCACGAGGTCCGCGAGGCCGAGTGGAAAACGCCTGGTGCGCTCGCCCGTCATGAATCGCCGCCGCCTTGACGCACCCATTCGTGCGTCGCCGGCAACATCTGCGTATGCGTGAGGTCGAGTTGCAGCGGCGTGATCGACACCTGGCCGTTCGACACCGCATGGAAGTCCGTGCCCTCGCTCGCGTCGCGCGCGCTGCCCGAGGGGCCGATCCAGTAAATCGGTTCGCCGCGCGGATTGGTCTGGCGGATCACCGGCTGCGAAGGATGGCGCTTGCCGAGGCGCGTGACGCGCCACTCGCCCATCTCCTCGTAAGGCAGGTTCGGAATATTGACGTTCAGCAACGGGTTGCCCGGCAGCGGATTGGCGAGGTAATGCGCGACGATATCGGCGGCGACGCGCGCGGCCGAATCGAGGTGCACCCAGTCCTTGTCGACCAGCGAAAACGCGATGGCCGGCACGCCGAACATGATGCCTTCAGTCGCAGCCGCGACGGTACCCGAATACAGCGTGTCCTCGCCCATGTTCTGGCCGTTGTTGATACCGGACACGACCAGATCGGGCCGATGGTCGAGCATGCCCGTGAGCGCGATATGCACCGAATCCGTGGGCGTGCCGTTGACGTAGTAGAAGCCGGTGCTCGTCGAGCGCAGCACCGAAAGCGGCCGCGAAAGCGTGAGCGAGTTCGAAGCGGCGCTGCAGTTCTGCTCGGGCGCCATGACCGTGATCTCGCCAAGCGGCTTGAGCGCTTCGTAAAGAGCCGCAATGCCGGGCGCGAGATAGCCGTCGTCGTTGCTGAGTAGTATTCGCATCAGCCGATTGTAACCGAGGAAAGAAGGCAGACGAACGACAGGGAGAGCGCCTCTGCACTAGTGCTGGCGGCGCATTTTACGACAGCGCAAGCGGCTTGTTCCTACACGCATAAAGACAACGCGCCGATGAAAATAAACGCACGATCGTTCGCATAACGGCAGATTGCCGTACACTGTGCCGTTCAAGCCGAATCCACGACCGACGTAAAACGACAGGAGACACGATGCGCGCAATTCGCTGCAACCAGTTCGGGCCGCCCGACACGCTCACGCTCGAAGATCTGCCCGACCTCGTGCCCGGCCCCGGCCAGGTGGTGATCGACGTGAAGGCGGCCGCCGTGAATTTCCCGGACGTCCTTATCATCGAGAACAAGTATCAGATGAAGCCGCAGTTGCCCTTCACGCCGGGCGCCGAAGTCGCGGGCATCGTGCGCGCCGTGGGCGAAGGCGTGAAGTTCGCGCCGGGCACGCGCGTCGTGGCTTATGTGGGCAACGGCGGCTATGCCGAACAGGCGATTGCGGATGCGGCGGCGTGCGTGCCGCTGCCCGATTCCGCCGATTTCGCAACGGCCGCCGCCTTCACGCTCGCCTACGGCACCTCGCATCACGCCGTGGTGGATCGCGCGCAACTCAAGGCCGGCGAAACCATGCTCGTGCTCGGCGCGGCGGGTGGCGTAGGCCTCGCGGCGGTGGAAATCGGCAAGGTGCTGGGCGCGCGCGTGATCGCCGCCGCGTCCAGCGAAGAAAAGCTCGACGTGTGCCGCCGCTTCGGCGCGGACGCCACCATCAACTACAGCACCGAAGACCTGCGCGAAAGCATCAAGGCGCTCACCGACGGCAAGGGCCCCGATGTGATCTACGATCCGGTCGGCGGCATCTATGCGGAACCGGCGTTTCGCAGCATCGGCTGGCGCGGCCGTTATCTCGTGGTCGGCTTCGCCAATGGCGAGATTCCGAAACTGCCGCTCAATCTCGCGCTGCTCAAGGGCGCGAGTCTCGTCGGCGTGTTCTGGGGCGATTACGCGCGCCGCGAACCGCAGAACAATGCGGCGGCGTTCGCGCAGATGGTGGGCTGGATCGGCGAAGGCAAGCTCAAGCCGTATGTCTCGAAGCGCTACACACTCGCCGAATCGGCGCAGGCGCTCAAGGATATGGCCTCGCGCAAGGTGACGGGCAAGATCATCATCGAGCCCTGAACGACGCGGCGCGAAATGGTCACGCGCAATGAAAAAGGCTCGCAGGGTTTTCCGTGCGAGCCTTTTTGCCTTGTTTGCAGCGCGTGCCGCCAAACGATCGCCTAGACGATCTGTTGCGCGCGCAACTGTGCGATGCGATCGGCGTCATAGCCCAGCGATTGCAGGACTTCGTCGGTATGTTCGCCCAGTTCCGGGCCGAGCCAGCGCGTATCACCAGGCGTTGCCGAAAGCTTGGGCGTGACGCCGGGCAGCGCGATATCGATACCCTGCTCTCCCGATTCGCCCGGCTTCTGCCAGCGAAACTGCTGGATCATCTGACGCGCGGCAAATTGCGGATCGGTGAACATATCGGCGACGCTATAGATGCGCCCGGCGGGCACATCGGCCGCGTTGAGCACCTCGAGCGCTTCGTCGATCGTGCGCGTGGAGAGCCACGCGGCAATCGCGCCATCGATTTCCGCGGTGCGCGGCACGCGGCCGTCGTTGTGCGCGAGCGCCGGATCGTTCGCCAGATCGGCGCGATCGATGGCCGTCATCAGGCGCTTGAAAATAGGATCGCTATTGCCGCCGATCACGATGCTGCCGTCGCGGCACGGATACGTATTCGACGGCACGATGCCCGGCAGCGACGCGCCGGTGCGCTCGCGCACCATGCCGTACACGCCGTACTCCGGCACCACGCTCTCCATCATGTTGAACACGGCTTCATAGAGCGCGACATCGACAATCTGGCCGCTGCCGCCGTTCATGTTCCGATGATGCAGCGCCATCATCGCGCCGATCACGCCATGGAGCGCCGCGATCGAATCGCCGATCGAAATGCCGATGCGCGGCGGCGGCAGTTCGGGATAGCCGGTGATATGACGCAGGCCGCCCATCGACTCGGCAATCGCGCCGAAACCCGGACGGTCGCGATACGGCCCGCTCTGCCCATAGCCCGACAGGCGCACCATCACGAGGCCGGGGTTGTCCTTCGAAAGCACGTCATACCCGAGCCCGAGCTTTTCGAGCAGACCGGGCCGGAAGTTTTCGATGACGATATCGGCTTCCTTCGCCAGACGCCGCACGATCTCCTTGCCCTCTTCGGCCTTGAGATTCACCGTCACCGATTTTTTATTGCGCGCCTGCACGGCCCACCACAGCGACGTGCCGCCCGCTTCGGGCCAGAGCTTGCGCCATTTGCGCAGCGGATCGCCGCCCCGCGGATCTTCGATCTTGATGACTTCGGCGCCAAACTCGCCGAGAAAGCGCGCCGCGAACGGCCCCGCGATCAGCGTGCCGAGTTCGAGCACCTTCACGCCCGCAAGCGGACCCGTGCCGGCGGCTTTCGCGCCGCTCGCGGCGGATGGCTGGGAAGGATCTGCGCTCATGGGTCTCCTGTCGTGTTTTTTGTGTCTTGTTCGTCGTGCGCGCTACATGCGCGTTACATCGAACGCCGGTCGAGCATCGCGCGCGCGATGGTGCCCGCATCGACATATTCGAGTTCGCCGCCCACTGGCACGCCGCGCGCGAGACGCGTCACCGCGAGGCCGCGCGCCTTGAGCGCCTGGCCAAGATAGTGCGCCGTGGCTTCGCCTTCGTTCGTGAAGTTGGTTGCAAGCACAACTTCCTTGACGACGCCGTCCGAGGCGCGCTTGACGAGGCGATCGAAATGAATTTCTTTGGGGCCGATACCGTCGAGCGGACTCAGGTGCCCCATCAGCACGAAATACAGGCCGCGCCATGTCATGGTCTGTTCGAGCATGATCTGGTCGGCGGGCGTCTCGACCACGCAGAGCAGCGTGGGATCGCGCTCTTCATCGAGACATGTTTCGCAGACCTGAGCTTCGGTGAAGGTGTTGCACTTCTCGCAATGCTTCAGGTGGTCGGTGGCGAACAGCAGCGCCTTGCCGAGTTTTTCGGCACCGTCGCGGTCGTGCTGCATCAGGTGATAAGCCATGCGCTGCGCCGACTTCGGCCCGACGCCGGGCAGTACGCGCAGCGCCTCGACGAGCGCCGCCAGGGCGGAAGGTTGTTTCATGCGGATTCAGCCTGGTGAAACGGAAATGCGGGCACAGCGGGCAGGCAAAGACCCTGCGCGCGGCGATCTCGCGGACCGCCGCGCGCAAGACGCCGCTCAGCCTTCGGGCCGTGCGGCGCGCGTGCCTTAGAACGGCATCTTGAAGCCCGGCGGGATCGGCAGGCCGGCGGTCATGCCGCTCATCTTTTCCTGCGACGTAGCTTCGGCCTTGCGCACCGCGTCGTTGAACGCAGCGGCGACGAGGTCTTCGAGCATGTCCTTGTCGTCGGCGAGCAGGCTCGGATCGATCGACACGCGGCGCACGTCGTTACGGCAGGTCATCGTGACCTTGACGAGGCCGGCGCCAGCCTGACCTTCGACTTCGATCTGCGCGAGCTGCTCCTGCGCCTTCTTCATGTTTTCCTGCATCTGCTGGGCTTGCTTCATCAGCCCGGCGAGTTGACCTTTCAACATTTCATCGCTCCTTCTGGATCATGGTGATTCAGGTGTGTCACTCGCGCGCACGGCACCGGAGCGCCGCGCGGCGCAATTCAATGGGCGGCCTGACTGCCGCCCTGCGCGGCTTCGGACGCGATCGGCCGGATCGAACCGGGGACGATGCTCGCACCGAAGTCGCGAATCAGTTGCTGCACGAACGGATCGGTGCCGATGTCGCGTTCGGCGTCACGCTGACGCTCGGCACGCATCGCGGCGTCGAGCGCAGCGGCCGTGCGGCGTGCCGGACCGACCGTCACGTCGAGTTCGACCGTCTTGCCGAGACTTTCAGCGAGCGCCGCCTTGAGCTTCGCGACCTGCGAAGCTTCGGCGTACTGCGGCACCGGCACGCTCAGCTTGAGCACGCCGCTATCGAGCGCGGTTAGTTCGCTGTTGAAGGCGAGCTGGTACGCAATGCCCGTGAGCGGCAGCGTTGCGGCGAGCGCGGGCCAGTCGCCCGTGAAGCCGATCGCGTCGAGCGGAATGCCCGGTGGCAGCTTGCTCACATCGACCACGTTCGCGGACGATGCAGCGGGCGCAGCCGCGCGCGGTGCGTTGCCGTAGGACGGCGCGAAACCGTCGTCGGGCGCCGAGAAATAAGCGTCATCGGCGCCGAGCGGCACGTAGTCGTCCGGCGGGATGTCATCCCACGGCGGCGCGCCCGATGCGTCCTGCGAAGCGCTCGCCTGACGCGCGGGCTGGCGCGCCTGCGCTTCCTGCGCGGCAGCGGCGCGGCGCGCGGGATCGGGCGTCGGCACTTTCACTTCCATGCGCGGCGCGGCGGATTTCGGCGTGGCCGTCGCGGCAGGCGCAACGGCTGTACCGCGTGCGCCGCGCTCCGGCGAAACGCGCATGCCCTTGTTGCGCAGGACGTCGAGCGCCGCACTCGCACCGCCACCCGCACGGCCCGCAGGCGCGGCGGCTTCGAAAGCGGGTTCGGCGGGTACTTCCGGTTCGGCTTGCGCGACGGGAGCGACCGGAGCCACTGGCGCGGCAGGTGCCGCAACCGGTGCGGCAACCGCCGGCGCGGGAGCCGCTGCTTCGATGTTTGCTTCGCTCGCGGCAGGCGCAGCGGTGTCATCCTCCCAAGGCGGGACGATGCGAGCCGCCGACGCGGGCGCCGCAACGGCTTCCGGCGCTGCCGGTTTCTCCGCAACCACTGCGGGCGCCGGAGCCACTTCGACTTCGGCCGCCTGCGCCTGCGGCGCTTCAACGCGGGGAGCCGCCACCGGCGCAACCGCCTTCGGCGGCATCGCGCGCTCGACCGGCGCCGCACTGACCGCCGACGCTGCCGCAGCCGCAGCCGCACGCGCGCCACCGACCGCAGCCGGCTTCGACGCAGGCGCACTACCCGCACCACCCGCGCTAACGGACGGCTCGAACGCCAGCATGCGCAGCAGCGTCATCGTGAAGCCCGCGTATTCGTCGGGCGCGAGACCCAGTTCGCTGCGACCAAGCGTAGCGATCTGATAGAAAAGCTGGACCTGTTCCGGGCTCAATACATCGGCGAAACGGCGCAGATCGTCGGCTTCCGGCCATTCGTCCAGCACCGACGCCGGCGCGAACTGCGCCCACGCGATGCGATGGAACAGGCTCGCGAGATCCTGCAGCGCGGTCGAGAACGACAGACTGCGCAGCGCCATTTCATCGGCGATGGCCAGCACCTGCGCACCGTCGCCTGCGACCAGCGCGTCGATCAGGCGAATCAGATAGCTCTGATCCAGCGCGCCGAGCATGCCGCGCACGGCCTCTTCCGTCACCTGATTCGCGGAATACGCGATGGCCTGGTCGGTCAGCGAGAGCGCGTCGCGCATCGAGCCGTCAGCGGCGCGCGCGAGCAGGCGCAGCGCCTGCGATTCGAACTCGACCTTTTCTTCGCCCAGAATATGCGTCAGATGCTCGACGATATTGCCGGCCGGCATCTGCTTCAGATTGAACTGCAGGCAGCGCGACAGCACCGTGACCGGGATCTTCTGCGGATCGGTGGTCGCGAGAATGAATTTGACGTGCGGCGGCGGTTCTTCCAGCGTCTTCAGCATCGCGTTGAAGGCGTGGTTCGTGAGCATGTGCACTTCGTCGATCATATAGACCTTGAAGCGCGCATCCACCGGCGCGTAGACGGCGCGCTCGAGCAGCGCGGCCATTTCGTCCACGCCGCGATTACTCGCCGCGTCCATTTCGACGTAATCGACAAAACGGCCTTCGTCGATTTCCCGGCACGCGCGGCACACGCCGCACGGCTGGGAGGTCACGCCGGTCTCGCAGTTGAGCGCCTTGGCGAAGATGCGCGAGAGCGTCGTCTTGCCCACGCCGCGCGTGCCCGTGAAGAGATACGCGTGATGGAGACGGCCGCCGTCGAGCGCGTGCGTGAGCGCGCGCACCACGTGCTCCTGTCCGACGAGCGAAGCGAAATCCTTCGGTCGCCACTTGCGTGCGAGAACTTGATAGGTCATCTGGAAATTGTATCAGCAACACCCGCGCGCTCCGATGAATCGACGAGCGGCAAGCGCCGTGCGCTCGGGCATACGGGGCGGACGACGCGGCACACAGCAGGCGCCGCGCGGCAACGCGAATCCGGCGTGAAGGCGCAACGGAAAAACCGCGCATACGCACCGGCCTGGCGCGTGAAAGTCGCGCGTAAATTCACAGCGCCAACACGGCAATTCACTTTGGGATGTTGCTGGAGAACACCAGCGAAGAACAACAAGCGTAAAGCGGAAGAAAGTTGAAGGTGACGAGCCCGACCCTCGGCACTGGCGGAAAACGGCTGTGGCTGCTTCGTTCCCGACCTGACCAGGTTGACCGCCCCACCATGCGAGGAGGCCCGTCACGTCGCATTCTAACACTGGATGCCCCCTCTTGAGAATGCCGCACTGCAAAACTCTTCGAATTTGCGTGGAATTGCCTCGTCGGGCCGAGGCTGGACGCCCCTTGCAAACGCGCGCACGGCCTCCATATCGACATCAGAAAATGCATGCGGACACATGGAGTCGCGCATGTGAAGCGCAAGCAAGGCACGAAATTCGCGCACGATCGGCAAGGCATTCGCAACACGATGGCAAAGTCGGCGCGCACGAATTCCGCGTGAATTAGCGGGTAACCCTGCTCCCGGCATGCGTACTATCACCGTCGGCAACGCATAGGGATTTAGGCTAAACTGGCGGCGACCGCAGTCAGGAGAGTCCTGGCGAGTGGGTCCGGTCCCGCCCGGCTTTGTCTGGGCATCCCCGGAACTATTTTGAGTTTTGGTGTATCGTGGCGAGCAATTCAATCAGCCTCGATCCGAAAGAGGTATTTAGACAATGAGCGAACAAATCAAGCACATCAGCGACGCATCGTTCGAACAGGACGTCGTTAAATCCGATAAGCCCGTGCTGCTGGACTTCTGGGCCGAATGGTGCGGCCCCTGCAAGATGATCGCGCCGATTCTCGACGAAGTCGCGAAGGACTACGGCGATCGCCTGCAAGTCGCAAAGATCAACGTTGACGAGCATCAGTCGACGCCCGTCAAGTTTGGCGTGCGCGGCATCCCGACGCTGATTCTCTTCAAGAACGGCGCCGTCGCGGCGCAAAAGGTTGGCGCACTCTCGAAGTCGCAGCTGACCGCGTTCCTGGACAGCCACCTGTAAAAAGGCGCGCCCTGCGCGTGAACCGTGCCCGGCCGGGCGACGATGTCCCCGGCTGCATCCGATTCAAATAACGAATACAGGATGCGCGCAAGCGCGGCACACACGCTGCAATCAAAGGGCTTTATAACGGGCGTGCATGTTGTCCACCGACAACATGCACCCGTAAAACATGCTGAAACATGCGGTTACGCGCCACTGGCGGTTTCTGGCGTGTGCTATGCTAGAATTCATAAAGCGTCTACCCGGCGCCCTTATATAAGTCCTTGAGCGGTTCCGCTCGCTTCTTTTCCCCCTGACTTCTTTTCGTCGCTCCCTTCCCGACGGGTTCTCCGTATGCATCTTTCCGAGCTCAAGTCTCTGCACGTGTCCGAATTGATCGAGATGGCCAATGGCCTCGAGATCGAAAATGCGAACCGCCTGCGCAAGCAGGAACTCATGTTCGCGATTCTCAAAAAGCGCGCCAAGACGGGCGAAACGATCTTCGGTGACGGCACGCTCGAAGTGCTCCCGGACGGCTTCGGCTTCCTGCGCTCGCCGGAAACCTCGTATCTCGCCAGCACGGACGATATCTATATCAGCCCGTCGCAGATCCGCCGCTTCAATCTGCACACCGGCGACACGATCGAAGGTGAAGTGCGCACGCCGAAGGACGGCGAACGCTATTTCGCGCTCGTCAAGGTGGACAAGGTCAACGGCCAGCCGCCCGAGGCCTCGAAGCACAAGATCATGTTCGAGAATCTCACGCCGCTGCACCCGAACAAGGTGCTGCTGCTCGAGCGTGAGATGCGCGGCGAAGAAAACGTCACGGGCCGCATCATCGACATGATCGCGCCTATCGGCAAGGGTCAGCGCGGCCTGCTGGTCGCATCGCCCAAGTCCGGCAAGACGGTGATGCTTCAGCACATCGCGCACGCCATCAAGCAGAACCACCCCGACGTGGTCCTGTTCGTGCTGCTGATCGACGAGCGTCCTGAAGAAGTGACCGAAATGCAGCGTTCGGTGGCGGGCGAAGTGATCGCCTCCACGTTCGACGAACCGGCTGCGCGTCACGTTCAGGTCGCCGAAATGGTGATCGAAAAGGCCAAGCGTCTGGTCGAAATGAAGCACGACGTCGTGATTCTGCTCGACTCGATCACGCGTCTCGCGCGCGCCTACAACACGGTCGTGCCGGCTTCGGGCAAGGTGCTGACCGGCGGTGTGGACGCCAACGCGCTGCAACGTCCGAAGCGCTTCTTCGGTGCGGCACGTAACATCGAAGAAGGCGGCTCGCTCACCATCATCGGTACGGCGCTGATCGAAACCGGCAGCCGCATGGACGACGTGATCTACGAAGAGTTCAAGGGCACCGGCAATATGGAAGTGCACCTCGAGCGCCGTCTCGCGGAAAAGCGCGTCTATCCGTCGATCAACCTGAACAAGTCGGGTACGCGTCGCGAAGAACTGCTGATCAAGCCGGACATCCTCCAGAAGATCTGGGTGCTGCGCAAGTTCATCCACGACATGGACGAAGTCGAAGCCATGGAATTCCTGCTCGACAAGATTCGCCAGACGAAGAACAACTCCGAGTTCTTCGACATGATGCGTCGCGGCGGCTAAGCTCCGCTTGCTGCATCGATGGTTCGCAAACGCCCGCTCCAAGCGGGCGTTTTGTTTTTCCGCCCTGCGTTGCCACCTTGTTCCATGACAAGACCGCGCGCCCCAACCTGAACGTGAACGTTCACGTTGCACTATAATCGCACGGTTCTTTTTTGCGCCGCTTGAAGCGGTCATCCGTCGATGTCCAGGGATTCCACCGCGCTGCTGACCGTGCGCGACGCCGCCGAACGGCTCGGCGTCACGCCGCGCACGCTCAAGTATTACGAGGAACGCGGCCTCGTGACGCCCGCGCGCAGCGAGGGTCGTTACCGCCTTTACGACGAACAGGACCTCGAACAATTCGGCCGCATTTTGCGGCTACGTGCGCTGGGTTTTTCGCTGCACGGCATCACCGAAATGCTCAAGCGGCCGCTCGAAACCGTAGGCGATGGAAGACGGCGTTATTCGCTGGAATCGCTGCAACAGATTGCCGATGCGCTCGAACAGCAGATCGGCACGCTCGACGCACGCATTACGGATGTGCGTCGCGAACTGAAGGAAGCGCAGACCGTGCGCGCCGAACTGGCCAACGATCTCGATTACGTGAAGCGTCGCCTGGCGGGCGAGCCGTCGGAAACGCTGATCGACGAACGCCTCGCCTTGACACGTCGGCGCAAGGAAGCCGCGCAGGCGCACGACGCCCTCGCCCACGCGAACGACAGCCGCACCGCCACCCCCAACGCCCGCAGCGGCAATCACGCGCGCAGCAAAACCGGCGCGCCGCGCAAGGCGCGCAAAAGCGCGGACGGTGACGACGGAGGCGACGCCGCATGAGCACCGCCCCCATCCGCGAGCCGTTCTTCAGTGCCGCCCGCCTGCGCGGAGACTTCTTCCCCTGGGTGCTCGCGCTTGCGACCGGCCTCGACTATTACGACAACGCGATCTTTTCCTTTTTCACGAGCTATATCGCAGGCGGCATCAACGCTTCGCCCGATGAACTCGTCTGGTCCTCCAGCGCCTACGCCGTGGGCGCGGTGCTCGGCATCCTGCAACAGCAATGGTGGGTCGAGCGCATCGGTTACCGGCGCTATGTGGCGGGCAGTCTGCTGTTGTATTCGGCGGGCGCAATTGCCGCGGCACTGTGCGAATCGTCGATCGAACTGGCTTTCGCGCGCGGCTTCCAGGGCTACTGCATCGGCCCGATGATGGGCACCTGCCGCATCCTCATCCAGATTTCCTTCACGCCGCAGCAGCGTCCCGTGGCGACGCGCGCGTTCCTGATCCTGATCGTGCTGTCGAGCGCGCTGGCGCCGCTCGCGGGCGGGCTGCTGGTTTCGCATATCGACTGGCGCGCGCTGTTTGCGTTTTCCGCGCCTGCGGGCGTGATCTACGCCGTGCTCGCCCTGCTCGCGCTGCCCGATACCGGCCACGTGCTACCCGAAGCGCGCGGCGGCACGCATTTCTGGCCCTACATCATCTTCGCGTTCGCGCAGGCCGCGCTGCAGATCGCCATGCAGCAGGTGCGCTTCGAACTCTTCAGCACCTCGCCTGGCAGCATCCTGCTGACACTCGCGGGCATGGCCGCGCTCGCGTGGTTCGTCTGGCATCAATGGCATCACCCGAAACCGCTGATGCGCCTGCATGCGCTGCGCGAAAAACCGTTTCGCGTCGGGCTGCTGCTCTACATGCTGTATTACTACCTGACCACGGTGCTCAGCTATCTGGTCTCGCGCTTTCTCGAAGGCGGGTTGAATTATCCGGTCGAGAATGCCGGACGCCTGACCGGCATCACCTCGCTGATTTCGGCCAGCGCGCTCTTTCTTTATTTCCGCTATGCGAAGTTCGTCACGCACAAAAAATGGATCATCGTGCCGGGCTTCGTGCTGGCCGCGTTCATCTCGTTCTGGATGACGCGCCTCACGCCCGACACCAGCGAAAACTGGCTCCTCTTTCCGCTGCTGCTGCGCGGCCTGCTGCTGCTTTTCATCGTGCTGCCCGTGGCGAATCTGACGTTCCGCATCTTCGCGATCGAAGAATTCACGCACGGTTACCGCCTGAAAAATGTCGTGCGTCAATTGACGATGTCGTTCGCCACCGCCACGGTTATCATCATCGAGCAGCACCGCATGGCGCTGCACCAGACCCGGCTCGCGGAATTCGTGAATCCGCTCAATCCGGTCTTCCAGAACACGTTCGCGACGCTCACGCATGCCTTCGAAGCGCTTGGCCGCGCGCCGGGCGAGGCACAAGGACTCGCCATTGCGCAGGTCAGCCGCATGGTGACGCAGCAGGCCAGTTTCCTGAGTTCGCTGGACGGGTTTTATTTCCTGATTGGCGTGGCCGTCGTGGGCGGAATCTACGCTGCGTGCCAGAAGCAGATCGACTGACTCGCCCGACGACCCACGCGATATTGCACAGATAGATGCTTTCGAAACTGACCCAGTGGTTCGGCGCGCGCCGCCGCGAAAAAGCGCTGCGCACCTATGCAATCGACGACACGCTCTGGCAATCGACGCTCGCCGGGCTGCCCTTTCTCGCCTACCTCGATGCCGCCGATCTCGCGCGCCTGCGCGACCTCACGAGCCTTTTTCTCGCGCACAAGGAGTTCACGACGGCGCACGAGCTGGAACTGACCGACCAGATCGCCGTGGCGATTGCCGTTCAGGCTTCCTTGCCGGTGCTCAATCTCTCGCTCGATCTCTACAAGGGTTGGGTGGGCGTGACGGTCTATCCCGGCGAATTCATCATCCGCAAGACGGTCGAGGACGAAGACGGCGTGGTCCACGAAGTCGAGCACGATGCCAGCGGCGAAGCGTGGGAAGGCGGCCCGGTGCTGCTTTCGTGGGAAGACGCGCAGATGACCGACGGCAGCGACGCCTACAACGTCGTGATCCACGAATTCGCCCACAAGATCGATATGCTCAACGGCGAGGCGGACGGTCATCCGCCCCTTTTTCGCCGATGGCATGCGCCACTCGATGCCCAGGCATGGGCCGATGTGTTCGACCACGCCTACGACCAGTTCTGCGCGAAAGTGGACGCCGTGCCGGAGCGGCGCTGGTCGCGTTTCGAGCGCGATTCGCTGATCGATCCCTATGCCGCCGATCATCCGTCCGAGTTCTTCGCGGTGTGCAGCGAGGCGCTGTTCGTCAAGCCGCAGGCCTTCGAGACCGAGTATCCGGAGCTTTACCGGCTGCTCGCGCGCTATTACCGCCAGGACCCGGCCCGGGTCGGCGCGCTGGCGCCTGCGGGCGGGGTTTCCGCCGTCTGAGCGCCACGCCCGAAAGTTCGCCAAGCGGCTGATTTTCTGGCATAATCGCCGCTTTTCGCCCTTGGGCAAGTGACTCGCGCCTCATTTCCGCAAGGAAAATCCAGCAGGCAAGAGTACCGGTACTGCATAGGGCAGCCGGGCTCGCGGGTTGGCTACCGCCAGTTTTAAGGAATAATCATGAAAGAAGGCATTCACCCGGATTACCGCGAAGTTCTGTTCATCGACGTTTCGAACGATTTCCGTTTCGTGACCCGTTCGACGATCCAGACGCGCGAAACCGCAGAATTCAACGGCAAGACCTACCCGCTCGCCAAGATCGAAGTCTCGTCGGAATCGCACCCGTTCTACACGGGCACGCAGAAGATCATGGACACGGCCGGCCGTGTCGAGAAGTTCAACAAGAAGTTCGGCGCACGCGCCACGGGCAAGGCAACGAAGTAAATCTTCGTCGCACCGGCTTCGCGCCGGTCCCCGCAAAAAAGGGCAGCCTACGCTGCCCTTTTTTATTGCCTGCGCCGTTATCCGTGTCTTTGCCTCGGCACCGCGTTTCATTGCACCCGCATCGAGGTGCGGTAAGACTCGGTCGTACCTGCGCAGTGACGCATACAGGCGCGCCCGGCTAGAATGCCGGATGCTCCCGACCGGGCGCAGGCACGTCAATCGCGGCACGCCGCTGCGAGTCACTGGCGGATGGATGGCGGATTGTTTGCCATTCGCAACGATGCTCCGCCACGACGACGCCCCACCCGGTCCGCTTACCCGAATTTCTCCGCACTGCATGAAGCCTGCCATTCGCCTGACCGCCTCCGCCACCAGCGCCTTGCCGCGCTGGCTGCTGCTGACCATCACCATCGTCTTCGCCTCGTTCGGCCTGTTCGGCCGCGATCCGTGGAAAAACGAGGACGCAGCGGGCTTCGGCGTGATGTGGACGATGGCCGGCGGCACCTCGCACGACTGGCTGCTGCCCAATCTGGTCAGCAAGTATGTGACCGAGAACGGCCCGCTGGGCTACTGGCTCGGCGCGCTGTGCATCCGCCTGTTCGCGCCGTGGGTCGATGCGAGCAATGCCTCGCGGGTCGCCACCGGCCTGCTGTTCTGCTTCGCCTGCGCGTTCGTCTGGTACAGCGCCTATCTGCTGGGCCGCCGCGCCGAAGTGCAACCGTTCAAATATGCCTTTGGCGGCGAGCCCGAGCCGCGCGACTACGGCCGCACGCTGGCCGACGGCGCCCTGCTGATTCTGCTGGCCTGCTTCGGTCTGGCCGAGCGCGGCCACGAAACCACGCCGCAACTGATGCAGTTCCTCGGCATCGCCATGCTGGTCTACGGCCTCGTGCGCGCCATCGACAAGCCGATTCAAGGCGCTGTCTGGTGGGGCGCGGCGCTGGGCGTCGTGATGCTCTCGAGCGGCCCGGTGCTGGTGGGCGCGCTGCTGGTCGGCACGCTGGCGATGCTGACGATCGCGCCCGAGACGCGCTCGCGCTGGCTGCTGGTGGCCGGTCTGCCGGTGGCGATCGTGGTCGGCTTCTCGTGGCCGCTGCTGGCCCTGCACGCCTACCCCGACGATGCCGTCTGGTTCATCAACCAGTGGGCGCGCACCAACGTCAACGCGTTCGCGGGCCCGCCGGGATCGGTCATGCGCTACGCCGCCAAGAACCTGCCGCTGTTCACCTGGCCGGCCTGGCCGCTCGCGATCTGGGCCTGGGTGAGCTGGGCCGGCCTGCGCCGCGCGCCGCACATCGCGATTCCGCTTTCGGTGATCGTGCCGCTGCTGATCCTCGTGATCGTGCAGAGCCACGAAACCAATCGTCTCTTCATGCTGGTGCTGCCGGCGCTGTCGGTACTTGCAACTTTCGCGCTGCCCACGCTCAAGCGCGGCGCGATCAACGCGATCGACTGGTTCGCGGTGCTGAGCTTCACGATTCTCGGCACCTTCGTGTGGCTGGTCTGGCTGGCGGGCATGACGGGCTTTCCGGCGCCGCTCGCGCGCAACCTCGCGCGCCTCGTGCCGGGTTTCGCCCCGCAGTTCAAGATTCTCTCCTTCGTCTGCGCCGTGGGCGTGACGCTCTGCTGGATGGCGCTGGTGCAGTGGCGCGTGGCGCGTCACCCGAAGGTGCTGTGGCGCAGCGTCGTGCTGTCGAGCGGCGGCACCACGCTGATGTGGGTGCTGCTGATGACGCTCTGGCTGCCCGTCGTCAACTACAGCCGGACCTATAAGGACGTGGCCCAGCAGATCTCCGCGCATCTGCCCGCCGACTATCAGTGCATTTCGCCCGTGCGTCTGGGCGACGCGCAGATCGCCACCTTCGCCTACTTCGGCAAGATGCATTTCTCGTTCGACGAAGATTGCGACGTGATCCTGCGCCAGGACACCCAGGATTACGGCGAGCCGAGTTCGATGTCGAACTTCGTCTGGAAGCTGGTCTGGGAAGGCCGCCGTGCCGCCGACCGCGACGAACGCTTCCGTCTCTACGTGCGCATCGACCGCCCGCAGCCGCCGCTGAAGAAGCACGTCTGGCGCAAGCGCCCCGATTGAGACCGCGGTGACCACGACTTTCATCGGCGACGTCCGGCGCATCGCCGGCCTCGCCTGGCCGGTGCTGGTCGGCCAGCTCGCGATCATCGCGTTCGGCGTGATCGATACGGCGATGGTGGGCCGCTATTCGGCGCTCGACCTGGCCGCGCTGGGGCTGGGTTCGTCGATTTACGTTTCGGTCTATATCGGCCTCACCGGGATACTCTCGGCGCTGCAGCCGGTGGCCGCGCAGCTCTACGGCGCGCGCAAGGACACCGAGATCGGCGAGGAAGTGCGTCAGGCCTTCTGGCTCGCGCTTGTGCTGATGGTGATCGGCTTCACGATTCTCTATTTCCCCGGCCCGCTGCTCGACCTCGCCCGCGCGCCAGACGCGCTGCGCGATCGCACCATCGGCTATCTGCGGCTGCTTTCTTTCGGGCTGCCCGCGAGTCTGGCGTTCCGCATCTATAGCTCGCTGACCAATGCGGTGGGCCGTCCGCGTCTGGTGATGTTTCTGCAGGTGGGCGCGCTCGCGCTCAAGATACCGCTCAATACGTGGCTGATTTTCGGCGGTCTGGGCGTGCCCGCGCTCGGCGGACCTGGCTGCGCGCTGGCGAGTACGTCGATCAACTGGGCGCTGGCGCTGTGCGCGGCGGTTGCGTTCACGCGCATCGACGTGTTCGCGCCGTTCGAGATTTTCAAACACTTCTGCTGGCCGGTGTGGAAGCGCCAGGCGGAGTTGCTCAAGCTCGGCATTCCGATGGGGCTGTCGTATCTGATCGAAGTGACGTCGTACACCTTCATGGCGATCTTCATCGCGCGCCTGGGCACGACGACGCTCGCCGGGCATCAGATCGCCGGGAATATGGGCGCGGTGCTGTATATGACGCCGCTTTCGATCGGCGTGGCGACGTCGACGCTGGTGGCGCAGGCGCTGGGCGGCGGACGTCACGCCGAGGCGCGCACGCTCGCGCGGCATGGCGTGATGACGGCGGTGGCGATCGCGTGCTGCTATGGCGCGATCGTGTACGTGCTGCGCCCGCTGATTATCGGCGGCTATACGCCCGATCCGGCGGTCGCCGTGGCGGCGATGCCGCTCGTGGCGATCGTCACGGTCTATCACGTGTTCGACGCGCTGCAGATCACGACGGCCTTCGCACTACGCGCCTACAAGGTCGCCGTGGTGCCGACGGTCATCTACGCGATTGCGCTCTGGGGCGTGGGCTTGGGCGGCGGCTATGCGCTCGGTTTCGATGTGTTCGGCACCCTGCCCGCCTGGGCAACCGGTGCACGCGGTTTCTGGATCGCCAATGCGGCGAGTCTGGTGATCGCGGGTGCGGGTCTGGTGGTGTATCTGTCGCGCGTGAGTACGCGCTATCTGCGGGCTGAGGTTTGACGTTTGAAGCCGAAGGCGCGCGGTGAGCGCGCCTTCGGTGTCATCGATTCATGCTGGCTTGGCTGTTAGTTGCGATATCGACTAGCCAGCGTTGCGCGCCGCCTCCACCGTCTGCGCCGCATGATACGAAGAGCGCACGAGCGGCCCGGCCACCACTTCGCGAAATCCCATCTGCAATCCCGCCTCGCGCAGCGCCGCGAACTCGCCCGGAGGCAGATAACGCCGCACCGGCAAGTGAAACCGCGACGGCGCGAGATACTGCCCGATCGTCAGCACCTCGACGTCGTGCGCGCGTAAATCACGCATCGTCGCCAATAATTGCGCGTCGGTTTCGCCCAGCCCGACCATCAGCCCGGATTTCGTCACGAGCGCCGCATTGGCCGCCTTCGCACGCGCAAGCAAGGCCAGCGAGCCGCGATAATCCGCGCCCGGCCGCGCCGCGCGATACAGCGACGGCACGGTCTCGACGTTGTGGTTGAATACATCGGGCCAGGCCACGGACAGCGCATCCAGCGCACGATCGATACGCCCGCGAAAATCCGGCGTCAGAATCTCCACGCCGATACCCGGCACGCGGGCCCGCACCTGCGCGACGCACTGCGCGAAATGCCCCGCGCCGCCGTCGCGCAGATCGTCGCGATCCACCGACGTAATCACGACATGGCGCAAGCCCAACGCCGCCACCGCCGACGCCAGATGCGCGGGTTCATCGGCATCGAGCGGCGCGGGGCGCCCGTGCGCGACGTCGCAGAACGGACAGCGCCGCGTGCACAGCCCGCCCATGATCATGAACGTGGCCGTGCGCTGCGCAAAACATTCGCCGATGTTCGGGCACATCGCCTCTTCGCAGACCGAATGCAGCCGATGCTCGCGCAGCACGGCGGCCACCGCCGCGACGGTCGTGCTCATGAGCGGCCGCGCCCGCAGCCAGGACGGCTTGGGCTGCGTCTCGCCCGCCGATGCCGGCACGATCTTGACCGGAATGCGCGCAAGCTTGTCGCGGTTGCGCAGACCATGCTGACCGAGCGCGGTGTCGCCCGGCAGCGCGGCTTCCTGAGACACGACCTCGCCCATGATCAGCCTCCTGCTGCGAAAAAGGCCTTCAGCAGTCGATTGACCTCGGCGGCGGCTTCCATCTGCACCATATGCCCCTTGCCCGCGATCACCTCGACGCGCACGACCGGCGCCAGACCCTGCGCATGCCGCGCCGGAATGATCTGGTCGGTCTCGCCCCAGACCACCAGCACCTTCGGCGCAAGCGTCGAGAGCCGGTCGCGGAACACACGCCGCTGCGCGCCGCCCTCGAACGCCTGCGCCGCAATCTTGCCGAGCGCCTCCTGCACGCCTTCGAGCCGCTTGTACTTCACGAGGTCTTCGACAAGCTGACGCGTCACCAGCGCCGGATCGGCGAACAGCTTCGTCACGTGCGGCTTCAACGCATTGCGATTCGCCGCCGCAACAAAGCCCTCGATATACGCGCCGTTGATGTCGTCGCCCAGCCCGGCGCTCGCGATCAAAGCCAGCGATGCCACGCGCGCAGGCGCCTTGTCCGCGACCGCCATCGCCACCGCGCCGCCCAGCGAATGGCCCACCAGATTGGCGCGCTCGATTTGCTGCGCGTCGAGAAAAGCGATCACACTCTGCGCGAGTTCGTCGAGTGCACCGCTTTCTACCGCCTTGCCCGACTCGCCGTGCCCCGGCAGATCGAACGCCCAGACGGTGCGGTCCGCGGCGAGATCGGCGTGATTGAACAGCCAGTTGTTGAGGTCGCCGCCAAAGCCATGAATCAGCACCACGGGCGTGCCGCCGCCTTCACCGAGCTTCAACCAGCGCACGGTACGCCCGCCAATCTGCGTCTTTTCGGGCTGCGGGCCTGAGTCCGCCTCGCCGGCTTTCGCGGGCACGAAATCACGCTGGAATTCGCTCACGGCCGCATCTATTTCGGCATCCGAAATTTCACTATCGGCAACGACACCGAGCAGCGCGCCCACCGGCAGCGTGTCGCCTTCCTGCGCGATCTGCCGCCGCAAAATGCCTTCGAACGCGCATTCGACGCCCGACGCGATCTTGTCCGACTCGACGTCCAGCAGTTCGTCGCCTTTCGTAACCGTGTCGCCCGGCGACTTGAGCCAGCCGTTCACCTGGCCCTGCTCCATCGACAAGCCCCATTTGGGCATCGTGATCATGTGAATCGGCATAACGTCAGCTCCTTGCGGCGCGCGCGGCTTCGGCGATCTGATCGGCCGAGGGGATATAGAGATCTTCGAGCGAGGCCGCGAACGGCACCGGCGTATGCGGCGCAGTGACCATGCGCACGGGCGCCTTGAGATCGCCAAACGCCTTGCTCGCCACCAGCGCGGCGATATCGGTGGCCATCGAGCAGCGCGGGTTCGCCTCGTCCACGACCACGATGCGGCCGGTGCGGCCGACGCTCTCCAGAATCGTGTCCTCGTCGAGCGGCGACGTCGTGCGCAGATCGATCACATCGGCTTCGATGCCGTCTTTCGCGAGCTTCTGCGCGGCGTCGAGCGCGTAATGCACCATGCGCCCGTAGGTGACGATCGTGACGTCGTCGCCATCGCGCACGATATTGGCCTCGCCGAAAGGAATCGAATACGACTCTTCGGGCACATCGCCTTCCATCGTGTAGAGCAGCTTGTGCTCGCAGAAGATCACCGGATCGTTGTCGCGGATCGCCGCGATCATCAGCCCTTTCGCGTCATAAGGCGTAGCCGGGCACACGACCTTGAGCCCCGGAATATGCGTGAAAAGCGAAGTCAGCATCTGCGAGTGCTGGGCCGCCGCGCGCAAACCCGCACCGTACATCGTGCGGATCACCACCGGCGTCACCGCCTTGCCGCCGAACATATAGCGAAACTTCGCGGCCTGATTGAAGATCTGATCGAAGCACACGCCCATGAAGTCGATGAACATCAGCTCCGCCACCGGGCGCATGCCGCACGCCGCCGCGCCCACCGCCGCGCCGATAAAACCGCCTTCCGAAAGCGGCGTATCGAGCACGCGGCCCGGGAATTTGCCGTAAAGCCCTTTGGTCACGCCCAGCACGCCGCCCCACGCATCCTGCTCGCCGGGCGCGCCCGCGCCGCCCGCGTTGTCTTCGCCCATCACGATCACGCTGTCGTCGCGCGACATTTCTTGTGCAAGCGCCTCGTTGATCGCTTGCGAATAGGTGATTTTCCGTGCCATTTTCGTCTCCTTGATCGGGAATCCTGATGATTGACCTGCAATGCGTTCAGGGATACGACACGTACACGTCCGTGAGCAACGCTTCGGGCGCGGGCAACGGCGCGGCCTTCGCTTTGGCCACGGCGTCGTCGATCAGCGCCTTGACTTCGGCGTCCACCTTGCGCAGATCGTCGGTATTGGCCAGCTCTGCGCGCACCACGCGCTCTTCGAAGCGCTTCAGGCAATCCTTTTCTTCGCGCAGCTTCTGCACTTCGCCAGGCGCGCGATAGGTCTGCGCATCGCCTTCGAAATGGCCGAAATAGCGCGACAGTTTCATCTCCACCAGCGTCGGGCCACCGCCGTTACGCGCCCGCGCAATCGCTTCGCCCAGCGCTTCGTGCACGGCGAAAAAATCGAAACCGTCGACGATCACGCCCGGCATGCCGAAGCCATTGGCGCGATCGGCGATGTTATCGGCGGCGACCGACCACGTGGATGACGTCGCTTCCGCGTAGCCGTTGTTTTCGGCCACGAAAATCACCGGCAGACGCCAGACCGAAGCCAGATTCATCGATTCGAAAATCACGCCTTGATTCGAGGCGCCATCGCCGAAAAAGCACACGCCCACGCCGCCGGTTTTCTTCTGCTTCGCCGCGAGCGCCGCACCGCAGGTGAGCGGGCCGCCCGCGCCCACGATGCCGTTCGCGCCCAGCATGCCCTTGGCCAGATCGGCGATGTGCATCGAGCCGCCTTTACCGCGGCACGAACCGGTTGCGCGGCCGTAAATCTCGGCCATCATCTCGCGCACATCCACACCCTTGGCGATGCAATGGCCGTGGCCGCGGTGCGTGGTGGCCACGTAATCGCGATCGTTCAGATGGCTCATGACGCCGACCGCCGACGCCTCCTCGCCCGCATAGAGGTGCACGAAGCCGGGAATCTCGCCGGTCGCGAACTCGACGTGCAAACGCTCCTCGAATTCGCGGATCGTGCGCATCGAGCGATAGGCATTCAGCAACTGCTCCTTGTTCAACTGGCCTGACATGGTTGTCTCCTGTCGATAAGACACGGTGTATGCCTGCAGCACTGCAACCGGCGGCGCGCGCCTGGGAAAGCGAAGCCGCCGGAATCGCTGTTGCCTCCTTTTTCGTTGAGGTCTGGTTTCGAATCAATCAGTCGCGCCCGATGGCCTCGCGCATCAACTGGTGTGAGGCCGCATAGCGCAGCGTGCGGGCGACATCGACGGTCAACGGGCCTTGCCAGTCGAGCGAAACCTCGTAGCGATCGCCGCGCGACGGTTCGATCTCGCGCTCGCCATCGAAGGCCAGCGTGCCGTGGCCCGCGTCGAGCGGCAGCGCCATGCCGACTTCGAGACGCTGACAGGTGCGCAGCGTCACGCGCTCGATGCGGCCCGGCGCGATGGGCGCGATCAGCGGCAAGCCCGCTTCGTTGTGTTCCCGCGGATGAACGAAGGTCATGTGCAAGCCATGCGCGGCGTCGCGCGCGACGGGCGCCCACGCGCCGCCAATCGACGCCAGCCCGATACCGTCCGGCGGCGCGAAAGCCAGAAATAACGATTCGATATCCGAACTATCCGAGATGGCACGCGCCCCGATAAACGGCTGGCGCGATACGCAGATATCGACCAGCGCGATCTCCTCGTGGCCGCGATTGGGCCCTTCCACGCAGCGCGCCACGAGCCGCTTGTTGCGCACCAGCGCGGCTTCGGCAGGCACGGCGCACGTGGCCACCAGCGCGCCCGCCATGCCGGCGACGGTGGCTTCGCGCAGTTCGGGGAACGCGTTGTTGGTGCCGGTGGACAGCGCGATGAGCGGCGTCGTGCCGCAATGCGCCGCGACCGCGCGATGGGTGCCATCGCCGCCCAGGACGGCGATCAGCGCGACCTGCTCGCGAACCATATGCGCGACGCCCGCGTGCGTATCGGCGACGCTATCGCTCATCGGCAGATCGATGAACTCGACGGCAGACCAGCGCTCGTGCGCGGCCACGGCCGCATGGGTTTCGATCGCGCGCAGCACCAGTGCCGCCACGCCGGTGCGGTCGCGCAGCGTCAGCACGCGATCGACGCCCAGTGCGCCCAGGCCGGCCAGCAGGCGCACGACCATATTGGCTTTTTCCGCCGTCGGGAATACGGAAGCATGCGTGGTGAGGCGGCGGATATCGCGACCCGATGCCGGGTTCGCGATCACGCCTACGGTCACGGGCGTCGTCACGGGCGTTGTCTCCTGTCCACGCATCGCGAGGCGTGCGTGGACGTGTTGTGATGGCTACGCTCGACGCTAATAGCGGCGTGAGCGCGCCTTTGATGGCAACACTCTCTGCAAGCGTTATGCCAATCGCGCTAAAAACGATGGCGATGGCGCTCGAACGCTTGAGTCGCGGGCGTTTGCGGTAGCCGCAGCTGGGCAGCGGCAACGGTCCGAAAAGGCTCGCGAACGTCTCAAGCGACGCGCCCACGACGGTCGCTTCCCGCCGCCCTCGCCTCGCCATCAAACGCCATCCGCGCCAAAGCCTTGCCACAAGGGCGTCACACGCTTTGACGCGGCGTCTCAACATCGTCTCGATGCCCGTTGAGACGATCGTCTCAGGCGTCTCGCTTGCTGCGCTGCGGTGTGATCGCGCGCGGCGAATGTGCTACAAAAGGTCGCGCCGCCCGCTCGCAGCGCTCCTCTGGATCGGCTGAAATCGACTGGAATCGCCCATGCCCTACGCTCTAGCGCCCACCCGGCACGCCGAACGCGTGCGCGGCGCCGTCGAAGGCCGGCTGCCTGCGCCGTCCGACTCGCCACGCCTCGTGTCGTCGTGGCAGCGCTCGTTCGAGCGCTATCAGCTCGATCCCGGCTCGGTGATCGGCCCGCGCGTGCTGAGCACCGCCGAGCTGCGCGAAATCCGCGATCGCGAGGAAGCGTTTCTACGCGCCTCGGGCCAATGCCTCACGCGCCTGCACGAAACCGTGCGCGACGCCGATTACTGCGTGATGCTGACCGACGCGCACGGCGTCACCATCGATTCGCGCATCGACCGCGAGCGGCGCAACGATTTCAAGCACGCGGGCCTTTACGTCGGCTCGTGCTGGTCGGAAAGCGAGGAAGGCACCTGCGGCATCGCCAGCGTGCTCACCGATCTCGCGCCCATCACAGTGCACAAGACCGATCACTTTCGCGCCGCGTTCACGACGCTCACCTGCAGCGCCGCGCCGATCTTCGCGCCGGGCGGCGAGCTGATCGGCGTGCTCGATGCGTCCGCCGTGCAGTCGCCCGACAACCGCGACAGCCAGCGCATCGTCAATCAATTGGTGCGCCAGAGCGCCACGCTGATCGAAGACGGCTACTTCCTGCATCGCACCTCGGCGTGCTGGATTCTGTTCGGGCATCAGAACCGCAATTACGTCGAGGCGCAGCCCGAACTACTGATCGCCTTCGACGAAAACGGCAACGTGGTGGCGGCGAACCGGCGCGCGCGCGAAAGCATCGCCGGGCTCGATGCGCCGCGCCATATCGACGAGATTTTCGATTCCTCGCATGTGCAGTTGCGCGATATCGGCCGGATCGAAGCGATTGCAGCGCTGCGCCTGCGCGCGAGCGGCGCGATGCTTTACGCGCGCATTCGCGCGCCGCTTGCGCGTACCGGACGCAGCGCCGCGCCGGATCTGCATGGCGCGACGCCGCTGCGCGATGCGCGCGCCACGCCCGGCGACGAGGCGCACGAACGCAGCGCGCTCGGCCCGTTTCTGCGCAGCGCCGATGCGCGTGTCGCGGAAAACGCCCGTATCGCCCAGCGCGTGGCGGGCAAGCGCCTGCCGGTGCTGCTGCTCGGCGAAACGGGCGCGGGCAAGGAAGTGTTTGCGCGCGCGATCCACGACTCGGGGCCGCGCCGCAACCGGCCGTTCGTGGCGGTGAATTGCGGCGCGCTGCCTGAAGCGCTGATCGAGAGCGAACTGTTCGGCTATGCGCCGGGCGCGTTCACG
Organism: Paraburkholderia sp. J69-1; assembly: GCF_905220255.1. Taxonomy (NCBI): domain Bacteria; kingdom Pseudomonadati; phylum Pseudomonadota; class Betaproteobacteria; order Burkholderiales; family Burkholderiaceae; genus Paraburkholderia; species Paraburkholderia sp. J69-1. The sequence goes on along the minus strand of NZ_CAJMZG010000011.1, from coordinate 216,522 downwards.
GGCGCGCGACGCCACGGCGCACGCGGCAAGATCGCGATGGCCGATGGCGGCACGCTGTTTCTCGACGAAATCGGCGATATGCCGCTCGTGTTGCAGACGCGGCTGCTGCGCGTGCTCGCGGAAGGCGAAGTGCTGCCGCTGGGCGGCGAAGCGCCCACGCGCGTCGAACTCGATGTGATCTGCGCGACGCACCGCGATCTCGCGCAGATGGCGGCCGCCGGCAGCTTCCGCGACGATCTCTACTACCGCCTGTGCGGCGCGGTTCTCACGCTGCCGCCGATGCGCGAGCGGCGCGATATCGACACCTTGATCGACACGGTGTTTGCCGAGGAAGCGCAGGCGGCCGGACGCCCGCTCGCGCTCGACACGGCGCTAGCCGCGCGTCTTGCGGCCTACGCGTGGCCCGGCAATCTGCGCCAGTTGCGCAATGCAATGCGCTACGCATGCGCGGTGTGCGACACGGTGCGCGTGGAAGCGCGTCACTTGAGCGCCGATCTCGCGGCGCAATTGCCGCCGGGCAGCGCGGCCAGCACAACGGGAACGCGTCAAAACGCCTCGGACGCCTCGAACGCATTGAGCGACTCGAACGCCAACGAAACCGAAGCCGACGAACGCACACGCATCCTCGCCACGCTCACGGCGCATCGCTGGCGCCCGAACGCGGCGGCAGCGGCGCTCGGCATCTCGCGCGCAACGCTTTATCGGCGGATTGCGAAGCTTGGGATCGTCGGGCCGCATCGGGCCTGAAAATACGCACCATGCTGGCGCGCGCCGCCTCGATCGCGCCACCGGATTGCACAGAAGTATTAAATATTGTGCGGTGCGATTGTCTTGCCACGAAAGCGTGGGTATAAATCGACCGCTTCCCGTCCACGGATACGTCAACTGTCCTATTCTTGTAGCGCAGCACCAGACTGGATGCGTCGTCCGTTCCCGGCTAACTGAAATGCCCTCAATGGAGTGATTGCCATGCTCAAGAAGTTGCTGATGCTGTTTCTCGCCATCGGATTTTCGCTGTCCGCCGCGCTTGCCGCCGCCGTCGAAGTCAATAGCGCCGACCAGACCGCGCTCGAATCGGTCAAGGGCATCGGCCCGGCCCACGCCAAGGCGATCCTCGACGAACGCAGCAAGAACGGGCCGTTCAAGGACGCCGACGATCTCGTGAATCGCGTCAAGGGCATTGGTCCCAAGTCGGTGCAGAACCTCGAAGCGGCCGGTCTGACGATCAACGGCTCGTCGGCGCCGCCGGCGGGCAAACCGGCTGCATCGGCCAAGAGCAGCAAGAGCACGGGCACGGCAGCAGCGACGACAGGCACCGCGCCGAACCCGGCGACCACCACGGCTCAAGGCACGCCGGCACCCGCTGCCACGACCGCACCGCAAGCCGCTTCGGACGCCAAGGCCAGCAAGTCCAAGCGCAAGAGCAAGAAGGACGCCGCAGCAAGCGCCGCCGATGCAGGCACCGCCGCCTCCGCGCCGGGTGCGGCTTCGGACACGACGGCGAAGAAAGGCAAGAAGGCCAAGAAGAGCAAGGCAGCGTCGGCTACCGCCGCCTCAGGTACTTAAAACAGGTGCCTGAAACTCGCGTGCCAATCCGGCGTCTACGTTTCCAGCTTTCATTTCCGGCGCGCCCGTTGCGCGCCGCCCCACTCAACGGCCGCGGCCCCCGCCACGGCCATTATTCAGAGAGATCGTCATGAGCCTGCTTGATACCCTCGGTTCCCTGCTTGGTTCGTCGCAACAGCAACAAGGCGGCGGCCAGGCCCAACTCCTCGCGCTTGCGATGGAATTCGTCAACAACCAGCCGGGCGGCCTGAACGGCCTGATCCAGAAGTTCCAGCAAGGCGGCCTCGGCGACGTCGTGCAATCGTGGGTCGGCAACGGCGAGAACCAGCAGGTTTCCGGCGATCAACTGCACAACGTACTGGGCTCGGATGTGGTTTCGGGTCTCGCGCAGAAGGTTGGCATGGAGCCGAGCCAGGTGAGCGGCCTGCTCGCCCAGGTGCTGCCGCACATCGTCAATGCCGGCACGCCCAATGGCGAAGTCCCGCAAGGCGGTCTGATCAATTCGGAAAGCGTGCTGGGCACGCTCGGCGGTCTGGCCTCGCTGTTTGGCGGTAACAAGCAAGCCTAAACCACTGCCGCGACCATGAATAAGGGCTCCCCGATTGGGGAGCCCTTTGCGTTTGCAGCGGCGCGCGCCTCCCGGCCCGCACCATCGCGGCGTGTTAGTGCACGACGCGCTCGAACACCAGCTTGCCGTCCTGGACATCGACGGGAATCACGTCCTTCGGCCCGAACTTGCCCGCGAGGATCAGCTTGGCGACCGGATTTTCGATCTCCTGCTGGATCGCGCGCTTGAGCGGCCGCGCGCCGAACAGCGGGTCGTAGCCGACATCGGCGATCTTGCCGAGCGCTTCGTCCGACACCACCAGCTCCATGTCGAGCTTCTCCAGACGCTCGCGCAGACGCTGCAACTGGATCTTCGCGATCGACTCGATGTTCGCCTTGCCGAGCGCATGGAACACGACGACTTCGTCGATCCGGTTGAGGAATTCAGGGCGGAACTGCAGCTTCACTTCGTTCCACACCGCTTCCTTGACGGCTTCCTGCGGCTCGCCCGCCATCGACTGGATCAGATGCGAACCGAGGTTCGAGGTCATCACGATCACCGTGTTCTTGAAGTCGACGGTGCGGCCCTGGCCATCGGTCATACGGCCGTCGTCGAGCACCTGCAGCAGCACGTTGAAGACGTCCGGGTGGGCCTTTTCGACTTCGTCGAGCAGGATCACGCTATACGGCTTGCGGCGCACCGCTTCGGTCAGATAACCGCCTTCCTCGTAACCGACATAGCCCGGCGGCGCGCCGATCAGACGCGCGACGCTGTGCTTCTCCATGAACTCGCTCATGTCGATGCGGATGAGATGATCCTCCGAATCGAACAGGAAACCCGCGAGCGCCTTGCACAGCTCGGTCTTGCCCACGCCCGTCGGCCCGAGGAACAGGAACGAGCCATACGGCCTGTTCGGGTCCGCGAGACCGGCGCGCGAGCGGCGGATCGCATCGGCCACGGCGGTGATTGCCTCGTCCTGGCCGACCACGCGCTCGTGCAGCTTGTCCTCGATCAGCAGCAGCTTTTCGCGCTCGCCCTGCATCATGCGCGAGACCGGAATGCCGGTCGAACGCGACACGACTTCGGCGATTTCCTCGGCGCCCACCTGCGTGCGCAGCAGACGATGACGCGTCGGATTGCTCTGCTCGCTGGCCTCGGCCTGCGCGACCTGCCGGAGTTGCGCTTCGAGTTGCGGCAGCTTGCCGTACTGCAGTTCCGCGACCTTTTCGAGCTTGCCGTCGCGCTGGAATTTCGTGATCTCGGCGCGCACGCGGTCGATGTCTTCCTTGATCTGCGCGCTACCCTGCACGGCCGCTTTTTCCGCCGTCCAGATCTCTTCGAGATCCTTATATTCGAGGCTCAGCCGATCGATTTCTTCCTCGATCAGTTGCAGACGCTTCTGCGACGCTTCGTCCTTTTCCTTCTTGACGGCTTCGCGCTCGATCTTCAACTGGATGAGACGACGGTCGAGCTTGTCCATCTCTTCAGGCTTCGAATCGATTTCCATCTTGATCTTCGAAGCGGCTTCGTCGATCAGGTCGATGGCCTTGTCCGGCAGAAAACGGTCCGTGATATAGCGATGCGACAGTTCCGCCGCCGCGACGATCGCCGGATCGGTAATTTCGACGCCGTGGTGCAGCTCGTACTTCTCCTGCAGACCGCGCAGGATCGCGATGGTCGCCTCGACCGACGGTTCGTCGACGAGCACTTTCTGGAAGCGGCGCTCCAGCGCGGCATCCTTTTCGATGTACTTGCGATATTCGTCGAGCGTGGTCGCGCCGATGCAGTGCAGCTCGCCGCGCGACAGCGCCGGCTTGAGCATGTTGCCCGCATCCATCGCGCCTTCGGCCTTGCCCGCGCCCACCATCGTGTGGATTTCGTCGATAAAGACGATGGTCTGGCCTTCGTCCTTGGCAATATCGCTGAGCACCGACTTCAAACGCTCTTCGAATTCGCCGCGATACTTCGCGCCCGCGAGCAGCGCCGCCATGTCGAGCGACAGCACGCGCTTGCCCTTGAGCGTTTCCGGCACTTCGCCGTTGACGATGCGCTGCGCGAGACCTTCGACGATGGCCGTCTTGCCCACGCCCGGCTCGCCGATCAGCACCGGGTTGTTCTTGGTGCGGCGCTGCAGGATCTGGATCGAGCGGCGGATTTCGTCGTCGCGGCCGATCACGGGATCGAGCTTGCCGGCGCGCGCGCGCTCGGTCAGATCGACGGTGTACTTCTTGAGCGCTTCGCGCTGGCTTTCGGCGTCCTGGCTGTGCACCTGCGCACCGCCGCGCACGGCCACAATCGCCGATTCGAGCGCCTTGCGCGTCAAGCCGTTCTTGCGCGCGATCTGGCCGGCATCGCCTTTATCGTCGGCGACCGCCAGCAGGAACATCTCGCTGGCGATGTAGGTGTCGTTGAGCTTCTGCGCTTCCTTGTCGGCCTGATTGAGCAGGCCCGTGAGTTCGCGCCCGACCTGCACGTTGCCGTCGGTGCCCTGCACCTGCGGCAGACGGTTGATGGCGTCGTTCAGCGCGTTCTGCAGCGCCTGAACCTGCACGCCGGCGCGCGACATCAGCGAGCGCGCGGAACCGTCCTGTTGCGCGACGAGCGCCGCCAGCAGGTGAACCGGTTCGATGTATTGATTATCGTGGCCGACGGCGAGACTTTGGGCGTCGGCGAGTGCTTCCTGAAACTTGGTGGTGAGTTTGTCGATTCTCATTTAAAGCGAGACCTCCAGTATTCTTGACTGTCACCAAATCTAAGGGGTCCTGCGCCATTTTCAAGCGCCGATCACGTCATTTTTTCCGATTTTTACGGCAAGCGTCGGTCGGCCGCCAGCCGTGACGGCGTTGGCCGGCAAAGCTGGAGCAAGTCTGGCGGAAAAAACGGGATGTGGGTGCGTCAATGCTCGCGCGTGGGCGCGCCGCGCGCAACGCCTGCGGCGGCATTCGGCACGAATTCGATGGGCGCGAGCCCGAGCAGGCCGGTCAGTTCATTGGCCGGCTGCGCAAGTTCGCCGATGGTGTGGCGGTCGAGTTCGGCGAGGAAGGCGTCACGCGCGGCCGCCAGCGCATGCTTGAGGCGGCATTGCGGCTCTATGACGCACTGCCGGCGATCGCCGCGCTCGTCGGGAAAGCAGCCGACCAGCGCGAAGTCGTTTTCGGTCTTGCGCACCACCGCGCCGATGCTCAGCGCGCGCGAGTCCGGCGCGAGCCGCAAGCCGCCGTTGCGGCCGCGCACGGTATCGACCCAGCCCAGCTCGCCCAGCCGCTGCACCACCTTCATCAGATGGTTCTTGGAGATGCCGTAGGCGTCCGAGATTTCCTGAATCGTCGCCAGGCCGTCGCGGCGCAGCGCGAGGTACAGCATCACGCGCAGCGAGTAATCGGTGTAATCGGTCAGTCTCATGGCGACAGGGTTCGAACAGGCGTGCTAAAGAGGAATCCGTACATTAACATGCAAGCGGCATGCACGTTTTAGGTTGGCCGGGTATGATGGTCAGCTGATTCAGGCCCGTTCCATCATGATGCAAGCCGACGCCAGCGCCCGCGCGCGCCACACCGAACCCACCGAAGACAACATCCGCGAACTGGTCTACGCGTTCTACGACCGCGTGCGCGCGGACGCCCTGCTCGGCCCGGTCTTCGACGGCGCGCTGGCTGGCCGCTGGGACGAACATCTGCCGAAGATGTGCCGTTTCTGGTCGAGTCTCGTACTGGGCAGCAAATCGTATCGCGGCAATGTGCAACAGGCGCACGAGCCCGTGCCGGGGATCGAGCCGAAGCATTTCAGCCACTGGCTCTATCTGTTTCTCGATACCGTGCAGGCGCATTACGAACCGGCCGCCGCCGTGCGCTTTATGGAGCCGGCGCTGCGGATCGCACAGAGCCTGCAGTTGAGCCGCTTCGGCTGGGATTTTCAGATTCCGCCCGAGCAACAGGCAATCCTCGACGCAATCGCGCCGCGACGCCATCCCGCAGGCCACGGCCACGATCTCCCCGAACGTCCGGCTGGCGAGCCGTTTCCGGCCAAAATCATCGGCCGCTCGATGGATCACGACGAAGTGGCTTGAGTTTGACGACCCGCCCATGGGTCGCGTCCTGGCAGTTCTGGCTGTTAGTTGCATTAGACGCCCGCCAATCCGCCCCGTTTTATGCGCATAAGGTCGCTCGCCTGAGCGACTCGCCCCATCTTCTTCCCGCCGCATTCGAACTCGTTCTACAGAATCCCGTTAAGCGGATTCGTAAAATTTGTTCATCGCTCGTTGGGCTGCGCGGCGCGAAGACCTGTTCCTCGCCACGCGCCGCTGCCATGCCTGGCCTGGCCGCTCCTGCCCGCGTTCCTTTGTTTCTAACCGCGAGAATCCGACGTGATGGACTTACGCTCACTCCTCGCGCGCGGGCAAGACATTTCCGCGGCAGTCGATCTGCCGCTCAAACGCAAGACGCTCAGCGGCGTTGCCGCACTGGTCGCCCTGTGGATCGGCACGACCGCCGCGCCTGGCGCGCACGCTGCCGCTTCGACGGCGTTCAGCCAGGGTTCGGCCTTCACCCGCGCCCCGTTTGCGAACGAAATGACTTTGCCGGGCGCGCAGCCCACGACTTCATTCGATGCCATCTGGCCGTCCCTGCGTGACGTCGATGGCGTCTTTGCCCAACCGTATGCGTTGAGTGCCAGTAACGGCGCCGATGACGACGCCGCGCCCTTTGGCCTGAAACCGCCAGCGGCCGAGCGGGACGAGCGTGCGAGCGCTACCGTGTGCTCGCGCCTCGCCTCGATGTGTCTGCCTGTCGAGGAAACGGCATCGGCCAACGACTCCAGCGAGTCGAACGCACGCCAGTGGTTCGGCCATGTGATCGAACTGGTGAGCGGCGACGCCGCGGCTTTCGGCTCGCCTGCGAACCTGACCCAGGCCGCAGCCGGCCCGATCGACACGACCTTGCGCGACTCGCTCGCCCAGGCCGGTTTGCCCGCCAGCATCGCCGCGCAGATCGACACCCTCTTTGCGGGCCATGTCGATCTCGACGCTCCGGCCCAGCCCGGCGACACGTATCGCGTCATGCTGGACAGCGCGGATAACCCGCAGACGCCGCGCGTGGCGTCGATCTCGTTGCGCCTGCATGGCGAGACCTACGACGCGCTGTGGTTCACGGCGCCCGGCGCCTCGCGCGGTGCGTACTACACGCTCGACGGTGCGTTGCTGACCGGCAAGCCGTTCGCGATGCCGCTGGACTACCGGCGCGTGAGTTCGCCGTTTGGCATGCGTACGCACCCGGTTTATGGCGAGCCGCGTTTTCATGAAGGCGTCGATCTGACCGCGCCCGTGGGCACGCCGATCTATGCCGCGGCTTCCGGGACGCTGGCGCTGGCCACGCGCGGGCATGGTTACGGCAAGCTGGTCGTGCTGCGTCACGACGACGGTTATTCGACCCGCTACGCGCATCTGGCTTCCTGGGCGGCGGGTCTGCGCTTCGGCCAGCGCGTCGAGCAGGGTCAGGTAATCGGTTATGTCGGCCGCACTGGCACGACGACCGGGCCGCATCTGCATTTCGAGGTGCGCCGCAACGACCAGCCGGTCGATCCGCTGACGCTGACTTCGCACGATTTCGTCGCCCCGCTCAGCGGAGCCGCGCGCATGGCTTTCGATGCAAGTGTCGAAGCGGCGCGTACGCAGATGGCCGCGTTGCCGCAACCGGCGGTGCGGATGGCATCGGTGATGGGTGTGCGCCGGATCGGTTGATCGCTGCCATTGCGTGCGCACGTAGAAGCCGTCATTTCAACCGACGGCTTCTATCACTGGAATGCGCGAAATCACCCTTCCCCAGCCGCATTCCCCGACTTCACGCCCCAGCGCGCGAGCGCCGCGTCGTCGCTGACACGCGCATCGACCCAACGCGCGCCGTGTTCGGTTTCTTCCTTCTTCCAGAACGGCGCCTCGGTCTTGAGGTAGTCCATCACGAATTCGCAGGACGCAAACGCATCGCCGCGATGCTTCGACGTGGTCGCAACCAGCACGATCTGGTCGAGCGGCGCGAGCTTGCCGACCCGATGCACGATCAGCACGTCGATGCCGGGCCAGCGTTCGCGCGCCTGCACGACAATCGCTTCGAGCGCCTTTTCCGTCATGCCCGGATAGTGCTCGAGCTCCATGCCCGCGACGCTGCTGCCGTCGTTGAGATCGCGCACGGTGCCGACAAAGCACGCCACCGCGCCAATCGACGGATCATGCGCGCGTAGCTGCGCGACTTCGGTACTCAGGTCGAAATCTTCGGTCTGGACGCGTACAGGCATAGTCTCGTTCCTCTGCTTGCTTCTGTGCGCGGGCTCAGCCGCCCGTAACCGGCGGGAAGAACGCCACTTCGCAGCCTTCGGTGATGCGGGTGGTCGGCTCGGTCATCACGTGGTTGCAGGCCATGCGCAGCGCGCGGCCTTCCGCCAGCGTTTCGGCCCAGACGCCGCCGCGGGCGCGCAGCCAGCCGCGCACGTCGCCTACCGTGGCGATACCGTCGGGCACGTCAGCCGTTTCATCGGCGACGCCCAGTGCTTCACGCACGCTCGCAAAAAACTTCAGTTCAATCTTCATCGGATAAGGCCGGCTTCGCTTAGTACAGGAGTTCGGTAAAGGGGATGAACCGCACGGTCTCGCCCGCGCTGATCGCGTGATTGGGCGGATTGTCGATGATGCCGTCGCCCCAGACCGTCGAGGTCAGCACCGCCGAGCTCTGGTTCGAGAACAGATCGAGGCCGCCTGCCGGGTTCACGCGCGCGCGCAGGAACTCATTACGGCGATCGGCCTTGTGCTGGCTGAAATCGGCGCGCAGCGAGAGCGCGCGCGGGCTCACATGCGCCACGCCCGCCAGACGCAGCAGGAACGGCCGCACGAACAGCAGGAAGGTGACGAAGCTCGAAACCGGATTGCCCGGCAGGCCGATGAAAAACGCTTCGCCCGATCCAGGCGATCCTTGCGGGCGGCGGACCGCGCCAAACGCCAGCGGCTTGCCCGGCTTCATGGCGATCTGCCACATATCGATGCGGCCTTCGGCTTCCACGGCCGGCTTCACGTGATCTTCCTCGCCCACCGATACACCGCCGGAGGTCAGGATCAGATCGTGGGTCGCGGCCGCGTCGCGCAGCGTTTCGCGCGTGACGTCGAGCCGGTCGGGCACGATGCCGTAATCCGTCACTTCGCAGCCGAGGTTGCGCAGCAGCCCCGTCAGCGTGAAACGATTCGAGTTGTAGATTGCGCCAGGCTTGAGCGGCTTGCCGGGCATCGTCAGTTCGTCGCCGGTGAAGAACACCGCCACTTTGACGCGGCGCGTAACCGTGAGCGTCGCGCAACCGACCGAAGCCGCCAGCCCGAGCGCCGCCGGGCTCAAGCGCGTGCCCACCGGCAGGATCACCGAATCCTTCTTGATATCCGCGCCCTGTGCGGTGATCCACTCGCCCGCTTTGGGGTTATGGAGGATCGTCACTTCGCCGTCGGCGCTTTCGGTCTGTTCCTGCATGACCACGGCATCGGCGCCCGGCGGCACGGAGGCGCCCGTGAAAATGCGCGCCGCGGTACCCGCCGCCAGCGGCTGCGGGGCGTGTCCGGCTGGAATACGCTGCGAGACCGGCAAACGGCGGCTACCCTGCGCGAGATCGGCCACCCGCACGGCGTAACCGTCCATCGCGCTCGTGTTCATGGGCGGCACATCGAGCGACGAAACGACTTCGGCCGCCAGCACGCGGTTGAGCGCATCGAAAGTCGAGAGCGTTTCGGTCTGGGCCAGCGGTTGGGCGGCGGCGAGCAAGGTCGCGAGTGCGTCGGCGGTCGAAATCATCGGCGCGCGCGGAGCCGGTGCGGCGGAGGAAGTATTGGGCGTGGACATGTGCGGGGAGGATGTGGCCGGGCGCACGGCGGTATGAGGTGCTTGAGCGCGGGCGCCATCGGCAGTGATGATCTGCCGATATTGTAGCGGCGGGGGCGCAGCGTTGCCCCCTCTCCCCAACCCTCTCCCCAAGGGAGAGGGAGGCCGTGCTCCCCTCTCCCTTTGGGAGAGGGGCCGGGGGAGAGGGCTGATTAGCGCGTGCTTACAGACCCGTATGGCCCGCAATAAACTGCTTCACGCGCTGAGCATCAGCCGGCATGACTTCGAAGCGCTGCGGCAGCGCCTCCAGACCGTCGAACGCCGCCGGACGCTCCGGCTCGCATTCCAGCGCTTCGCGAAGCGTCTCGCCGAACTTCACCGGCTGAGCCGTTTCCAGCACGATCATCGGCACGCCAGGTTGCAGATGCTCGCGCGCCACCTTCACGCCATCGGCGGTGTGGGTGTCGATCATCGTCTTGTAGCGCGTATGCACGTCGCGGATCGTCGCGATACGGTCGTCGTGGCTGCTACGACCCGACACGAAGCCGAATTGCTGCACGCGCACAAAGTCGCCGCTCGCAGCCAGATCGAAACCGCCCTTTTCTTCCACGTCGCGGAACAACTGCGTCACGCGCGCCGGATCGCGGCCCAGCAGGTCGTACACGAAGCGCTCGAAATTCGAGGCCTTCGAGATGTCCATGCTCGGGCTGGTCGTGTGATACGTCTCCGCCGAGGCGCGCACACGGTAGATACCCGTGCGGAAGAACTCGTCGAGCACGTCGTTTTCGTTGGTGGCCACCACGAGCTTTTCGATCGGCAGACCCATCATGCGCGCGATATGACCCGCACACACATTGCCGAAGTTGCCCGACGGCACCGTGAACGACACGCGCTCGTCGTTGCTCTTCGTCGCCGCGAAATAGCCGGCGAAGTAGTACACGACCTGCGCGACGACACGCGCCCAGTTGATCGAGTTGACCGTGCCGATCTTCTGCTGCGCCTTGTAGGCGTGATCGTTCGACACCGCCTTGACGATGTCCTGGCAGTCGTCGAACACGCCTTCCACCGCCAGGTTGAAGATGTTCGGGTCCTGCAGGCTGAACATCTGCGCCGTCTGGAACGCGCTCATCTTCTTGTGCGGCGAGAGCATGAACACGCGCACGCCCTTCTTGCCGCGCATCGCGTATTCGGCGGCGCTGCCGGTGTCACCCGAAGTCGCGCCCAGAATGTTCAGTTGCTGGCCAGCCTTGGCAAGCGCGTACTCGAACAGATTGCCGAGCAGCTGCATCGCCATGTCCTTGAACGCCAGCGTCGGGCCGTTCGACAGTTCGAGCAGCGAGAGCGTCGCGCCGTTTTCTTCGCCGAGCGTGGTCAGCGGCGTGATCTTGCTCGCGTCTTCGCCGTGACGCACGTTGCAGTACGTCTGCGCCGTATAGGTGCGGCGCGTGATGTCGCGCAGGTCGTCGGCGGGAATGTCGCCGGCGAATTTCGAGAGAATCTCGAACGCGAGATCGGCGTACGACAGACCGCGCCAGCGCGCGAGTTCGTCCGCGCCGATCTGCGGATAGTCGGCCGGCAGATAGAGGCCGCCGTCGCGCGCGAGGCCGCCCAGCAGGATGTCCGAAAACGAATGATGCTCGCCGGCGCCCGCGCCGCGCGTAGATACGTAATTCATTGCCTTTGCCTTACCTTCGTCTTTCGACGCCTGATTAGTTCAGTCCTTCCATGCGCAGCTTCGTCACCGACGACTTCACCGTCGCCAGTTTTTCGATCTGCGCGATCGCCGCGTTCACGTTCTTTTCGATCGTTTCGTGCGTGATCAGGATGATGTCGGTCTCGGCCTTGCCTTGCGCATCGACGTCTTCCGATTCCTTCTGCAGCAGCGCATCGATCGAGATGCCGCTATCCGCGAGGATGCGCGTGATGTCGGCCATCACGCCGGTCTGGTCGGCCACGCGCAGGCGCAGGTAGTAACCGCTCGTGACTTCGTCGATCGGCAGGATCGGCGTGTTCGAGAGGCTGTCCGGCTGGAACGCCAGATGCGGCACGCGATGTTCCGGATCGGCCGTATGCAGACGCGTCACGTCGACGAGATCGGCCACCACCGCCGAAGCCGTCGGCTCCGCGCCCGCGCCCTTGCCGTAGTACAGCGTCGTGCCCACGGCGTCGCCATGCACCACGACCGCGTTCATCGCGCCTTCCACGTTGGCGAGCAGACGCTTCGCGGGAATCAGCGTCGGATGCGTACGCAGCTCGATGCCCTTCTCCGTGCGGCGCGCGATACCGAGCAGCTTGATGCGGTAGCCCAGTTCCTCGGCGTACTTGATGTCGATGGCGTCGAGCTTGCTGATGCCTTCCACGTAAGCCTTGTCGAACTGCACGGGCACGCCGAACGCGATCGCGCTCATGATCGTGGCCTTGTGTGCGGCGTCCACGCCTTCGATGTCGAAGGTCGGGTCCGCTTCCGCGTAGCCCAGTTCCTGCGCGCCCTTCAGTGCGGTCGCGAAGTCGAGGCCGCGCTCACGCATTTCCGACAGGATGTAGTTGGTCGTGCCGTTGATGATGCCGGCGATGTACTGGATGCGGTTGGCCGTGAGACCTTCGCGCAGCGCCTTGATGATGGGAATGCCGCCCGCCACCGCCGCTTCGAACGCGACCATCACGCCCTTGGCGCGCGCAGCCTGGAAAATTTCCGTGCCGTGCACCGCCAGCAGCGCCTTGTTGGCCGTGACGACGTGCTTGCCGTTGCCGATCGCACGCAGCACGAGATCCCTGGCGAGCGTGGTGCCGCCAATCATTTCGGCGATGATCGCAATCGACGGATCGTCGACCACGGCGTTGAAATCGGTCGTCAGATCGACGCTGCCGGCTTGCGTGCCGAGCGCCGCGGTGGCCTTGGCCGGATTGCGCACGGCAATGCGCGCGATCTCGATGCCGCGGCCCGCGCGACGTTTGATTTCTTCCTGGTTGCGGCGCAGTACCGTGAAGGTGCCGCTGCCCACCGTGCCGAAGCCCAAGAGACCTACTTTGATCGGTTCCATGCAGCGTGTGTTCGTCTAAGAGTGTGAATAGAAAAATGCGGAAATGCGGGTCGCGCCGTGCGCGTAATCAGGTGCCGTGACGCTGGCGATAACCGTCGAGGAAGCGCGCGATCCGGTTGATCGAATCGGTCAGGTCGTCGACGTTCGGCAGGAACACCACGCGGAAGTGATCCGGCTGCTTCCAGTTGAAGCCCGTGCCCTGCACCAGCAGGACGCGCTCCTGCAGCAGCAGATCGAGGATGAACTGCTGGTCGTCCTGGATCGGATAGAGCTTGGGGTCGAGGCGCGGGAACATGTAGAGCGCCGCCTCGGGCTTCACGCAGGTCACGCCCGGAATCGACGTGAGCATGTTGTAGGCCAGATCGCGTTGACGATACAGGCGACCGCCCGGCTGGATCAGCTCGTTGATGCTCTGGTAGCCGCCCAGCGCGGTCTGGATGGCGTACTGGCCCGGCACGTTCGCGCACAGGCGCATCGACGCCAGAATGCCCAGACCTTCGGTGTAATCCTTGGCGCGGCGACGGTTTTCGCCCGTCATGCCCGAGAGGAACATCCAGCCCGCGCGGTAACCGCACGCGCGATAGCTCTTCGACAGGCTGTTGAACGTGACCGTGAGGACGTCTTCCGAGAGCGAGCCGAGCGCCGTGTGCGTCTTGCCGTCGTAGACGATCTTGTCGTAGACCTCGTCGGCGAACAGGATCAGGCCGTGTTCGCGCGCGATCTCGATCAGGCCGCGCAGCAGTTCGTCCGAGTACAGCGCGCCGGTCGGGTTGTTCGGGTTGATGACCACGAGCGCACGCGTATTCGGCGTGATTTTGGCGCGGATATCATCGAGGTCCGGCATCCACGCGTTCGATTCGTCGCAGATGTAGTGAATGGGCGTGCCGCCGGAGAGGCTCACCGCCGCGGTCCAGAGCGGATAGTCGGGCGCGGGCAGCAGCACTTCGTCGCCGTCGTTCAGGAGCGCCTGCATGGCCATCACGATCAGTTCGGACGCGCCGTTACCGATGTAGATGTCGTCGAGTTCGACGCCTTTAACGCCCTTTTGCTGCGCGTAATGCATGATCGCCTTGCGCGCGGCGAACACGCCCTTCGAGTCCGAATAGCCCGAGGAGCCCGGCAGGTTCAGGATCATGTCCTGGATGACTTCGTCGGGTGCGTCGAAACCGAACGGCGCGAGATTGCCGATGTTCAGCTTGATGATGCGGTGGCCTTCTTCTTCGAGGCGCTTCGCATGCTCGAGCACCGGCCCGCGGATGTCGTAGCAGACGTTCTGCAACTTGTTGGATTTGAGGATCGGTTTCACGGCGGGCGGTCGGTTGAAAAGCCTGGTACGGGCAAACGGGGTTGATCGGATCGGCGAACGCGCAACAAGTCGCGAGCGGCGCAGCGCCATCGCTGCGGCCGGATGTGATGCACGCGAGACACGCAGGGGCACGCGGACGGCAGCGCAGGCGACAGGATAAGGCATGCCCGCACGCGGATGAGACCAGCCTGCAGCTTGTGGCTGCATTCGCCCTGAAAACGGATGATTCGGGCAGCTGGCGTGAGGCGGGCGCTGCCAGGGCTGCCGCCCGTGCTTGCCCCGTATTGGGACTCACGCAAGCGCGGCGCGGGTCGAGGCACGGTACACGGCGTCGGCGCGGCCGCCAAAAAGCTATAATTTAGCGGATTTTGGCCGGGTTCCGCAATGCGCAAGAAGCCGCGCCGGCCCGCCAGCCGCGGGCGTCGCGGAAATGGGGCGTAATAAAGTGTCGCGGCCGGCGGCCTGCCGGACACGCGAGACCCACCCCAGACCCGCCCGAGGTCCGAAAACCGATCTCGTTAATTCCCGCCGATCCGGCGCGAGACTGCGGCACGAGAGCGTCCCGCGATCCCGCCACCGGCCGGCGATCTTCCGGAATGCCGTTTTGAAATTACACCAGGACTCCAGCGCCGCGCTCAACACCGTCACCGGTTACGGCGCCGATTACGTCGAAATCAATCTCGAACGCCACAACGGCAGCATCCTGATGCTGCCCGAGGAGCCGGTCATCGCGTGGCCCGTGAGCGCGTTCGACGCCCTCACGCCCGAATTGTTCGAGATGCTGCTGCCGCTCAAGCCGGAAGTGGTCGTGTTCGGCAGCGGCGAGCGCCTGCGTTTTCCGCATCCGCGCCTGACTGCGGCGCTGACGGCGAAGCGCATCGGCGTGGAAGCGATGGATTTCAAGGCCGCCTGCCGCACCTACAACATCCTGATGGCCGAGGGCCGCCGCGTCGCCGCTGCACTGCTGATCGAGACCTGATTCGCCACGCGGGGCGCGCCGCGAAACACGCAGCAGAAACGGCGAGCAGGCGCTTCGGAACCGGTCCCTTAAGCTCGCCTTCAGGTTCGATTTACGCGCCGTAGTACACTTGCGCGCCGCGCGGGCGCCGCCCGCACGCCCGCAACGTTGACAAGAACAGGCTGCAATCCATGACCGATACGCCCTCGAGGCTGCCGCTCAACCGTGGCGCGATCCTGCTGCTGATCGTGGCACTCGCCGTGATCTGGTTTCTGCCGCTCGGCTGGCGCCATCTGCTGCCGAGCGACGAAGGCCGCTATGCCGAAATGGCCCGTGAAATGCTCGCTTCCGGCGACTGGATCACGCCGCGCTATAACGGCTACAAGTATTTCGAGAAACCGCCGCTGCAAACCTGGATGAACGCGCTCACGTTCGCGTGGTTCGGCATCGGCGAGTGGCAGGCGCGCCTCTATACGGCCCTGACGGGCTTCGCCGGCGTGCTGCTGATCGGCTTCACGGGTGCGCGCGTGTTCAACGCCGCCACGGGTTTCTTCGCCGCGCTGGTGCTCGCCTGCGCGCCGTACTGGAACCTGATGGGCCACTTCAACACGCTCGACATGGGCCTGTCGTTCTGGATGGAGCTCACGCTCTGCGCGCTGCTGCTGGCCCAGCGTCCGAACCTGTCCACCCGCGACGCGCGTCTGTGGATGTGGGTCTGCTGGGGCTCGATGGCGCTGGCCGTGCTCTCGAAGGGTCTGGTCGGCCTGATCCTGCCGGGCGCCGTGCTGGTGCTCTATACGCTGGTCGCGCGCGACTGGGCGCTGTGGAAACGTCTGTACCTCGTGAGCGGTCTGATCGTGTTCTTCGCGATCGTGACGCCGTGGTTCATCCTCGTGCAGCAACGCAACCCCGAATTCTTCAACTTCTTCTTCATCGTCCAGCAGTTCCAGCGCTATCTCACACCCGCGCAGAACCGCCCCGGCCCGTTCTACTATTTCGTGCCGGTGATGCTGGTGGGCTTCCTGCCGTGGCTGTCGGTGAGCGTGCAGAGCGTGCGCCATGCGCTGCGCACGCCGCGCCAGCCCAACGGCTTCGCGCCCGTGACGCTGATGCTGGTGTGGACCGCCTTCATCTTCCTGTTCTTCAGCGCCTCGCATTCGAAGCTGATTTCGTACGTGCTGCCGATCGCCCCGCCGCTCGCGCTCGTGATCGGCCTGTATCTGCCGCTGATGACGCGCAAGCAGTGGATGCGTCACCTGATCGGCTACGCCCTGCTGGCCGCCGCGCTGATGGCCGGTTCGTTCGTGCTCACGCGTCTGGGCGATGCGCGCAATCCGAACGCGCTGTATCGCGAATTCCAGGTCTGGGTGTTCGCCGCCGCCGCCGTCGCCTTCGTGGCGACCATGGTCGGCCTGCGTTTTGCGCGCGGCAAATCGACACCCGAAACCGGCGCGCAATCGCCCGCCATCGCACTGGGCACCGCCTGGCTGCTGCTCGCGACCATCGCCGGCACCGGCCATGACGTGTTCGGCACGCTGAGTTCCGGCGCGCCGCTCGCGCCGGCCGTGCGTTCGGCCATCGCGAAAATGCCGCCCGATACGCCGTTCTATTCGGTCGGCGTGCTCGATCACACGCTGCCGTTCTACGTGCGTCATTCGATGACGATGGTGCAGGTCACCGACGAACTGGCCTTCGGCATCAGCGAAGAGCCGCAAAAATGGGTGCCGACCGTCGCGCAATGGGAACAGCGCTGGAAGTCCGAGCGTTACGCGCTCGCGCTGCTGCCCGTGCAGCGTTACGAAGAGCTCGCGGCACAAGGCCTGCCGATGCAGGTGATCGCCCGCGACATGCGCCGCGTGGTGGTCGAAAAACCGCAGCCCTGAGCCTGACCGGCGAACGCCCCGCAACGCGCCGGTCGCGCCCCGCACTTGAGCGATAATGCGGGGCGCGGGGGCGGAGATCCGCCCCCGAATATGACCGAAACCGGCAGAAGCTGGCCAGGCCAGCATTAACGATCCAACACGATGAATCCGATTTCCCTGATCTGTATCCTCGCCGGCGTCGGCCTGAACGCCTGCGCGCAACTGTTGCTGAAAGCCGGTGTCAATGCTGTTGGACACTTCGAATTCACCCGTGCGAACATCCTGCCCATCGGCTGGAAGCTCGCCACACAACTGCCGATCATCGGCGGCCTGACCTGCTACGTGTTCAGCGTGGTCGTGTGGATCGTGGGCCTGTCGCGCGTGGACGTCTCGATCGCCTACCCGATGCTCTCGCTCGGCTACGTGGTCAACGCGTTCGCAGCGTGGTATCTGTTCGGCGAAGTGCTGAGCATCCAGCGCCTTGTCGGCATCGGCATCATCCTGATCGGCGTGGTCGTGCTCGCGCGCAGCTAAGGCGCACGGCCCGCATCGCAGCACACTGCATCGGCGATACAACAAGCACCCGGCCAGCAGGCGCGCCATCGTCGCGCCGCACGCGAAACACCCCGGGGCTCACCCGGCTTTCGCAAGGCTTACGCTGTTTTCGACTATTCCTGACGTTCCGACCAAGAAAGCACTCATGACCCAGACACCCGCCTCGTTCCTGCCGTTCGTGAAGCCCGAAATCGACGAAGAAACCATTGCGGGCGTCGTCGACGTGCTGCGCTCGGGCTGGATCACTACCGGCCCGCAGAACCAGGCCTTCGAAGCCGCGCTGTCCGAATACTGCGGCGGCCGCCCGGTGCGTACCTTCAATTCGGGCACGGCGACGCTCGAAATCGGCCTGCGCATCGCGGGCGTCGGTCCCGGCGACGAAGTCATCACCACGCCCGCCTCGTGGGTGTCCACCAGCAACGTGATCTATGAAGTCGGCGCGACGCCGGTATTCGCCGATATCGACCCGATCACGCGCAACATCGACCTCGACCGCCTGGAAGCCGCCATCACGCCCCGCACGAAGGCGATCATCCCGGTGTTCCTGACCGGCCTGCCGGTGGACATGGACCGCCTCTATGCGATCGCCCGCCAGCACAAGCTGCGCGTGATCGAGGACGCCGCGCAGGCGTTCGGTTCGAGCTGGAACGGCAAGCGCATCGGCGCGATCGGCGACATCGTCTCGTTCAGCTTCCACGCCAACAAGAACCTGACGTCGATCGAAGGCGGCGCGCTCGTCCTCAATAACGAGGACGAAGCCGAACTGGCCCGCAAATACCGTCTGCAAGGCATCACGCGCATCGGTCTGGACGGCATGGACTGCGACGTGCTCGGCGGCAAGTACAATCTGACCGACGTGGCCGCGCGCGTGGGCCTCGGCCAGCTCAAGCACATCGAGCGTTTCACGGAGCAGCGCCGCAAGCTCGCGCATGCGTATTTCACGGGCTTCGAAGGCAGCGCCGCCGCGAAGCTGGGCGTGGGCCTGCCGGTGGCGGACCTCGTCAACAGCAACTGGCACATGTTCCAGATCACGCTGCCGCTGGAAAACCTGACGATCACCCGCGCGGAGTTCATGGAACAGATGAAGGAGCGCGGCATCGGCACGGGCGTGCATTACCCGGCGATCCACCTCTTCACGCTCTATCGCGAGCGCGGTTTCAAGGCGGGCATGTTCCCGCACGCAGAGCGTTTCGGCGAGACCACGGTCACGCTGCCGCTCTTCACGCTGATGAGCGTCGCCGACGTGGCACGCGTGTGCCGCGCCGTCGACGAGATCTGCACGCAGTACGCGAAGCAGTAAGTGAAACAAGTACACGCAAGGCAGGGGCGCTGTTCGACGAATCGGGCGCGCCCGGCCGGCCGTACACTCTCGCGCAACACGTATTACCCAACGGAAAAGACGCACACATGAGTCAAACGGAACAACGCACCTTGACCCCGGAAACGCCGGAAGTCTCGGTCATCATTCCGGTCTACAACGAGGAAGCCGGCCTGAAGGCGCTGTTCGAGCGTCTGTACCCGGCGCTCGACAAGCTCGGCACCTCGTACGAAGTCATCTTCATCAATGACGGCAGCCGCGACCGCTCGGCCGCGATGCTCGCCGAGCAGTTCCGCGCGCGCCCGGACACCACGCGCGCGATCCTGCTCAACGGCAACTACGGCCAGCACATGGCGATTCTCGCGGGCTTCGAACAGTCGCGCGGCGAGATCGTCATCACGCTCGACGCCGATCTGCAGAATCCGCCCGAGGAAATCGGCAAGCTGGTCGAGAAGATGCGCGAAGGCTACGACTACGTGGGCACGATCCGCATGCAGCGTCAGGACAGTCTGTGGCGCCGCAAGGCTTCGCAGGCCATGAACCGCCTGCGCGAGCGCATCACGCGCATCAAGATGACGGACCAGGGCTGCATGCTGCGCGCCTACAACCGTCATATCGTCGATACGATCAATCGTTGCGGCGAAATCAACACCTTCATTCCGGCGCTCGCGTACACCTTTGCGCAGAACCCGGTCGAAGTCGATGTCGCGCACGAAGAACGCTTCGCGGGCGAATCGAAGTATTCGCTCTACAGCCTGATCCGCCTGAATTTCGACCTCGTGACCGGTTTTTCGGTCGTGCCGCTGCAGTGGCTGTCGTTTATCGGCGTGATTCTGTCGCTGGGTTCGGCGGGCCTGTTCCTGCTGCTGCTGATCCGCCGCTTCGTGCTGGGCGCCGAAGTTCAGGGTGTGTTCACGCTGTTCGCCATTACGTTCTTCATGCTTGGCGTGATCATCTTCGCGCTGGGTCTGCTGGGCGAGTACATCGGCCGTATCTATCAGCAGGTGCGCGCGCGTCCGCGTTATCTGGTGCAGACCATTCTGGAAGAGCGCAACGGCCGCACCGTGGTCGATGTGCCGCGTCAGGACGTCGTGCAGGGCGTGCAGGCTTCGCTCACTATCGGCAATGCTGCGGGCGCCGCCGGTAACACGAACACCCAAACGGGAACCGAATCATGAAACCGCGCGCAGTCGTCTTCGCGTATCACAACGTCGGCGTGCGCTGCCTGCAGGTGCTGCTCGCGCGCGGCGTGGACGTGGCGCTCGTCGTCACGCACGAGGACAGCCCGAGCGAGAACATCTGGTTCGGCAGCGTGAAGTCGGTCGCCGAGGAACACGGCATCGACGTCATCACGCCCGCCGACCCGAAGAGCGCCGAGCTGCGCGCGGCAGTCAGCGCCGCGCAGCCCGACTTCATCTTCTCGTTCTACTACCGCCACATGCTGCCGGTGGATCTGCTCGCGCTGGCCGCGCGCGGCGCCTACAACATGCATGGCTCGCTGCTGCCGAAGTATCGCGGCCGCGTGCCCACCAACTGGGCCGTCATCAAGGGCGAAACCGAAACCGGCGCGACGCTGCACGAAATGGCCGCGAAGCCCGACGCCGGCGCGATCATCGCGCAGACTCCGGTGCCGATCCTGCCCGACGACACCGCCGCCATGGTGTTCGACAAGGTGACGGTCGCCGCCGAGCAGACGCTCTGGCGCGTGCTGCCCGCGCTGATCGCGGGCGAAGCGCCGCATCTGCCGAACGATCTCACACACGGCAGTTACTACGGCGGGCGCAAGCCGGAAGACGGACGCCTCGACTTTTCGCACAGCGCGCAGGACGTCTATAACCTGATCCGCGCGGTGGCGCCGCCCTATCCGGGCGCGTTCACCGACATCGGCGCGCATCGCTTCGTGATCGCCCGTGCGCGCCTCGTGCACCCAGGCACCCAGGAAGCCGAAAAGGTGCGCGCCCTCGCCGGATTGCCCGCGGGCATCCACGTAAGCGATAATGCGTTTTTCGCCCTCTGCGGCGACGGCCGCGCCATCGCGATTTACGAACTGCGGCATGCGCCGAACCTGGCTCACGGCGGTCAAGAAACCGTCGTCACGCCTGCCGCGTTCTCCGACCTCATTTCATCTGTCCCCCGTCCATGAAAAAAGTTCTGATCCTGGGTGTCAATGGCTTTATCGGCCATCACCTCTCCAAGCGCATCCTCGAGACCACGAACTGGGAAGTGTTCGGCATGGACATGCAGACGGACCGCCTCGGCGATCTGGTCAAGCATGAGCGCATGCACTTCTTCGAAGGCGACATCACGATCAACAAGGAATGGGTCGAATACCACGTCAAGAAGTGCGACGTGATCCTTCCGCTGGTCGCCATCGCCACGCCCGCTACGTACGTGCAGCAGCCGCTGCGCGTGTTCGAACTCGACTTCGAGGCGAACCTGCCGATCGTGCGTTCGGCCGTCAAGTACGGCAAGCACCTCGTCTTCCCGTCGACGTCGGAAGTCTATGGCATGTGCTCGGACGAGCAGTTCGACCCGGATGCATCGGCCCTCACCTACGGCCCGATCAACAAGCCGCGCTGGATCTACGCCTGCTCGAAGCAGCTGATGGACCGCGTGATCTGGGGTTACGGCATGGAAGGCCTGAACTTCACGCTGTTCCGTCCGTTCAACTGGATCGGCCCGGGCCTCGACTCGATCTACACGCCGAAGGAAGGCAGCTCGCGCGTCGTGACGCAGTTCCTCGGCCATATCGTGCGCGGCGAGAACATCAGCCTCGTGGACGGCGGCGCGCAAAAGCGTGCGTTCACCGACATCGACGACGGCATCGAAGCGCTGATGAAGATCATCGACAACAAGGACGGCGTCGCCTCCGGCAAGATCTTCAACATCGGCAATCCGACCAACAACTTCTCGGTGCGCGAACTCGCGCACAAGATGCTGGCGCTGGCCGCCGAATTCCCGGAATACGCGGAAACGGCCAAGCAGGTCCAGCTGGTGGAAACGTCGTCGGGCGCGTACTACGGCGCGGGCTACCAGGACGTGCAGAACCGCGTGCCGAAGATCGACAACACGATGCAGGAACTCGGCTGGGCGCCGAAGTCGACCTTCGACGAAGCGCTGCGCAAGATCTTCGAAGCGTATCGCGGCCATGTCGCCGAGGCACGTGCCCTCGTCGAACAACAAGCGTAACGCGAAGGACTTCGCCACTTGGCTCGCATCGTCCTGAAAATCGACGTCGACACGCTGCGCGGCACGCGTGAAGGCGTGCCGAATCTCGCGCGCATCTTCGATCGCTACAAGGCGCGCGCGACGTTCCTGTTCAGCCTCGGCCCGGACCATACGGGCTGGGCGCTGCGCCGCGTGTTCCGTCCGGGCTTTCTGAAGAAGGTCTCGCGTACGTCCGTGGTCGAGCATTACGGCGTGAAGCAGCTGATGTACGGCGTGCTGCTGCCGGGACCGGATATCGGCGTGGAAGCAGCGGCGGAAATGCGCGCGATCCACGAAGCCGGTTTCGAATGCGGCATTCACACGTGGGATCACGTCTACTGGCAGGACAACGTGCGCACGCGCGACGCGCAGTGGACCGCGCGTCAGATGCGGAAGAGCCATGACCGCTTCGCGCGCATCTTCGGCACGCCGCCCGTCACGCACGGCGCGGCCGGCTGGCAGATGAACGAAGCGGCGTTCGAGCAGATCGACAACTGGGGCATGCAGTACGCCTCGGACGGGCGCGGGCATTCGCCTTATCGCCCGGTCGTCAACGGCCGCACGCTCAAGCACGTGCAGATGCCCACCACGCTGCCGACGCTCGACGAAGTGCTGGGCGTCGATGGCGTGGACATCGACACGGTGGCAGCGTGGATGCTCAAGCGCACCGAAAACAATCCGCACGATCAGGTGTTCACGCTGCACGCCGAGCTCGAAGGCCAGAAGCTCGCGCCGGTGTTCGAACAACTGCTCGCCGGCTGGCGCGCGCAAGGCCACACGTTTGCCACGATGGGCGACTACCATGCGACGCTGGACCCGGATTCGCTGCCATCGTACCCTGTCACCTGGGGCGAGATCGCCGGCCGCTCCGGCGAGCTGATCATCCAGCCCGACTGAAACTCGCACCCAGCCCGATCGAAAGCCGCCGCCCGCTATGCCGGGCGGCTTGTCGTTCCGGCGATGCCCGCGAGGACGCCCTCCCCAGCGCAGCAAGCTGCCGACCGCGCCCCCGCCCGCCACCAAGCCAGCCAATAACAAAGGGAGTGCCACGTGCCTGACGTGACCATCGCAGTCGACCAACCCGTTCCCGACTTCACCGCGCCTGCCACCGGCGGCGACTTCACGCTTTCGAGCCTGAAGGGCAAGAAAGTGGTGCTGTACTTCTATCCGAAGGACAACACGCCTGGCTGCACGCGCGAAGGCATGGAGTTCCGCGACCTCTTTCCGAAGTTCAAGAAGGCCGGCGCCACCATCGTAGGCGTCTCGCGCGACAGCGTGCGTTCGCACGAAAACTTCAAGACCAAGCTCGAACTGCCGTTTACTCTGGTATCGGATGGCGATGAAGCGCTCTGCTCGCTCTTCAACGTCATCAAAATGAAGAAAATGTATGGCAAAGAAGTACGTGGAATCGAACGCTCCACGTTCCTCATCGATGCCGATGGCGTGCTGCGCCAAGAGTGGCGCGGACTGAAAGTCCCGGGCCATGTCGACGAGGTTCTGGAGGCTGTACAAGCGCTTTGAGGCGCGTTATATTGGGCTGCAATGAGTGCCTGTCCACCCTATATTTTGTCGCGTTTTCCTACGTTTGCGCGGTCCCGCGAACGGTCACTGGATGACCGCCTCCGCGCATTCGGGCAACGCGCCATCAGAGCAGTGAAGCCGCTTGCCTCGTCAGTCGGGGCGGCGGCTTTTTTGTTGGTTTTTTCGGATTTCGTACCCACCACGCTGTGCCGGCCTGGCAATCCGGCTCGCGTCCACGTCAAGGAGCCGATCGAAAACCAGGCGAACCGGCATTTTCAGACCTGAGCGCGCACCCTGCGCGGTCACGGCGGACGGCCTACCCGGCTGACCGCACGCACCGCCCGAAAGCGCACCTTACTGGGTAACCCCGGACCACTCGACCCGAATTTTTCGAGGGACACCATGCCTTTGCCTACTCCCCCCAGCAAGCTCGGCAACCTGCTGCCGCCCGAGGAATACAAGACGCGTGCGCGCACTACGCGCAGCACGCGTAAAGCGGCGAGCGAGAACGACGCCGCCGATGTCGATTTTGGCGCGGAGAGCGTCGCGGAGCCGATGACGCCCGCCGCCAACGCGTCAACCACCTTGCGCACGGTGCCGCTGCCTTCGGCCAGCGCCGAACTCGCTGCGCTCGAACCCGTCGCGCCCGCACCGGCGCGCAAACGCAAGCAACAGACCGCAGCGCTGCTGCAGCCCGTGCAGGCCCACGCCGAACCGCAAGCCGAAGCACCGGCAGCACCGGTCGCGCGCAGCGGCAGCAAACCCGCCTCCGCGAAAGCTGCCGGCGGCGCGGCCGCACCGGCTGCGCGCGGCGCATCGAAGAAACGCGTGCATCCGGAAGAAAGCGTCGAAGTGCAGAAGCTCTTCGTGCTCGACACCAACGTGCTGATGCACGATCCGACCTGCCTGTTCCGTTTCGAGGAACACGACGTCTATCTGCCGATGATGACGTTGGAAGAACTCGACAACCACAAGAAGGGCATGTCGGAAGTCGCGCGTAATGCGCGTCAGGTGAGCCGCACGCTCGATCAGCTGGTGGCGAACGCCGGCACGATCTCGGAAGGCATTTCGCTGGCGCGTCTGGGCAGCCGCGAGGCGCTCGGCCGCCTGTACTTCCAGACCACGCTCACGCATATCGATCCGGTCGACGGTCTGCCCGAAGGCAAGGCCGATAACCAGATCCTCGGCGTGGTGCGCGCGTTGCAGCGCGACCGGCCCGACCGCCTCGTCGTGCTGGTGTCGAAAGACATCAACATGCGTATCAAGGCGCATGCGCTCGGCCTGCCCGCGGAAGACTACTTCAACGACCAGGTTCTCGAAGACAAGGACCTGCTGTACTCGGGCATCCGTGCGCTGTCGCAGGACTTCTGGACCCGGCATGCCAAGGGCATGGAGTCCTGGCAGGACACCAAGACCGGCACCACGTATTACCGCGTTACCGGCCCGGAATGCCTGTCGATGCTCGTGAACGAGTTCGTCTATCTGGAGCCGCAGAACGGCGAACCCGCGTTCCACGCGATCGTGCGCGAACTCAACGGCAAGACGGCGTTGCTGCAAACGCTTCGCGACTACGGCCACCACAAGAACAACGTGTGGGGCATCACGGCGCGCAACCGCGAGCAGAATTTCGCGCTGAACCTGCTGATGAACCCGGACTGCGACTTCGTCACCCTGCTCGGCCAGGCCGGCACGGGCAAGACGCTGGTTGCGCTCGCCGCGGGTCTGGCGCAGGTGCTCGACGACAAGCGCTACAACGAGATCATCGTGACGCGTGCGACGGTGCCGGTTGGCGAGGACATCGGCTTCCTGCCGGGTACGGAAGAGGAAAAGATGCAGCCGTGGATGGGCGCCTTCGACGATAACCTCGAAGTGCTCCAGAAAACCGACGACGCCGCCGGCGAATGGGGCCGCGCCGCGACCCAGGAACTGATCCGCTCGCGTCTGAAGGTCAAGAGCATGAACTTCATGCGCGGCCGCACGTTCGTGGACAAGTATCTGATCATCGACGAGGCGCAGAACCTGACGCCGAAGCAGATGAAGACGTTGGTCACGCGCGCGGGTCCGGGCACGAAGATCGTCTGTCTGGGCAATATCGCGCAGATCGACACGCCCTACCTGACCGAAGGCAGCTCGGGTCTGACCTACGTGGTGGACCGCTTCAAGGGCTGGGCGCATAGCGGCCACGTCACGCTGGCGCGCGGCGAGCGTTCGCGTCTGGCCGATTACGCGTCGGACATTCTGTAAGCCGTATTTCCGCCGGTTCCGGCGCTTTTCGAAGCGCCGGATGAGCGCCAAAGGACCGTTTCCGGGCAACCGGATGCGGTCCTTTTTTCATGGGCGCAGGGCTCGCTCGTGTCCGCGAACGGCCACAGTTAGCAGCGTAAGTTCATGTAAGTTGTGAAGAATTCTTGCCGAAGCCATGTCTGACGGGCTACCATCGGCCCATTAACGGTTTTCCTCAATGGCGCGCGTCTCGCGTGCGTCATCTGCTTTTCATGCGGCGACTCTGGCTTGCGTTACTGATCGTGGTGTTTCTGGCGGCGTGTTCGAGCGCGCCGGAGCGGGTATCGCGCGGCGGTAGCTCGGGGTCCGGTTACGCCTGGCGCACCAAACCACCGGGCTTTCCCAATTTCGTCGATCACAGCGTCGGGCGCGAGGAAATCTCGATCCAGGCGATGGGTCTGGTCGGCATTCCCTATCGCTGGGGCGGCAATACGCCCGATAGCGGCTTCGATTGCAGCGGTCTCGTGAAATACGTGTTCGCGCGCGCGGCCGCGACGGACGTGCCGCGCACGACGCTCGACATGAGCCAGCGCGGCGAGGCGATCGAACCCGATGAAATCGCGGCCGGCGATCTCGTGTTCTTCAATACGACCGGGCGGCCGCACTCGCACGTGGGCATCTATGTCGGCAAGCTGCGCTTCGTCAATGCGCCATCGACCGGCGGGACGGTGCGGCTCGACTATCTGACGAACCCGTATTGGGCCAAACATTTCGATGGCATCCGGCGTCTGGCGCCTGCGAAACGCGCGCCCGCACCGTTCGATACGCCAACTTACGAAGCGGCCGCGCCGGTACAGCGTGCGCCTGCGGTGACGCCGGCAGTCACACCGGTCGTGGCAGCGGTTGCGGCGCCCTTGCCTGCCGCAAATGGCTACGCCGCGCCTGCCGCCGACCAAAATCGCCTGACCTCTGCGCCACAGACTGCCTACACCACCAGCGCACCCGCCACCGACGCCTTCGAGCCGCCGCCCCAAGCCCTGAACGCCGCCCAGACGCAGGCACGGCAGGCAGGCGCAATTGCCCCGACGACGTCCTCCTACAGCCAGCCCGACGCCATCGACGCCGCCGCCGATGCGTTCGAACCGCCGCCGCCCACCGTCAACACTGCGCAGCGCCAGGCCGCTCAGGCCGGCTCCACGCCGGTGCAACCGGTCCAGATCATGCGCGCCTCGACAGCGGGCAGCAGCGCACCCGCCCCCACGCAGTCCAGCGACGACCCGATCGCCCGCTTCGCCAACGGCTCGTTCTGAACGCCGCCGCGCGGTGCATCGCGGCCCGTCGCCCATATCCGCATGGCCAACGACGCGCCGCGGCGGTTTCCCCCGCCCGCCGTGTCTGCTATGGTTTTGCTACCGTTTTCACTTTTCAATCCCAGGCGCAGCGAGGCAGCGATGGATCTCGGACTCGGTAACAAGGTGGTTCTGGTAACGGGCGGCAGCAAAGGTATCGGCCTTGCCTGCGCCCGCGCATTCGC
Organism: Paraburkholderia sp. J69-1; assembly: GCF_905220255.1. Lineage (NCBI taxonomy): Bacteria > Pseudomonadati > Pseudomonadota > Betaproteobacteria > Burkholderiales > Burkholderiaceae > Paraburkholderia > Paraburkholderia sp. J69-1. Next base: position 189,040 of record NZ_CAJMZG010000011.1, on the reverse strand, counting down.
AAAGGAAGGCGCGCGCGTGGCGATCGTCTCGCGCGACCCGGCCAATCTGGCGCGCGCACGCGAGCAACTCGCGAGCGAAGGCCTGCACGTCCATCTGACCCGCGCGGACCTGCACGAGCCGCATAGCGCCGCCGATGTGGTCGAGGAAGTCTCCACCGCGGTCGGTGCGATCGACATCCTCATCAACAGTTCGGGCGCCGCGCGCCGCTATGACCCGGAAGCGCTCGACGCCGACGCCTTCAGGGCGACCATGGAGGCGAAATACTTCCCGTACATCTACCCGCAGCAGGAAGTACTGCGCCGCATGGTCGAGCGCGCGAAACAAACCGGCGCTGCCGGCGATGGCAAGGCGCCCGGCACGATCGTCAATATCATCGGCATGGGCGGGAAGTACGCGAGCGATATCCATATTGCGGGCGGCGCGGCCAATGCGGCGCTCATGCTGGCGACCGTGGGCCTTGCGCACTATCACGCGCGCTACGGCATCCGCATCAACGCGATCAATCCGGGCGCCACGCTCACCGAGCGTCTGCAGGAAGCACTTCAACTGGAAGCCGGGCGCGAAGGCCTGAGCGCTGAGGAAGCGCTCGCGCGCGGCGAGGCCAGAGTGCCGCTTGGCCGCTACGCCAAACCCGAGGAAATCGCCGACGTCGCGCTCTTTCTGGCAAGCGCGCGCGCCAGCTATGTCACCGGCGCAATCGTGCCAATGGACGGTTGCGCCACGCCGATCATCTGACGTCGCCCGGCGCGCGCAAAAGAAAACGGCGCCCGAAGGCGCCGTTCATGTCGTAGCTCGAAGCACGTAGCTGGAGCGGATTACATCAGGCGGTGACCGATCCACCAGCCCGCCGCAGCGAGCGTGGCCGAGGCCGGGATCGTCAGCACCCAGGCCCAGACGATATTGCCCGCCACGCCCCAACGCACGGCGCTGAGCTTTTGCGTCGCGCCCACGCCGACGATCGCGCCGGTAATCGTGTGCGTCGTCGACACGGGAATGCCCAGCCACGAAGCCGTGAAGAGCGTCAGCGCCCCGCCCGCTTCGGCGCAAAAACCGCCCACGGGCTTGAGCTTGGTGATCTTCTGGCCCATGGTGCGCACGATGCGCCAGCCGCCGAACAGCGTGCCGATACCCATCGACAGATAGCAGCCGCCGATCACCCAGATAGGCGGCGCATCCGAACCGACCGCCGAATAGCCCGTGGCGATCAGCAGCATCCAGATAATGCCGATGGTTTTCTGCGCATCGTTGCCGCCGTGGCCAAGGCTATAGAGACTGGCCGAAATCAGCTGAAGGCGACGGAAACGCCGGTCCACCTTGCTGGGTGGCGTGCGGAAATACAGCCACGACACCGTCAGCATGAAGAACGAGCCCAGGATGAAACCGAGCAGCGGCGAAATGAAGATGAACGCCACGGTCTTCATGAGGCCGTCGAAGTTCAGCGCGTGCCAGCCCGACTTCGCCAGCGCCGCGCCCACCAGACCGCCGATCAGCGCATGCGACGAGCTCGACGGAATGCCGTAGTACCACGTCAGCACGTTCCAGCCAATCGCGCCCACGAGCGCGCCGAACACGACGTAGTGATCGACGATATCGGGGTCGATGGTGCCCTTGCCCACCGTCTGCGCCACCTTGAGGTGGAACACGAAATACGCGATCACGTTGAACATTGCCGCGAACGCCACCGCCTGCTGCGGTTTGAGGACGCCCGTGGACACGACCGTGGCGATGGAGTTCGCCGCGTCGTGAAAGCCGTTCATGAAGTCGAAAATGAGGGCGATGGCCACCAGCGTGGCGACCACCCAGAGGGCGAGTTGTATCGATTGCATCGTAGTCCGCTCAGGCGTTCTCTAGCACGATGCCTTCGATGATGTTCGCGACATCCTCGCACTTGTCCGTGATCGCTTCGAGCAGTTCGTAGATTGCCTTCAGCTTGATCAGGTTCTTGACGTCGTTTTCCTCGCGGAAGAGCTTGGAAATCGCGCTGCGCAGCAGGCGGTCGGCGTCCGACTCCAGACGGTCGATGTCCTCGCAGGCCTTGAGGATATCGCGCGCCTGCTTCATGTCGGACAGCAGCGCGACTGCAGCCTGAACACGCTCGGCCGATGCCGTGACCACGTGCGCAAGCTGGCTCGCTTCAGCGGTGACGGCCTGCACGTCGTACAGCGAAATGGCGGTGGCGACGTCTTCCATGAGGTCGAGGCAGTCGTCCATCGTCGTGATGAGTTTGTGGATCTCGTCGCGATCGAGCGGCGTGATGAAGGTCTTGTGCAGCAGGTCAATCGCTTCGTGCGTGAGCTTGTCGGCGGCCTTTTCGGCGGCCTGCACATTCTGTTTGTGGACTTCCGCGTCCGACAGATTGTCGATCACGAGCTCGAGCTCACGGCTTGCGGAAACGATGCACTTCGCGTGCGCGTTGAAGATTTCGAAGAACTTGCCCTCGGTGGGCATGAATCGACCGAACATTGGAATCCCGTAATGGTCTCGAATTGCCGTCACAAAACGGCAAGATAGCCGTCATAAAACGGCAATATTGTATCGTCACGGACTGGAGGCCGCACTGATCCAGGGATACCCAAGCGGCATTTGCGCCACGATGGCGCGCACGCCCGGGTCCCCGCTTGACTCCACGTCAATTTCCGGCCTTATTCGCCGTAGAAGTTCTGCGCACCCGCAAAATTGTCGAACTTCGTGTATTGACCGTGGAACGTGAGGCGTACTGGCCCAATCGGGCCGTTACGCTGTTTGCCGATAATGATCTCGGCGGTGCCCTTGTCGGGGCTGTCGGGGTTATACACTTCGTCGCGGTAAATAAACAGAATGACGTCGGCATCCTGTTCGATAGCGCCCGATTCACGCAAATCGGACATCACCGGACGCTTGTTGGGGCGCTGTTCGAGGCCACGATTGAGCTGCGAGAGCGCAATCACCGGCACATCGAGTTCCTTGGCGAGACTCTTGAGCGAACGTGAAATTTCGGAAATTTCCGTCGCACGATTCTCGCCGCTGCCCGAACCGCTCATCAGCTGCAAATAGTCGATGATGATCAGGCCGAGCTTGCCGCACTGGCGCGACAGACGCCGCGCGCGCGAGCGCAGTTCCATCGGGTTCAGACCGCCGGTTTCATCGATAAAGATCTGCGCCTCGCTCATTTTCTGCACGGCGTGCGTGAGCTTGGGCCAATCTTCGTCGGTGAGGCGGCCGGTACGCATACGGTGCTGGTCCAGTCGGCCGACCGAACCGAGCATACGCATGATCAGCTGCGTCCCCGGCATTTCCATCGAGAACACCGCGACCGGCAGACCGTACTCCACCGCCACGTATTCACCGACGTTCATCGAAAACGCCGTCTTACCCATCGACGGACGCCCTGCCACGATGATCAGTTCGCCGCCGTGCATGCCCGACGTCATGCGATCGAGGTCGATGAAGCCCGTGGGCGTGCCCGTCACATCGCTCGGATTGGCCGTGTGATAGAGCGTGTCGATACGCTCGACCACCTGCGTGAGCAGCGGACCGATCTCGAGGAAGCCCTGGGTGCCGCGCGCGCCGTCTTCGGCGATCGAGAACACTTTCGACTCGGCCTCGTCGAGCAGCTGGCGTACTTCCTTGCCCTGCGGATTGAAGGCATCCGCGGAGATTTCGTCGGCCACCGACACGAGGCGGCGCAGCACCGCGCGGTCGCGCACGATTTCCGCATAGCGGCGGATGTTCGCCGCGCTCGGCGTGTTCTGCGCGAGCGCGTTCAGATATGCGAGCCCGCCAACCTCTTCCGCCTTGCCCGAGCTGCCGAGCGACTCGTACACCGTCACCACGTCAGCCGGGCGCGAGGACGCGATCAGGCGGCCAATGTGCTCGTAAATGATGCGGTGATCGTAGCGGTAGAAGTCGCTTTGCGAGAGGAAGTCGGCAATCCGGTCCCAGGCGCCGTTATCCAGCAGCAGGCCGCCGAGAACCGATTGCTCGGCTTCGATCGAATGCGGCGGGACTTTCAGCGACTCGAGTTGGGGATCTTTCGGAGCGTTCATGGAGGGCAATTATCGGGCAGCGGGCGAGCGCTCACAAGCTTCAAAAAGTGCAAAAGGCAATGCGCGCGATTGACGGGTGCCTGGCCTGCGATCCGGCAAGCGCGCAACAAAAAAGGCAGAAGCCCTGCGGCTCCTGCCTTTCTTGTTTTTATGCGTCGCTTATGTGCCGAGGCACAGCGCTGGCAACCCTTGCGGGCCGCCGGCAGCGAGCGTGCTTAGGCGTGCTCGCCTTGCACCGACACCGAAACGTCGACGAGGACGTCCGTGTGCAGTGCAACTTGAACCGGGTGCTCGCCAACCATCTTCAGCGGGCCTTCCGGCAGACGCACTTGCATCTTTTCGACAGCGAAGCCAGCCTTGACCAGCGCTGCTGCGATGTCTGCGTTCGTGACCGAACCGAACAGACGGCCGTCGACGCCAGCCTTCTGGCCGATCGTGACGGTCAGGCCGTTCAGCTTTTCGCCTTCGGCTTGAGCGGCTGCCAGCTTTTCAGCAGCAGCCTTTTCGAGTTCAGCGCGGCGAACTTCGAATTCGGCGATTGCGTCCTTCGTAGCACGGCGTGCCTTCTTGTTCGGGATCAGGAAGTTACGTGCGTAACCGTCCTTGACCTTCACGATGTCGCCGAGGTTACCCAGGTTGACGACTTTTTCCAGAAGAATGATCTGCATTCTATTGCTCCTTATCGCGTCGTCTTATTAGGCCTTGTGCTGGTCGGTGTACGGCATCAGCGCGAGGAAACGCGCGCGCTTGATAGCCGTGTCCAGCTGACGCTGATAGTGGGCCTTCGTACCCGTCAGACGTGCCGGCGTGATCTTGCCGTTTTCGCCGATGAAGTCCTTCAGCGTATCGATGTCCTTGTAGTCGATCTGATCGACATCAGCAGCCGTGAAGCGGCAGAACTTCTTACGCTTGAAGAGCGGGTTTTGTTGTTGACGACGCTTGTCGAATTTCTTACCAGTCGGGCGGGGCATGATTAGTCCTTTCCTGTGCCTTGCATTTCGGTGATGTGAAACACCAGGGTTCGTGCGTTGCGGTGCTTTTTGGCCAGAAAACCGGTGAAGAGCGCTTCCGCGCCCAACTCGCAGCTTTCGACCAGACCGCAGGCCTTGCCTGCCGCCACCGCGGGCATCGTCAGTTCGACGAAGCGGGGAATCCCGGCTTCGACGACTTCCGTGCGGTGCTGCAACGTGACGCTGGCAATCGGAACGCCGGCGGGTGTGTACCGCACCGGTTCGCGTTCGACGACGCTAGCCGTAAGTTGCAACCTGTTCACGCGATTGGCTTATTAGGCAGTTGCTCGAATCCTGATGGCTTTACTTAAGCCTGCGCTTCGGTCGGCTGGGCAGCCGCCTTCTTGGCTTCTTCGCGCTGCACTTCCTTCATCATCGGCGACGGGCCGGTTTCGGCCTTCTTCATCTTGACGATCAGGTGACGCAGGACAGCGTCGTTGAACTTGAATGCGTGTTCCAGCTCGTCGAGCGTGGTCTGGTCGCATTCGATGTTCATGCAGACGTAGTGAGCCTTCGCGAGTTTCTCGATCATGTAGGCCAGTTGGCGACGGCCCCAGTCTTCGATACGGTGGATCTGGCCACCGTGCGACGTGATCGTGCTCTTGTAACGCTCGATCATTGCGGGCACTTGCTCGCTTTGATCGGGATGCACGATAAATACGATTTCGTAATGACGCATATTCACTCCTTGTGGATTAAAGCCACCCGGGCGTCGGAACCGGTGCGGCAAGTGAGAAGCCGAAGAGTATAGCGCGAGCAGACGACTCCCGCAACTGGATTAGACGGCTTACGTGGTGATTCAAGCGTGAATTCAAGGACTTGCACGAGTTCGCGCAGGCTTTGCCAGAGCAAATTCGGGCATCTGGCGGTGGGTTCACGCTCGATTCACGCCCGATTCGTAGACAAATCAGAGGCTCAGGGGCGCGCTTCCACACCCGTCGAACCATCGGCCAGACGCGTATCGAGCGCCGCGCGCAGGCCGACCAGCGCATCCGGCCCCGCATCCGTCACCGCCCACCAGGTCATGCCGGCCGCCTGCCAGCGCAGCAGCGAATAGCCGTCGCTCGCGCGCGGCGGCGCGGCGTGCTGCGCGGGGCCGGCCGAACCGGGCGGAAAGACGTACAGATCGATCACATGCTTGCGGAAGCGATAAACCAGCACGGCCACGCGTTCGCGCCCCACATAATCGAGCCGCCCTCCTACGAGCGGAAAGCCCTGAGCCGTGAAATCCTCGACCGGCGGCGCGTAGTCGATGCGGCCGTTGAACCACGGCTTCACGGTATGGCGGTCGGTGGAAATCACATCGAGATCGCGCCCCGAAATCTGCGCGCGAATATGACTCGCGACGATTTCATCGACGAACGCACTATCGGCGGCCGGAGTGCGCAGATGCAAAGTCACGGCAACGCCCAGCGCACAGAGCAGCAGAATCGCGCTGCCGAACCACGCAAGGCCTGGCGCGCGAACGCCAGGCGCTCCGGCGGCAGCAGGCCACTTCGGCCACAGCCGCTCCCGCCAGCCGCGGTTTCTCGCGGGTTTGACACGATCCGCTGCACGCGGCGGCTGATTCACCACCTCGGCATCGAACGTTTCGACAGATGGCAACGCCGCCACGATGCGCGCGGCCAGGCCATCGGGCGCGCGGTGATACGGCGCTTCACGGGTGATCCGGGCAATCGCTTCGACCTGCGCCACGGCGCGGCGGCACGGCACGCAGCCAGCCAGATGTTCACGCACACGCCATTCGTCGGCGGCGGACAGTTCCCGGTCGACGCTGGCATCGACCAGCGGACGCGCTTCGTCACAGTTCATCGGGCGCCTCCGTGGTTCGCGGGGTCAAGGCATCGCCGCAGCGGCGATCCTGCGCGCGTGGTTCGTGCGCTCCGCCGTCGACGGCCGGCTCCTCGCGGAACCGGCCGTCTGGCCCCCGGCCGGATGGTCTCCAGGCTTTACTGCTACTTCCCCCGACTGCTGAACCGCTCACTGCCCGGCCGCCCTTTCGGTCGTTCCCGGGCGTCGCAGCGCCATGCCCCTGCACCGCCAGCATCGCCGCGAGGCGCTTGCGGGCACGGGCGAGACGCGACATCACCGTCCCGATCGGCACGTCGATGACCGTGGCGATCTCGCGATATTCCAGTTCCTCCAGCTCGCGCAGCACCAGCACCTCGCGATACTCGACCGGCAGCCGTTGCAGCGCCTCATGCACATGCCGCGACGACTCCGCGCGCATCGCCAGCGTTTCCGGGTCGATGCTGCCCGTGTCCCAGCCGTCCGGCGGCAGGTCGTCGCGCAACTCGTCGAACGGCGCGACCTCTTCCGCGCCCGCGCGCCGCCGCCACTCGTCGTACCAGACGCGCCGCACGATCGCCAGCAGCCAGGGCCGCGCCTCGTCGCCGCGAAAGGCGTCGAAGAAACGGAACGCCCGCAAAAACGCTTCCTGCACGATGTCTTCGGCGTCGCCGGGATTGCGCGAGAGCCAGCGCGCGAGGTTGTAGGCGGCGTCCAGATGCGGCAACGCCAATGCCTGGAAGCGACGGCTGCGTGCCGCCACTTCCATCGCCTCCTGCGCCTGTCTTTCGTGCTGACCGTTCGCGGTTTCGCCCACGTCGTCCCCTCGTGCCGCACGCCTGCTGCCCACTGTCTCGCGCCCGTGCCGTCGCTTTATTCCGACGCCTGCATTACCGCGCTAGCGGCCAGTTTATTCCCGCTCGATGCGCACGAAAACCAAAAATAAATCGGGAATGTTTGCTCACGAAAAGCGGTACGACAGGCAGGCCGGAAAGCAAGGCAAGACTCCAGCCGACGTCCCCAAACATCGGATCAATGTGCAGATTTTCCTGACGAGGAGACCACCATGTCCCACTCCACCGCCTCGCTCAAGCGACGCGATTTTCTCAAGCTGGCCGCGCTCGGCGGCGGCGCCGTGTTCGCCTCGGCGTTGCCCGGCTGGGCAGCGGGTCAATCCGCCGGTCATGCCGATTTCTTCTTCGTGCAACTCTCCGACGCCCACTGGGGTTTCGAAGGCCCGGCCGTCAATCCCGATGCGAAAGGCACGCTGCCCAAGGCCATCGCCGCCGTCAACGCCCTGCCGGTCACGCCCGATTTCGTCGTGTTCACCGGCGACCTCACGCACACGACCGACGACCCCGCCGTGCGCCGCGCACGCATGCGCGAGTTCCAGCAGATCGTCGGCGGCCTGCGCGTGAAGCCGCTCTATCTGATGCCCGGCGAGCACGATGCGAGTCTCGATAACGGCGCGGCGTTTCGCGAACTGTTCGGCGCGACGCACTACACCTTCGATCATCGCGGCGTGCATTTCATCACGCTCGATAACGTCTCCGATCCGGGTGGCCGTATCGGCGATGCGCAACTCGCCTGGCTCGCCGACGACCTGAGCCGCCAGCCCGACGACGCGCGCATCGTCGTCTTCACGCACCGGCCGCTATTCGATCTCGCGCCGCAATGGGACTGGGCCACGCGCGACGGCGCGGCAGCGATTGCGCTCTTGCAGAAGCACGCGAACGTGACCGTGTTCTACGGCCATATTCATCAGGAGAACCACACGATGACGGGCTCGATTGCGCATCACGCCGCGCGCTCGCTGATGTTCGCGCTGCCCGCGCCGATGTCGCAGCCGCAAAAAACGCCTGTGCCCTGGGATGCGGCCGCGCCGTACAAGGGACTGGGCTGGCGCGATATCGCCGTGGATGGCGCACCGCAGGCATTCGCGCTCACCGAAATGCCGATCCGCAACGTGGGTTGAGACGCCAGGAGACCGAGATGTTGAAACTTCACTTTCTACGCGCGAGCCAGCCGCGCCTTGCGCGCCGCCGCTGGCTGGCGCTTGCGGCGGCGGGCGTTGCGGCGTTGAGCCGTCTGGACGCCCAGGCTGCGCCGCGCGTGATCAAGGTTCACGCGCGGCGCTTCGTGTTCACGCCCGATCACATCACGCTCGCGCCGCACGAGAGCGTGGTGTTCGAAGTCACGTCGCAGGACACGACGATGGGCTTCTCGATTCCGCAATTCGGCGTGCGCGCCGATGTGCCGCCGGGCGCGGTGGTACGCGTCGCCGCGACGGCGGGCGATGCGGGCAACGTGCCGTTTCTCTGCGATATCTTTTGCGGATCGGGCCACGAATCGATGAACGGCGTGATTATCGTGGGGTGAATCCTGTCGGGAAGAATCGGTCGTAAAGAACCGCTCAGACCACCCCGCTCCAGTAACCCGGCCGGGCGTAAACGTCCTTCAGATAATCGATGAAGTAACGCACCTTGGCCGGCACATAGCGCTGCTGCGGATACACGGCAAGAATGTCGTAATCGGGCAGCGCGTATTCGTCGAGTACGGTTTCGAGCTCGCCGCGCGCGAGTTGCGCGTCGATTTCCCACGTGGACCGCCAGCCCAGCCCCAACCCTTCCGTCACCCAGCGATGCAGCAACTCGCCGTCGTTACAGTCGAGATTGCCGCCCACGCGCACGGTCGCGAGCTTGCCGTTGCGGCGGAAATACCAGCCGCGGTTCTGCCCGCCCTGCAGATTGAACGCCAGGCAATTGTGGGCAGGCAGATCTTCGAGCGTCTTCGGCCGGCCGTGCTTGCGGAAATACTCGGGCGTGCCGCACACCACGCGCCGGTTCGTCGCCAGCTTTACGGCGACGAAGTTCGGATCGACCGAACCGCCGATGCGGATCGACAGGTCATAGCCCTCGCGCACCAGATCGACCACGCGGTCGGTCAGATTGAAGGACACCTGGAGTTCGGGTTTATCGGCGAGAAAATCGGGCGCGAGCGGCGCGACGTGCTTGCGCCCAAACGCCGCTGGCGCCGATACGATCAAGTGACCGTTCACCACGCGCCGCCCCACCGAAAGTTCGTTCTCCGCCTGCTCCCATTCCGCCAGCAGGCCGCGGCAGCGCTCCAGAAACGCCGCGCCGTCTTCGCTCACCACCAGACGCCGCGTCGAGCGATACATCAGCTTCACGCCCAGACGCTTTTCCAGCGCGTCGATACGCCGCCCGAGGATCACGGGCGACACGCCTTCCTCCAGCGCCGCCGCCGCGAGGCTGCCCGCCTCGGCCACGCGCACGAAGGTTTCGATCTGCTTGAAGCGATCCATTGCTTTGTCTCCTTCTGTCTCCGGCATTGGCCGCAAACGCCCGCCACACCGTCATTCCATACTTTTTGTTTCGAAATAAGCGACTGGGACTGATCTTATCAAACCTTTCGTGCATCCCTAAAGTGAACCTCAAGCGCTGTATTCACTGCGCGCTATTTTCAGCGCGTCATTCAAGGCTTTTGCGACATTCAGGAGACAACCATGGCCAAAATGAGAGCCGTCGACGCCGCCGTGCTGGTGCTCGAGAAAGAAGGCATCGATACCGCCTTCGGCGTGCCGGGCGCCGCGATCAACCCGTTCTACTCGGCGCTCAAGAAGGCCGGCAGCATCACCCACGTGCTGGCGCGCCACGTCGAAGGCGCCTCGCACATGGCCGAAGGCTATACGCGTGCGCAGCCGGGCAACATCGGCGTGTGTATCGGCACGTCGGGCCCCGCGGGCACCGACATGATCACGGGCCTCTATTCGGCTCAGGCCGACTCGATTCCTATCCTCGCGATCACGGGTCAGGCGCCGCGCGCACGTCTCTACAAGGAAGACTTCCAGGCCGTCGATATCGAATCGATCGCCAAGCCGGTCACCAAGTGGGCCGTCACGGTGCGCGAACCGGCGCTCGTGCCGCGCGTGTTCCAGCAGGCTTTCCACCTGATGCGCTCGGGCCGCCCGGGCCCGGTGCTGGTCGATATGCCGATCGACGTGCAGCTCGCCGAAATCGAATTCGATATCGACACGTATGAGCCGCTGCCGGTCTACAAGCCGCGCGCGACGCGCAAGCAGATCGAAGCCGCGCTCGAACTCCTGAACGCCAGCGACAAGCCGCTGATCGTCTCGGGTGGCGGCGTGCTCAACGCAGCCGCTGAAGACCTGCTCGTGCAGTTCGCCGAAACCGTGGGCGTGCCGGTGATCCCGACGCTGATGTCGTGGGGCGCCATCGCCGACGACCATCCGCTGATGGCCGGCATGGTCGGTCTGCAGACCTCGCATCGCTACGGCAACGCCACGATGCTGGCTTCGGACTTCGTGCTCGGCATCGGCAACCGTTGGGCCAACCGTCACACGGGCAGCGTCGAGGTCTACACGAAGGGCCGCAAGTTCGTGCACGTCGATATCGAACCGACGCAGATCGGCCGCGTGTTCGGCCCGGATCTGGGCATCGTCTCGGACGCGAAGGCCGCGCTCGAACTGTTCGTCGAAGTGGCGCAGGAATGGAAGGCCGCGGGCAAGCTCAAGGACCGCAGCGAGTGGGTGGCGGACTGCCAGCAGCGCAAGGCCACGATGCATCGCAAGACGCACTTCGACAACGCGCCGATCAAGCCGCAACGCGTCTACGAAGAGATGAACAAGGCGTTTGGCCGCGACACCTGCTACGTCAGCACGATTGGTCTGTCGCAGATCGCCGGTGCGCAGTTCCTGCACGTCTACAAGGCGCGCAACTGGATCAACTGCGGCCAGGCCGGCCCGCTCGGCTGGACGATTCCGGCAGCGCTGGGCGTGCGTGCCGCCGATCCGTCGCGCCCCATCGTGGCGCTCTCGGGCGACTACGACTTCCAGTTCATGATCGAAGAACTGGCGGTGGGCGCGCAGTTCAAGCTGCCCTACGTGCATGTGCTGGTGAACAACTCGTATCTGGGCCTGATTCGCCAGGCGCAGCGCCAGTTCGACATGGACTTCTGCGTGCAGCTCGCGTTCGAGAACATCAACGCGCCGGAATTGAACGGCTATGGCGTCGATCACAAGACCGTGGTCGAAGGTCTGGGCTGCAAGGCGCTGCGCGTGTTCAAGCCGGAAGAGATCGCTCCGGCGCTCAAGCAGGCGCAGTCGATGGCCGCCGAGTTCAGCGTGCCGGTCGTGGTCGAAGTGATCCTCGAGCGTGTGACCAACATCTCGATGGGCACGGAAATCGACGCGATCAACGAGTTCGAAGAACTCGCCGACAAGCCCGAGCACGCCCCGACGGCGATCTCGCTTCAGTCCTGAAGACCACTGTAGCCGAACGACGTAACCGCAAGATCCGCTTTTCGCCTCAGCCCTGATGCGCGAAAAGCGGATTCCCTCCCTCACTGACGCCCCGCGAGACCTCAAATGCCGAAATTCGCAGCGAATCTCACCATGCTGTTCAACGAAGTGCCGTTCCTCGACCGCTTTGCCGCGGCTGCCGAGGCGGGCTTCGAAGCCGTCGAATTCCTGTTCCCCTATCCGTTCAAGGCCGCCGAACTGGCCGAGCGCCTGGAGGCGAACAAGCTCAAGCTCGTGCTGCACAACCTGCCCGCCGGCAACTGGGAAGGCGGCGAGCGCGGCATTGCGTGCCTGCCGGATCGCCGTGGCGAATTCCAGGAAGGCGTGGGCCGCGCGATCGAATACGCGAAGGCGCTCAAGGTGCCGCAACTCAACTGCCTGGTCGGGATTCCGACGGCGGGCATCGACCGCGACACGGCGCTCAACTCGATCGTCGATAACCTGCGCTATGCGGCCGGCGAACTCAAGCGCGAAGGCATCCGCCTGCTGGTCGAACCGTGCAACAGCTACGACATCCCGGGCTTTGCGCTGAATCGTTCGGCCGAAGGGCTGGACGTGATCGACAAGGTCGGCTCGGACAATCTGTTCCTGCAGTACGACATCTATCACATGCAGCGCATGGAAGGCGAACTGGCCGCGACCATCAAGAAGCAGTTCGCGAAGATCGCGCACATCCAGCTCGCCGATAACCCGGGCCGCAACGAGCCGGGCACGGGCGAGATCAACTATCCCTTCCTGTTCGATCTGCTCGACTCGCTCGGCTACGCGGGTTACGTGGGCTGCGAATACAAGCCGAAGACCCAGACCGTCGACGGACTGGGCTGGCTGCGCGGCGCGCAGCAGCGCGCGGCCGAACTGGCCTGAAACCAGCCAGCCTCAAGCACTGTAAATCGACACATCGAACCGAATTCGACTCAACGGAGACACACAAGATGGCAAAGATTGGATTTATCGGCCTCGGCATCATGGGCGCGCACATGGCGCGCAACCTTCAGAAGGGCGGCCACTCGCTCGTCGTGAACGGCAAGTTTCCGGTGCCGGACGATCTGCGCGCGAGCACCGCTGTGGTCGCCGATTCGACCGCGGTGGCGCAGGAATCGGAAATCATCATCCTGATGGTGCCGGACACGCCCGACGTGCAGAACGTGCTGTTCGCCGATGACGGCGTCGCCAAGGGTCTGTCGGCCGGCAAGCTGGTGATCGACATGAGCTCGATCTCGCCGCTGGAAACGCAGCAGTTCGCGAAGCAGATCAACGCGCTCGGCTGCGACTACCTCGACGCGCCGGTCTCGGGCGGCGAAGTCGGCGCACGCGACGCGACGCTCTCGATCATGGTCGGCGGCCCGCAGAAGTCCTTCGATCTGGCCAAGCCGCTGTTCGAGATCATGGGCAAGAACATTTCGCTGGTCGGCGATAACGGTGCGGGTCAGACCACCAAGGTCGCGAACCAGATCATCGTTGCGCTGAATATCGAAGCCGTCGCCGAAGCGCTGCTGTTCGCGGCTCGCTCGGGCGCCGATCCGGAGCGCGTGCGCAAGGCGCTGATGGGCGGTTTCGCGTCGTCGCGCATTCTCGAAGTGCACGGCGAGCGCATGACGAAGCGCACCTTCAACCCGGGTTTCCGCATCGAACTGCACCAGAAGGATCTGAACCTGGCGCTCGACGGCGCACGCAAGCTCGGCATCGCCCTGCCCCACACGGCCAGCGCGCAGCAACTGTTCAGCGTGTGTGCAGCGAACGGCGGCAAGGCATGGGATCACTCGGCGATGATTCGCGCGCTGGAAATCATGGCGAATTTCGAAATCGCCGAAGCGCCGGCATCGCAGGCGAAGGCAGCTTAAGTACGTCAAGCAGTAGTCGTCGATTAGAGAACGAAGCGATGCGCGCGTGGGCCCGTGCGCATCGCCTCCCGCAACGTTGTTCATGCAGGCGGCCCGCAACACAGACACGCAAACAGACACGCACACAGACACGCATTCAGGCTGGCGCGGCATCAGGCACGCGACGGCCGCAGGTGGGGCGCTTCGTGGCGGCGGCAACCGCTGCGGGGCAAATCGGGGCCGCTCTGGGCTGAGAGCGGCCAGTGGGGTCCGAAAGCGGCACCCGGCGACGACGGGGAAGCCTTGGTCGGTCAGACGTCGTCATCGGGTGTCCGCGTACGGATCGCGATATCCCTCATCCAGATAAAAATCGCTGGAAAACAAAAGGGCCTTGCGGAGGTTGCTCCGCAAGGCCCTTGGTGTTTGCTGCGCGTGATGCTTAATACGTATCGAACACGCGTTGCAGATCGGCCTTTGCGCTCGTGCCCGCGGCCAGCGCGAGCATCAGCAGCACGCGCGCCTTGAACGGGCTGAGCGTGCCCGCCGAGACGAAGCCGAGCGCATCGTCCTTCGCCGCGCCGTTATGCATCACGTGACCCGAGCCCACGCGCGACGCGCGCACCACGGCAATGCCCTTCGCCACCGCATCGGCCAATGCCTGTTGCAGCGTAGCGTGAATCGAGCCGTTGCCCGTGCCCGCGACCACGATGCCGCGCACGCCCGCGCTCACCAGCGCATCGACGGCAATGCGCGACACACCCGCATAGCTCGTGACGATCTCCACGTGCGGCCAGACGGTATCCGCCTGGAACGGCGTATCGGCCGTATGCGCACGCAGCGCGCGCCGCTGGAATTCGACGCGGCCATCCTGCACCCAACCCAGCGCGCCGATCTCGGGCGACTGGAACGCATCGACGGCATAGGTGCTCGTTTTCACGACATCGCGCGCGCAGTGGATGCGGTTGTTGAACGCCACCAGCACGCCCTGCCCGCCTGCCTGGCCGCTCGCGGCCAGCGTCACGGCATTGAGCAGATTGAGCGGGCCATCGGCGGACAACGCCGAAGCCGGACGCATCGCCGCCGTCAAAATCACCGGCTTCGCGCTTTTCACCGTGAGATGCAGCACGTAGGCGGTTTCTTCGAGCGTATCCGTGCCGTGCGTGATAACCACGCCGTCGATATCGTCGCTCGCGAGCAGTGCGTTCACGCGCTGCGCAAGCGTGCTCCAGAGCGCGAACGACATATCCTTGCTGTCGACGCTGGCGACCTGTTCGGCGTGGATCTGCGCGACTGCATCGAGGCCGGGCACGGCCGCCAGCAGTTGCGCGACGCCGATCACACCGGCCTGATAGCCGGCGGTATTGGCCGCATCGGGCGCGGAGCCCGCGATCGTGCCGCCGGTCGCGAGCACGGCGATACGCGGCAACGCCGCGCTTTGGGTGGTGTTCGATGTATTCATGGCCGCGATTTTAAGCGATCCGCCGCACGCCGCGATCTGGCGGAAAACCCCGCCGGCCCACGACTGCGCGAACGCACGTGCAGAAATGGCGGCAACCGCACAAACGAAAGCGGCGGCACGCAACCGTGCCGCCGCTTAAAAAACCGCTACGACGCGCTCAAACCACTTCGCGCAACTGGCTGGCGATCTGCTGCTCGGTCAGTTGCGGCGCGAACATCTCGATCAGGCGATACGCGTACTGGCGCAGGAACGCACCCTTGCGCAGACCCACGCGCGTCGTGCTCGCCTCGAACAGGTGCTGCGTATCCAGCGCCACGAGTTCGCTGTCGCGTTTCGGGTCGTAGGCCATCGCCGCCACCACGCCGATACCCATGCCCAGTTCGACGTAAGTCTTGATGACGTCCGCGTCGATGGCGGTCAGCACGACATCGGGCACCACGCCCACTTTCGCGAACGCCTGGTCGATGTGCGAGCGGCCCGTGAAGTCCTGGTCATAGGTGATGATCGGATATTCGGCGATCTCTTCGAGCGTGAGGTTTTCGCGGCCCACGAGCGGATGCGTCTTCGGCACGACGACCGTGTGATGCCACGAGTAGCACGGGAACGTCACGATATCGGGGAAACGGTCGAGCGCTTCGGTCGAGATGCCGATATCGGCCTCGCCGTTGATGATCATCTGCGCGATCTGCTGCGGATTGCCCTGACGCAGCGCCAGATGCACCTTCGGGAACACCTCGCGGAACTGGTGCACGACCTTGGGCAATGCGTAGCGCGCCTGCGTGTGGGTGGTCGCGACCACCAGATGGCCGCTGTCCTGATCGGCGAACTGGCGCGCGACGCGGCGCAGGTTTTCGGCGTCGAGCAGCATGCGCTCGATCAGCTGATGCACGGCCTTGCCCGGCTCCGTGAGGCCCGTGAGACGCTTGCCGCGGCGGATGAAGATATCGACGCCCAGCTCGTCTTCGAGATCCTTGATCTGCTTCGAGACGCCCGACTGCGACGTGTACAGCACGTTCGCCACTTCGGTCAGGTTCATGTTCTGCCGCACGGCTTCGCGCACGAAACGCAACTGCTGAAAATTCATGTTCTTCTCTCCGGAACTGCCGACCTGATTTTTATAAGCTCGTTATTGTGTGTTGACGCGTGTGTTGATGCGTGTGTTGACGCGCGGTTCAAGCGCCCGGCTCACTGCGCCGGAAACACGCGCAGCCCGCGCGGCACCGCCGTCACGCCGTCGCCCACGGCCAGATTCAGCGAGCGCCATGCCTCGCGGTCGAGTTGCGCTTCGAGCGCGCCGCCCGAGCGGCTTTCCAGTTCCACACGCACCGAACCGCCCAGCGTCACCACACGGCGCACATCGACGACGATGCCATCGCGATGATCCGCGGCGTCGCGATGCAGCACGATATCGTGCGGACGCACATAAGCGAGCGCCGGGCCTTCGAACGCGGCCTCGACCGCGATCGGCTGCGCCGCGCCATCGGCGACGAAACCGCCCGCCGCCACCTTGCCGCGCAGACGGTTCGCCGCGCCGAGGAACTCGTAGACGAACGACGTCTGGGGATGATCGTACACGTCCTGCGGGCTGCCGACCTGCTCCACATGACCGTGATTCATCACGACGATGCGATCGGCCACTTCGAGCGCCTCTTCCTGATCGTGCGTGACGAAGATCGTCGAGATATGCAGATCGTCGTGCAGACGGCGCAGCCAGCTACGCAACTCCTTGCGCACCTTGGCGTCGAGCGCGCCGAACGGCTCGTCGAGCAGCAGCACCTTCGGCTCCACGGCCAGCGCGCGGGCCAGCGCGATACGCTGACGCTGGCCGCCCGACAGCTCGGACGGATAACGCTGCGCAAGCCAGTCGAGTTGCACGAGCTTGAGCAGTTCATGCACTTTTTCGCGGATCTGCGCTTCGGACGGACGCTCGCCGCGCGGCTTCACGCGCAGGCCGAACGCCACGTTTTCGAACACCGTCATGTGACGGAACAGCGCGTAATGCTGGAACACAAAGCCCACCTGACGCTCGCGCGCACCAGCCGCGCCCACGTCCTGGCCTTGCAGCACGACCTGGCCTGCATCGGCATATTCGAGACCCGCGATCACGCGCAGCAGCGTGGTCTTGCCGCAACCGGAGGGCCCCAGCAGCGCGACGAGTTCGCCCGGCGGAAAGTCGAGCGAGACGTTGTCGAGTGCCGTGAAATCGCCAAAGCGCTTCTGCAAATTGCTGACGGTGATGCCCATGATTACAGCTCCTGTTGAAGCGATTGACGCGCTGCGCCGGTACGGGGCGCGGGTTGCGAATGGGTTGCGGACGACGAAGCATGCGCGGCCGCCGGGCCGGCAAACGCGGGCACATCGTCGTCGCGCAGTGCGGCGTTCATATGGCGCTCCGCGAGCAGCTTGAGGCCGAGCGTCACGAGCGCGAGCAGCGCCAGCAGCGAAGCCACGGCGAATGCGGCCGCAAAGTTGTATTCGTTGTAGAGAATCTCGACGTGCAGCGGCATGGTGTCGGTCTGGCCGCGGATGTGGCCCGAGACCACCGAAACCGCGCCGAATTCGCCCATCGCACGCGCGTTACACAGAATCACGCCGTACAGCAGACCCCAGCGGATATTCGGCAGCGTCACGCGGCGGAACATCTGCCAGCCCGAAGCGCCGAGCACGTGCGCGGCTTCTTCCTCGTCGTTGCCTTGCGCCTGCATCAGCGGAATCAGTTCGCGCGCGACAAACGGGAACGTCACGAAGATCGTCGCCAGCACGATGCCGGGCACCGCGAAAATGATCTGCACGTTATGGTCGGCGAGCCACGGTCCGAACCAGCCCTGCGCGCCGAACATCAGCACATAGATCAGGCCGGAAATCACCGGCGAGACCGAAAACGGCAAGTCGATCAGCGTGGTCAGCAGCGCCTTGCCGCGGAAGTCGAACTTGGCGATGGCCCACGAAGCAGCCAGGCCGAACGCGCAGTTCAGCGGCACCGCGATCCCCGCCGTGATCAGCGTGAGCTTGATGGCGGCGAGCGCATCGGGATCGGCGAGCGATTCGAAATAGAAGCCGATGCCCTTCGAGAGCGCCTGCCAGAACACCGCCACGAGCGGCACCACGAGGAACAGCGCGAGAAACACCAGCGCGATCGTGGTCAGCAGCCAGCGCACCCACGGCGCTTCGGTGACCGGGTCCGGTCGGCCAGCCTGCGGTTTGCGAACCGTCGAACTCATTGCACACCTCCCGTTGCCGCCTGGGCGCTTACCGGCGCCGCGCTGGCCGCGCCACGACTCGTGCGCCGCTGCAGATACCACTGCAAGGTGTTGATAAAGAGCAGCATGAGGAAGGACACGCACAGCATCACCACGGCCAGCGCGGTGGCGCCCGCGTAGTCGTATTGCTCGAGCTTGGTGATGATGAGCAGCGAGGTGATTTCCGACTTCATCGGCACATTGCCGGCGATAAAGATGACCGAGCCGTATTCGCCCAGCGCGCGCGCGAACGCGAGCGCGAAACCCGTGAGCAGCGCCGGCAGCGCGGCGGGCAGCACGACGCGGCGAAACGTCAGCCAGCGCGACGCGCCCAGGCACGCCGCGGCCTCTTCCTGCTCGCGCTCGAACTCTTCGAGCACGGGCTGCACGGTACGCACGACAAACGGCAGGCCGATAAAGGTCAGCGCCACCAGCACGCCCAGCGGCGTAAACGCCACCTTGAGCCCGAGCGGCTCCAGATATTGGCCGATCCAGCCATTGCCCGCGTAGACGGCCGCGAGCGAAATGCCTGCCACGGAAGTGGGCAGCGCGAACGGCAGATCGACGAGCGCGTCGATGACGCGCTTGAACGGGAACGTGTAGCGCACCAGCACCCACGCCAGCAGGAAGCCGAACACGGCATTGATGAGCGCCCCGCCGAGCGCGGAGAAGAACGTGAGGCGGTACGACGCGATCACGCGCGGCGACCACACGGCGCGCACGAACTGCGCCCAGTCGAGCGTCGCGGTCTTGAGGAAGGTCGCCGCGAGCGGGATCAGCACCACGAGGCTCAGATACGCCACCGTAATGCCGAGCGTCACGCCGAACCCGGGCAAGGCGCCAGGCTTCTGTAATCGGAACGTCGTCATGCTCTATCTCTTCACATGGGTTGCGCGGCGTCTTCTGCAACTTCAAGGCGTGCAGGCCGCTGCGCCGAAAGGCGCGCCTCGTTGGGCGCGCCTTGTTTTATGGTGCTTTTATGTTTGCTGCTTGCGGCTCGTATTGCAACTCTTACTGCGGCTGATAAATCGAGTCGAACACGCCGCCATCGGCAAAGTGCGTCTTCTGCGCGTTGGTCCAGCCGCCGAAGGTGTCATCCACCGTGTAGAGTTTGAGCTTCGGGAACTTCGCCGTGAGCGCCGCCGGCACCTTGTCCGAACGCGGACGGTAGAAGTTCTTCGCGGCGATCTCCTGGCCTTCCTCGCTATAGAGGAATTGCAGATACGCCTCGGCCTGCTTGCGCGTGCCTTTCTTGTCGACGACCTTGTCGACCACGGCCACCGGCGGCTCGGCCAGAATGCTCACCGACGGCACCACGATCTCGAACTTCTCCGGCCCGAACTCCTTGAGCGACAGGAAGGCCTCGTTTTCCCAGGCAATCAGCACGTCGCCGATCCCGCGCTGCACGAAGCTGGTGGTCGCGCCACGCGCGCCCGAATCGAGCACGCCGGCGTTCTTGTAGAGCTTCGTGACGAATTCCTTGGCCTTCTGGTCGTTGCCGCCCGGCTGGTGTTCCGCATACGCCCAGGCCGCAAGGTAGTTCCAGCGCGCGCCGCCCGAGGTCTTCGGATTCGGCGTGACGATCGACACACCCGGTTTGGTCAAATCGTCCCAGTCCTTGATGTGCTTGGGATTGCCCTTGCGCACAAGAAACACGATGGTCGAGGTGTACGGCGAGGCGTTATCGGGCAGACGCTTTTGCCAGTCCTTCGCGACGATGCCCTTGTTGGCCAGTGCGTCGATGTCCCAGGCCAGCGCCAGCGTCACCACATCGGCCTGCAGGCCGTCGAGCACCGAGCGCGCCTGCGCGCCCGAACCGCCGTGCGACTGCTTGATCGTGAGCGTTTCGCCGGTCTTGGCCTTCCACTGCTTGATGAAGGCTTCGTTGACCTCCTGGTACAGCTCGCGCGTCGGATCGTAGGAGACGTTGAGCAGGGAGGTATCCGCGTGCGCAGCCGGCGCCATCGCGACCATGCCCAGCAGCGGCGCCGCGCCGATAACCAGTTTTGCCGCCAGTGTCGTGAACCAGCCGCGCCCCGTAGTGCCTTGTTTCATCCCGCTTTCTCCGTGTTGTCGTGTGCCGTGTGGTGCTGCGCGCCACCGCGTTCTTGTCTGTGCGGCGATCGATGAAGGCCAGTCTAGCGATTGGCTTACATTATTAAAAATGATGTTTTTTCATTTTTTAATACGCAAAAGTGGTAAGCGCGGATAAATCGGCTGTCGGAGCACGTTTTCGTCCGTCAGACCATCGCAAAACGCCGTTGTAGCGCCACCCAAACGACAAACCTCAAGTAACACTTGAAAAGCGGCGAGTACTGTATAAAAATACAGCTACCTGTTCAAACATACAGTGTCGACATGACCAAACTCACCGCACGACAGCAGCAGGTTTTCGATCTGGTCCGCCGCGCGATCGAGCGCACCGGCTTTCCGCCCACGCGCGCCGAGATCGCTGCCGAACTCGGCTTCAGCTCGGCCAACTCCGCTGAGGAGCACCTTCGCGCGCTGGCGCGCAAGGGCGTGATCGAACTGGCTGCGGGCGCCTCGCGCGGCATCCGCCTGATGCCGGGGCCCGACGACCTGCCGCATCAATTCACGCTGCCGCACGCAAGCATCATGCAGCTCACGCTGCCGCTGGTTGGCCGCGTGGCCGCGGGTAGCCCGATCCTCGCGCAGGAACATATTTCGCAGAACTATGCGTGCGACCCGGCGCTCTTCTCGAGCCGCCCCGACTACCTGCTGAAGGTGCGCGGCCTGTCGATGCGCGACGCGGGCATCCTCGACGGCGACCTGCTCGCCGTGCAGAAGAAAGCCGAAGCGAAGGACGGCCAGATCATCGTCGCGCGTCTGGGCGACGACGTGACCGTGAAACGTCTGAAGCGTCAGCCCAACGGTATCGAGCTGATCGCCGAAAACCCCGACTACGACAACATCTTCGTCGCCGCCGGCAGCGCTGAATTCGCGCTCGAAGGCATCGCCGTCGGTCTGATCCGTCCCACCGAATTCTGATAATTCCGACCGCGCCTTGTCAGCGCCTGGTCCGCGCATCTTCTGGAGAGAGAGTCATGGAACGCCTTGCCCGCCTGTTGCCCTTCCGTCAATTCGGCCGTCTGCGCCATCTGCGCGGGATCGCGTCGTGTGCATTGCGCGACGCGCGCGCCTCGGCGGCAGCGCTCAATGGCTCGCTCTTCGAGAACACCGCTGAAGAGACGTACACGCCGGAACTGCCGCCCCTGCCGTCGGCACAACCTGCGTTCGCGCGCGTGTCGCTCAACAGCACGCTGAATACGGAACAGCCGGATCGCCGCGCGCCGGTGCGCGTCTATCACGGTCCGTCGCGCCTCATCATGGTCGGTACGATGGATGCGGTGTGCCGCGCGCTCGACCGTTGCATCGCCGAACAAACCGGCGACATGCCGGTGGCACTGGCGAAGTAACAAGCTGTTTCATGGGAAATTTTCTGGCGCGCGGGCGGTCAACACCCTGATTGAACTTTTGCCCCGTTCGCGCGGGGCCGCCCTGCCCGATGACCCATCCGACTGTCTCCACGCCTTCAGGCGCGTCCTCGAACTGGAAGAAACCCGTTGCGATTGCAGTCGCGGCGGTGGCCGTTGTCGCGGCGCTCGGCTATGGCTATGCGTCGCCGTACATCGCGCTCAACCACCTCAAGCAGGCGGCGGATGCGCGCGACGCCGTCGCGTTGAACGAATACGTCGATTACCCGGCGTTGCGCGTGAGTCTCAAGCAGCAGGTGGGCGAGATGCTGCAGGAGCGCATTCACGCGCAGCACAGTAGCAATCCGCTGTTGATGCTGGGCGCGGTGATCGGCTCGGCGTTGATCGGGCCGCTGGTGGATGCGTACGCGACGCCTGAAGGTGTGGCGGCGCTGCTCAATGGCATGCCGCCCACGGGCAAGCCCGGCGATCGCCCGGCACCGCCGCCGCCCGGGACGCAGGCTTCATCGGCACCGGCTGAAACAGCGCCGCCGGCGCAGCAACCCGCGCCCGCCAATACGGATACGTCGCAAGCGCCACCGCGTGCGCAAACCTCGGCGGGTTATCGCAGCCTCAATGAATTCGCCGTGACATGGCAGCGCAGCGCGAGCGGCGAGCACTATGCCGCCATCCTTCAGCGGCACGGGCTTTTCTCGTGGAAGCTTGCTGCGGTGGAATTGAACAACGCGAATGCCGGCAACGGCGCGGCCAATTAATCGAACGCCATTGAACCGCTACGCGCCCAGCCATTGCGACTGGGCGCATGTGAGTGCCTGTCACTGACAGAACACGGCGCGCCGTTACGCGGCCGCCTGCTGCTGCTTCTCTTCGGCTGCCGAAGAACACGCCACCAGAATGCTGCACGACACGCGATCGAGCAGCGGCGTAGTGCCCGCGCCCATCCACCAGCGCGACAGCCCCGTGCGGCAGCGATGCCCCACCACCACCAGATCCGCCTGGATTTCATTGGCCAGATTGGCAATTTCGTCGATCGGATGACCGAACGCGAAATGCCCCTGCGCGCGCACGCCGCGCTCGGTGAGCCAATCGACGCCTTCCTGCAGGATCTCGCGCGCCGTTTCCTCGAAGCGCCCGCACGCCACATCGGTCAGCAAACCGGCGCTTTGCGCGATGGTCGAACGCATATCCACCACCGAAAGCAGGTGCGTTTCCGCCTGCAGATCCAACGCCAGATCGGCGCCGCAGCGCAGCGCCTTGCGGCCCTCGCGCGAGCCGTCGTAACAGAGCAGAATCTTTTTGTAGCTCGCCATGATCGCTTCTCCCCACCCGCTCGAAGCGCAGGTTGTAACTGCATGATGGTGCGCCGCAATTCAGCGCGCAAGGGTTGGAAAACGCCAGGTAAGCGGACGACATGCATGCACCGTTCTGGCGCCTCGAAAGCCTTACGGCACGGGCTTTGCGCTGAATCTGGATGCTTGCCGTGACAGCCATTGCCGCAGCATCGGAATCGCGTTTGTGGCGCGGGCGCGCGCCACCTCGCGCGCGGCGATGCACTAGAATAGGCCGCCTTGCGACGTGCGACGCGTGCACCCCATGCACGCCCTGCGCACGATCGAAGGGACGCTTCAGGCGAACCCAAACCGACGATAAAACCGGAAAACGGTACGACATGCCCGCCATCGAATTCGAGCAGGTAATCAAACACTATGGAGACCGGACGGTCGTGAACGGCCTCTCGTTCAACGTCGTCCCCGGCGAATGTTTCGGACTGCTCGGCCCTAACGGCGCGGGCAAGACCACGACGCTGCGCATGCTGCTCGGCATTGTTTCGCCCGATGCGGGACGCATCAGCCTGTGCGGCGAGCCGGTGCCCGCGCGTGCGCGTCACGCGCGGGCACGCGTCGGCGTCGTGCCGCAGTTCGACAATCTCGATCCCGATTTCACCGTGCGCGAAAATCTGCTCGTGTTCGGCCGGTATTTCGGGCTTTCGGCAAGCGAGGCGAAGGCGCTTGTCGCGCCGCTGCTCGAATTCGCGCGCCTCGAAAGCAAGGCCGATGCGCGCGTGAGCGAGTTGTCCGGCGGCATGCGCCGGCGTCTCACGCTCGCCCGCGCGCTCGTCAACGACCCCGATGTGCTGGTGATGGACGAACCCACCACCGGGCTCGATCCACAAGCGCGCCACCTGATCTGGGAGCGGCTGCGCTCGCTGCTCGCGCGCGGCAAGACGATTCTGCTCACCACGCACTTCATGGAAGAAGCCGAGCGGCTGTGCAACCGCGTCTGCGTGATCGAGGAAGGCCGCAAGATCGCCGAGGGCGCACCGAAAGCGCTGATCGAATCGGAGATCGGCTGCGATGTGATCGAGGTCTATGGACCGGACCCGGCCGCGCTGCGCGACACGCTCGCGCCCTTCGCCAAGCGCACGGAAATCAGCGGCGAGACGCTGTTCTGCTATGTCGACGATCCCGCGCCCGTGCATGCGCAATTGCGCCCGCGCTCGGACCTGCGTTATCTGCATCGGCCTGCGAATCTGGAAGATGTTTTCCTGCGGCTGACGGGCCGCGAGATGCAGGACTAAGCCGCGGCATTCAGCCCCCAACGCACGCAGCGAAACCACCCAGCAGAACAGCCGATCACGCCATGCAGACACGCACTCAACCTCCGCCGCCCACGCGCCCCACCCGCCCCGCCCACCCGCCGCTGCGCGAGCCGCGCGCGGCCCTGCCCTCGAACGCGACGCACTGGATCGCCGTGTGGCGGCGCAACTATCTGGTCTGGCGCAAGCTCGCCATCGCGTCGATGTTCGGCAATCTCGCCGATCCGATGATCTATCTGTTCGGTCTGGGTTTCGGCCTCGGCCTGATGGTCGGGCATGTGGACGGCGTCTCGTACATCGCGTTTCTGGCGGCGGGCACGGTGTCGTCTTCGGTGATGATGTCGGCGAGCTTCGAGTCGATGTATTCGGGCTTTTCGCGCATGCACGTGCAGCGCACGTGGGAGGCGATCATGCACACGCCGCTCTCGCTCGGCGACGTGGTGCTCGGGGAAGTGATGTGGGCCGCCAGCAAGTCGATGCTCTCGGGCGCGGCCATCATGATCGTGGCGGGCGGGCTCGGCTATGCGAGCTTTCCGTCGATGCTGCTGGCGCTGCCCGTGATCGCGCTCGCGGGCCTCGCCTTCGCGAGCTGCGCGATGATCGTCACCGCGCTCGCGCCGTCCTACGACTTCTTCATGTTCTATCAGACGCTCGTGCTCACGCCGATGCTGCTGCTCTCGGGCGTATTTTTCCCGATCACGCAATTGCCGCCCGCCGCGCAGCACATCACGCTGATGCTGCCGCTCGCGCACGCCGTCGATCTGATCCGGCCGGCCATGCTCGGACGGCCTGTCGAGCACGCCGCGCTGCATCTGGGCGTGCTCGCGTTCTACATCATCGTGCCGTTCAGCATCGCGTCGATCCTGTTCCGGCGCCGCATGATGCGCTGAGGTCAGTCTTCGTCGTCGCCCCAGGGAATATCGACGTCCGAAATAAACGCGACCGTGGCGAACGGACCGCCTTCCTGACGGCCAATCTTGCCGTCCGAGCGATGCCACTCGACGCGGAACACCGTCGCCTGGGTCTGCGCGTGCAGACGCACGGTGCGGATTTCTTCCGGGTCGGCTTCCTCGACGGGTTCGTCCAGCGAGATCAGCAGTTGCTGCGGCCAGAGGCCGTCGGCGGGATCGTAAATACGGTCGCCGTCGGGGATCGAGACGTGCGCCTGCACGCCGATGGTCGCCGAAGCCTCGACGATCATCTTGCCGAGCGCGCGCAGCACCGCCGTCGCGCGAGCGGAATTGGCCTGGCGGATCGCGAGGTCGCCGCGCGTGAGCGCCTGTTCGAGTTTCGGATTGGTTTTTTGCTGTGCCATACCGTTTCCTGGGCCTGAGCCCTCATCTATGCGGACGGCCTGGCGGCCATCCGCGGTCTTAAGCTTGATCGTTAAAACGTCGTCGTTAGCGCCGCGCGATCGCTATCGATTCATCGTAGCACCGCGGCCACTGGCCCGACGCGCATTCAGGCCGCTACGCCGAACCCCAGCCCCACGGCCGCCAGCCCGGACACGATGCCGAACAGCACGACCACCACCGCCACGAGCGTCAGCACGCGCGGACGGAACGAGCCTGCCAGCATCGCCAGCGACGGCACGCTCACGGGCGGCAGCGTCAGCAGCAGCGCGCCCGCCGGGCCAACGCCCATGCCGAGCGCCAGCATCGCCTGAATGATCGGCACTTCGCCGGCGGTCGGAATCACGAACAGCATGCCCGCCACCGCAAACGCGACGATCCAGCCGATGCTGCTGGTGACGTCCGGGCCGATGTGCGGGAACAGCCACGCGCGCGCCGCGCCCAGCAGCAGCACGAGCACGATGTACTCCGGCACGAGGCGCACGGCCATGCGCGCAAAAATCCGCGCCCAGCGCGCGAACACATTGCCGCCTTCGGCCTGCTGGCGCGCGAGCAGCGCGAGACGGTCGTCGGCGGCGCGCGCTTCCTGCGGCGTCACGAGACGGTTGGCCAGCCAGCCGAGACCAAACACCAGCAGCACGCCGAGCACCAGACGCAGCGCGCTCCATTGCCAGCCCAGCACGAAACCCATGAACACGAGCGTCGCGGGATTGAGCACGGAATTGCCGAGCCAGAACGCGATCGCGCCGCCCGCCGACGCATTGCGCGCACGCAGGCCCGCCACCACGGGCGCCGCGCAGCAGGTGCACATCATGCCCGGCACCGACAGCAGACCGCCCGCCGCCACGCTGCCGAAACCGCGCCGCCCAAGCACGCGCGCGACCCACTGCACCGGCAACAGCGCCTGCACGCCGGAGCCGAGCAGCAAGCCCAGCACCATCGCTTGCCAGATCGCCTTACCGTACGCAAGGGCGTAATCGAGCGCGGCACCCAGCGACGGCGCGGGCGCGCTGGCCGAAGCGCCCATCAGGATCGATTTGCCGATCGAATGGGTCGATTCGGCGGTGAAAGCGCGGTGGTAATAAGGGAACCACTTCACGTAAAACAGGCCGGCCACGGCCAGCAACAGAAAAATGGCCCAGCCATAGCCGGGCACGGCCGCGCCGGATTGAGGCGACTGTGGCGATTGCGCGTTCGGTGCGCTCGTCATCGTGGGGTACTCCGCAAAGGGCGATAGGTCTAAGGATTGATTGCAAACGAGCCGCGCGGAACGTTTTCGGCGCAGGACGCGCGAATGGCCCGATCGGGGAAATCCACGGCCGCGCGGGTGTTGGCAGGATCGTAGTGCATGCCTTGCGAATCGCCAACGACTTTGGCGTGACACGCGTGGCCGCAACAGCGGCCGATACAGCAGGGAAGAACCGATTCGGGCCGCCCGGCGACAGCAAACCGCCGGGCGGCGAAGGCACGCGTTACGGTGCCGGATTAGGCTGCTGTTCGTGCAGCGCATCGATGCGCGCGAGCACGTCGGCCGACAGTTTCACATCGACATTGGCGATGTTTTCCTTCAGTTGCGCCATGCTCGTCGCGCCGATCAGGTTGCTCGTCACGAACGGACGGCTGTTCACGAACGCCAGCGCAAACTGCGCGGGCGTGTAACCGAGTTCCTTCGCGAGCGCCACGTAGCTCGACGTCGCGGCCACCGCCTGCGGCTTGCTGTAACGCTGGAAGCGCTCGAACTTCGTGATGCGCGCACCTTCGGGCCGCGCCCCGCCCTCGTACTTGCCCGAGAGCCAGCCGAACGCCATCGGCGAATAAGCCAGCAGGCCGAGCTTGTCGCGATGCGAATACTCGGAAAGCCCGAATTCGAACGTGCGGTTCACGAGGCTATACGGATTCTGGATGCTGACGATGCGCGGCAAGCCCAGCTTTTCGGCCGCGCGCAGGAATTGCGCAACGCCCCAGGGCGTTTCATTCGACACGCCGATGTGGCGCACCTTGCCCGCCTTGACGAACTCGGCGAGCACCGCAAGCGTTTCCTCGATCGGCACCGTGTAGGCGTCGTCGACCCACGGATACATCGGGCGGCCGAAAGTCATCGTGCTGCGGTCGGGCCAGTGCAGCTGATACAGATCGACGTAATCGGTCTGCAGGCGCTTGAGGCTGCCGTCGAGCGCTTCGGTCAGATTCTTGCGATCGAACTGGTTGCCTTCACCGCGGATATGACGCGGATTGTGCGGCTGGCGCGCCGGACCGGCGATCTTGGTCGCCAACACGATGCGCTCGCGCGCGGCCCGATGTTGCGCGAGCCAGGTGCCGATAAAGCGCTCGGTCTGACCTTGCGTTTCGGGGCGCGGCGGCACGGGATACATCTCCGCGGCGTCGATCAGCGTGACGCCTTGATCGAGCGCGTAGTCGATCTGTTCGTGTGCGTCGCGCTCGGTATTCTGTTCGCCCCACGTCATCGTGCCGAGGCCGATCAGGCTTACCTTGACGTCCGTATCGCCGAGTGTGCGGTATTCCATCGAAGCGTTTTCCATCATTGGTTGGGGAGAACGCAGAAGCTATCACGGCGCACGATTTTTTTCAGGAGACGCCGAATAACGGCAAAGCCGGGCTCGACCCGGCTTTGTGCGTTGCATTGAGGCGATGCTTGCGCCCGGCTTACGGCCCGACGCGTTCCACGGCCCAGTTCGAGTTATGCACGAGGTAATACTGGCCACCGACGCCTACCCAGTGATAACCGCGCGGCGGCGGCTTGAGGTGATATTGACGCCAGTCGTCGATCACGTACTGACGGTCGCGATATTCAGGCGCGACGCGATCGCCCTTGTGCCACTGCGGCGGCGGCATATCGGCCGGAGGATGTTCCGGCGGCGGCCCGCCGCGATACTCGTTCGGCCCGCCATGCGGCGGCGGTTGCTGCGCGATAGCCGCGGCCGACACGAAAACAGCCGGCAGCGCCAGTGCGGCGAGAAGCACAACGCGTTTCATCATCGTTCACCTCCTGTTGGGCCAGCGACGGCCTGGCGTGGCGGGCGAACGCCACTCAGAGAACGGCGCGCGCCCATCGCAACTGCTGCAGATCATGGTAGTACAGCGCGCGCGAGGGCCGGCGCGAACGCGTCCGCGCAAAGAGCGGCGGCGCGGGCGCGGGACGTGCCATCATCGGCGGAGGATCACGCGACGCGGAGGAGCGGCATGCAACACGAGCGCAGCTACGAATATATGGGCTACACCATGACCGCCGGCGTGGATGGCGAACACGACACCGGTTTTACGATCACGACCCAGCGCATCCATAGCCTCACCGACGACACCCACGCGGATGTGCCCATCGACGGTATCGCCGATGAACGCTTTCCCACCCAGGACAACGCCTTCGACGCTGCCTTCGACCGCATCCGCGACGCCATCGACCAGCGCGTGCGCGCGGCGTCGTAGCGGATTGCTTGAAGTATCGGCGCAGAAATGCAGAACGCCGGGGTCTGAAAGACTCCCGGCGTTCCAGCCGCCCCTGCAGGCGCGGCGCTTCGGCTAATCGCGCTTAGTTGCCGAAGAACACTTGCTGCGCGCGCGGCGTTTGTGCGTTGTGCGCGCCCGACTGGGTCGATGCACCTGCAACGCCACCGTACGACGAATCGACGCCTTGCTGCTGGGCGCGTTCGGCGGCCACGGTCTGGGCGCTCTGGCCTTGCTGCGAAGCCGGTGCGCCAACGTTCGGACGGTAGAACGGTGCCGGGCCGTAGCCGCTGGCGAATGCCGGAGCGGCGATGGAAGCGGAAGCTGCGACGAGCAGTGCGGCGATCAGTTTGGTCTTCATGGTGGACTCCAATATCCGGTTCAACTTGCGGGGAAAGGCGCCACACATGGGAGTCGGAGAGAGCCCACGAGCCGCGTCAATGAGGCTCAGTGTATACACCTACTATCGGAAAATAATCTCGATAATCCGAATTGTTTATTCCGACTTTGGAAACAATCCGGAGTCGCAATCCTGGCTTGGCTGAGCGACGAACAGACCCTAAAAAGGCGTCTCAAAAAAATTTTCGCGCCGCAACATTGGACAGGCGGATTACATAACGCCGGAAGGGTCTTTCGGCCTGGAAGAACCGGTGGAACCGCTTTCTGTCTGGGTTTGCAAACATCTCAAGCGTGTCGATCGGAGGATGGCGCAGCGCAAAATCGCGGCCGGCGCGAGAGCAAAAATACGTTAAAATACAAGGTTGTTCCTCGTCTGCCGCGCGTTGATTGCGCACGTATTTACCATGTCTTCAAACCGTATCGCCAGCCCCCGCCGCGTTTCCGTTGCGCCCATGATGGACTGGACGGATCGCCACTGCCGCTCGCTGCACCGCTTCATCTCGCAGCACACCTGGCTGTATACAGAGATGGTGACGACGGGCGCCCTGCTCCACGGCGACGTGCCGCGTCATCTGGCGTTCACGCCCGACGAAGCGCCGGTCGCCCTGCAACTGGGCGGCAGCGAACCCGACGACCTCGCCCGTTGCGCCAAGCTCGGCGAACAATGGGGCTACGACGAGATCAACCTGAATTGCGGCTGCCCGTCCGAGCGCGTGCAGCGCGGTGCGTTCGGCGCCTGCCTGATGAACGAGCCGAAGCTCGTGGCCGATTGCGTGAAGGCGATGCGCGACGCGACGTCGGTGCCGGTGACGGTCAAGCACCGCATCGGCGTGGATGCGGTCGAGGAATACGCTTTTGTGCGCGATTTCGTCGGCACGATTGCGGATGCCGGTTGCGAAGTGTTCATCGTCCACGCGCGCAACGCGATCCTGAAGGGCCTAAGCCCGAAAGAGAACCGCGAAATCCCGCCGCTCAAGTATGACTACGCGTACCAGCTCAAGCGCGATTTCCCGCAGCTCGAAATCATCATCAATGGCGGCATCAAGACGCTCGACGAAGTCGAAACGCATCTGGAACATGTCGATGGCGTGATGCTCGGGCGCGAGGCCTATCACAACCCCTACGTGCTGGCCGATGTCGACGCGCGCTTCTATGGCGCGACCGGGCCGGCGCTCACGCGCGATGAAGTGGAAGCGAAGCTGATCGAGTATTGCGCGGGCGAGATCGAGCGCGGTACGTTCCTCGGCTCGATCACGCGTCACGCGCTCGGACTCTATCGCGGCGAAGCCGGCGCGCGTGGCTGGCGTCGTGTGCTGTCGGATAGCCGTGAGCTTGCCAAGGGCGATCTCGCCATCTTCGAAACGGCGCGTGCGCACCTGCGCGCCCCGCTCGAAGCCGCCGCCGAACTTTCTTCATAATTTTTTGAATAAAGGGCTAGGCAAGATCGATATGGCATGTATATAATCTTGCTTCTTGATTGACGCCGCTAACAAAGCAGCGACAAACAAGAAAACAGTAAGACAGTGGTGGCTGTAGCTCAGTTGGTAGAGTCCAGGATTGTGATTCCTGTCGTCGTGGGTTCGAGTCCCATCAGCCACCCCAAAAGATTCAAGCGAAAGCCCAGTCCTCGTGACTGGGCTTTTTGCTTTGTGCGCCTGAAAATCGCTTACGACGATGCAGGTGTATGCGCAGTCGCTAGAGCGACACGACCTGCCTCAAGCTGGCATCGCGAGCAATCATTCGCAATGCCAATCAATCTACTCTTCACCTGCCCCACTGGCAGTTGACCTCGGCGCAACCGCATCCTCCACCGCCGCCATCTGCTGTGCCGGGAAAGGCGTCAAGAACGATCGCGCCTCATCCATTGATCGGCTGCCAAGCCAATCTTCCCGCACACTTTGCGCGAGGATCACCACCGACCGCTTCTCGTCACCGGGTTTGTGAAAGCGCGACATCAGCGCATGCTCCGCCGCATTGACCGTGAGCATGGTGAATGAGAACGCGGGGCCGTCGGGTTCATCCCACTCGCGCCACAACCCCGCGATCGCCAGCGGCTCGCCGGACGTCAACCCAATCCTCCAGCGCACCGCTTTGCCGGTTTCATAACACGGCTCGTAAAACGCCTCGCAAGGCACGAGACACAATTGCTGACGCTTCCACGCGCCGCTGAAACTGCGCTTCTCGCCGACCGTCTCGGCACGCGCATTCATCGTGTCGAATACACGCACGCCGGGTGGAATATGTTTGCGCGGCACCATGCCGAAGGTCGCGAGATCGGCGCGTGGCGCGCCATCGACATGCCGGATGATCGGCGCCGCATAGTCTTTATAGATTTCGTCGCGCCAGGGCGAATCGGGCGGTTCGATGCCAAAGTGCCGGAAAAGACGGTCGCGTCGCGCGGCGGCATAGTTAGTGCACATGGCGGCTCCAGTCGGAATGCCTCCATCTTAGGCGCCGTTCAAGGCACGCGCTCGTTCGAAGCAAACAACGAAGCATCCATCCGAAGTAAGAAATCGAAATATCACCGTGTATACAGCGATAGTCCGATTTGTTACCTTTGAACCTGATCGAAGGCACGGGGTCATCTCTCCAACATCGGCTGGCCCCGTCTTCCCCTGAGCCGCGCTCCCCCCAGAGTGCGGCATTTTTTTATCCGCAATCAGGGCACGGCGCCCTGCTCGATCCATGCGCGCGCAGCCGCGAAACCGGCTTCGGCGGCCGCATGTTCGGTCGACCAGAGACGGTCGATGTGGACCAGTTCCCAATCCTTGAGCACGACACCCGCGCGCGTGACGCGAAAATGCGCTTTCACGCCCGTGAGCACCTGCTCGACCGCGACTTCGATGTCGTAGTCCTTGTAGCGCTCCTCGTAGTCGCCCATGTCGAGGCCTTTCGGCTCCATGATCGTCCCTCCGTGGTGGCTTGACCGCATGCCGGTTCATCGTAGCACTTTGGCGTCGGCCGCCAGCGAGGGACGCACGCGTTCACGGGCTGATCTGCGCGCTCACAGGCGCGCGATCGACACCTCCGTCGATTTCACCAGCGCGACAACTTCCGAGCCGACCTTCAGGTCGAGTTCGTCGACCGAACGCGTGGTGATCACCGACGTCACCACGCCGAACGGCGTATCGACATCGACTTCCGAGACGACGGACCCGCGGATGATCTCCTTGATCTTGCCGCGAAACTGGTTACGCACGTTGATGGCGGAAATGCTCATTGATTCGGCTCCAAAGTTTTCAGGTTTCAATGTTTGAAAAGCAGGTTTGCCCAGCGGATGTGGCGAAAAGCTGGCGATACGCGGGATTCAAAGTGCCCAGCGCACGTCGGTGGGACGCAGGCCATAGGCGTTGTGCGGATGCGGCACGTGCGCGGGCGGCGGCGTCGCGCTGCCCAGCACGCGTTGCAGCACGCGCTCTTCCAGCGCCGCGAAACGCGCATCGGCGCGCGCACGCGGACGCTCGAGCGGCACGGTCTGGTCGAGCGCAATGCGGCCCTCCTCCACCAGCAAAATGCGATCGCCCAGCGCGACGGCTTCGTGCACGTCATGCGTCACCAGCAAGGCCGTGAAGCGATGCTCGCGCCACAGACGCTCGATCAGCGCGTGCATTTCGATGCGCGTGAGCGCGTCGAGCGCGCCCAGCGGTTCGTCGAGCAGCAGCAGGCTCGGACGATGCACCAGCGCACGCGCCAGCGCCACGCGCTGACGCTGGCCGCCCGACAGACGCGCCGGCCATTCGTCGGCGCGCGCGAGCAGTCCCACTTCGTCGAGCACGGCGCGCGCATCGTCACGGGCACCGCGGCCGAGGCCCAGCATCACGTTCTGCAGCACCGTCTTCCACGGCAGCAGGCGCGCGTCCTGAAACATGATGCGGGTGTCGAGCACCGCGCCCGCTTCGCCGCGTCGCGTGAGTTCGCCTGCATCGGGCTGCTCGAGCCCCGCCACCAGACGCAGCAGCGTGGACTTGCCGCAACCGCTACGCCCCACGATCGCCACGAAGCTGCCGCGCTCGATCGAGAGATTGAAATCGTCGAGCACCACGCGCTCGCCATAATGCTTGCCGACACCGCGCAATTCGATCGCAGGGTCCTGCGCACGCGCTTCGCCGCGCAGGCTCACGTTCCGGTCGACGTTCGCCACGTTGTCGCCGCGCGACTGGTCGGCTTCGCGCTCGCGGCCCGCCACGCCGCCAAAAGCCGCTGCCAATGTGCTTGCGTTCATGCGTCGCTTCCTTGTTGATACGCGGGGTGCCAGCGCAGCGCCACGCGCTCGAGCCATTTGGCGAGCACGTCGGCGAGTTTGCCGAGCGCGGCATAGAGCAGGATGCCGACCACCACCACGTCGGTCTGCAGGAATTCGCGTGCGTTCATCGTCATATAGCCGATGCCCGATTGCGCCGAGATCGTCTCCGCCACGATCAGCGTGACCCACATCAGGCCGAGCGCGAAACGCACGCCCACGAGAATCGACGGCAGCGCGCCGGGCAGGACCACTTCGCGATAGAGCGCAAAACCCTTGAGGCCATAGCTGCGCGCCATCTCGACCAGATTGGCGTCCACCGACCGGATGCCATGAAAGGTATTCACGTAGACCGGGAAGAACACGCCCAGCGCAACGAGAAACACCTTCGCTTCTTCTTCGATACCGAACCAGAGGATCACGAGCGGAATCATCGCGAGCGCCGGAATATTGCGGATCATCTGGATGGTGGAATCGAGCGCGGTTTCGACGGGCTTGAATAGACCCGTGGCGAGACCGAGCGCAAGACCGATACCGCCGCCGATCGCAAAGCCCGAGATCGCACGCCACGTGCTCACGCGCACGTCCTGCCACATCTCGCCCGACTGGATCAGCGACCACGCAGCCTTCACAACCGCGAGCGGTTCGGGCAGCACGCGCGTGGACAGCGCGCCGCTACGCGCCGCCAGTTCCCACGCGGCGAGGATCGCGAGCGGCACGAGCCACGGCGCGAGGCGCTTGAATGCCGCACGCGCGAGCGCGGCAAACGGCCGTGCGCCGCGCGACGCGTAACGCACGCCTGCGCCGCCGGCAGCGACAGTGGATTGAGTCATCGGTTGGTCCTCTTCTTGCAAACTTGCTGCATACGGGCGATGTGCCATGCACACCGCCCGCGTGATTGCGTATCAGCTCTGGCTCGCTTTCGGCAGATAGTGATTGCCGACCACTTCGCCAAACGGCCCCGACAGCGGACCGCCCGCCGTCTTCGCCTGGCGGCCCGGCAGCAGCGGGAACACCAGCTCGGCGAAACGGTAGGATTCCTCAAGATGCGGATAACCCGAGAGAATGAAGGTCTCGATACCCAGCGACGCGTATTCCTGCATGAGCGCCGCGACCTGCTGCGGATTGCCCACCAGCGCCGTGCCCGCCCCGCCGCGCACGAGGCCCACGCCCGCCCACAGATTCGGATAGACCTCCAGATCCTTGCGCGAACCGCGCTTGCCGCCGTGCAGCGCAGCCATGCGGCGCTGGCCTTCCGAATCCATCTTGTTGAACGCGGCCTGGGCACGCGCGATGGTGTCGTCGTCGAGACGGCTGATCAGGCGATCGGCGGCGGCCCACGCTTCTTCCTCGTTCTCGCGCACGATCACATGCAGACGGATGCCGAAGCGGATCTTGCGGCCACGCTGTTCGGCGCGTGCGCGGATATCGGCGATCTTCTTCGCGACCGCTGCGGGCGGCTCGCCCCACGTCAGATACGTATCGATATGCTCGCCGGCAATCTCGTGCGCCGCCGGCGACGAACCGCCGAACCACAGCGGCGGATGCGGATGCTGCACCGGCGGATACAGCGCCTTGCCGCCCTTCGACTGCAGATGCTTGCCGTCGAAATCGATGGCCTCGTTGGTATGCGAGGCTTCCAGCAGCTGGCGCCAGATATGCAGGAATTCGTCGGTGATTTCGTAGCGCGTATCGTGATCGACGAATACGCCATCGCCTTCGAGTTCGGCGGTATCGCCACCCGTCACCACGTTGATCAGCAAGCGGCCGTTCGACAGACGGTCGAAGGTGGCGGCCATGCGCGCAGCGAGACCCGGCGACGACAGACCCGGACGGATCGCGACCAGAAACTTCAGTCGCCTGGTGGCGGCAATCAGGCTCGACGCCACGACCCATGCGTCCTCGCACGAACGGCCCGTCGGCAGCAGGACGCCTTCGTAACCGAGCGTGTCGGCCGCCACGGCCACCTGCTGGAAGTACGCGAGATCAGCGGCGCGTGCGCCTTCGGTGGTGCCCAGGTAGCGGCTGTCGCCGTGGGTCGGGATGAACCAGAACACATTCATGCGTGACTCCTGCTTTTGTTCAAAACGTAAAAATGAAAGCTGAAAACGGCATAAGCGGCGCGACGCACTCGTAAAGCGTCAGGACGAGTCGATCCGCGAACGCCTGGCGAACCAGAGCGGCCGGAAAAATCGTTGACGGAATCGGTGACTGACGCGGGAGGCAAAGCACGACACCGCTTGCATGGGGAACCAGTCTAGGGATCGCCCTAAGCCTTTTGAACGATTTTTTTTAGCTTAGGTTTTCCACTTTCGTGCTTTACGCGACGCTTTAGCATACGGGGGTGCATCGCGGACGCAGCGCGCCGATATAATGGCGCGCATACCGACACAACATCCGGCCAGCCGCTCGCCGCCTCTTCATGGGCACACGCGCGCCGCGCCGCGCAACTCTCGCCCGCTCTCATGCAAAAAATCATTTTGCCGTTCGTATCCGGCTTTCTGGCCTCGCTATTCTTTCGCGAAGCGACGCTTGCACTGCTGCACGCCGCACAGGTGATCGACGTCGCCGGTTTCTCCACCGATCCGTTCGCGCCGCTCGGTCTGCCCGAGTTTCTGGTCAACGCCATCTGGAGCGCCCTGTGGGCCATCCCGATGACCTGGCTGCTGCGCATTTCGCCGTCGCGGCCCGCGCCCTGGGTGCAGGCGTTCGTGTTCGGCGGCATCGTCCTCACGGCGGCGATGGTTTTCGTGATCGATCCGCTGCGCGGCATCTGGCCGAGCGGCAATATGCTGCCGCGCCTGGCGATGGGTTTCGCCTCGAATGCCGTGTGGGGCTGGGGCGCGCTGGTGTTCATGCGCGCATTCATGAGCGAAACCGACGAAGACTGACCGGCTGCACCACGCGCGGTGCGTCCTGCGCCGCGCGCTATCACGCTTCTCTTCCACGCTTCTCCATCACTTTCGATGTCAGCCCGGCAGCGTCCGCAACGGATGCTCCGTCACACTCCACGGGCTTTTGAACATCGCTTCCACGTCGGCCTGCGGCACCTCCTCGATACGCGCGAAGCGCCAGTGCGGATGATTGTCCTTGTCGATCAGGCGCGCGCGAATCCCTTCCACCACATCGCCTTGCGTAAAGCTCGAACGCGTCAGATCGAGATCGCGGCGCAGCACATCGGCCATCGATCCTTCGGCGCGCGAGACCACTTCCAGCGATACCGCCATCGATAATGGCGAACGCTCGCGCAAGACGCCCACGGTCTGCTCGGCCCATTCGCTTTGCGGGCCGCCCGCTTCGCGCTGCGCGGATTCGAGCGACGCCAGAATATCGGGCACCGAAGGCCGCGAAAAATGCCGGTCGATCCAGCTGCGCGAGGCCGCCAGCGCGCAACCGTTCTCTGCAGCGGTAGCGCGCGCAGCCGCGTCAGATCCGGCCGCATGGCGAATCCGCTTGACCACATCCTCGCCCGACATGAACGGCTCGGTCTGCAGCGCATCGAGCAAGGCGGGCCGCGCACCCGCGTCGATCAAGACATCGGCGAGACCGGTGTAGAGCGCGCTATCGGCGTCGATGGTGTCGCCCGTCACCGCCAGATAACGCCCGAGCGCGCCGGGCGTGCGCGCGAGAAACCAGCCCATGCCAACATCGGGAAAGAGACCGATGCGCGTTTCCGGCATCGCCATGCGTGTGCTGCTGTCGACCACACGCAGCCCGCCCGTGCGATGCGCGCCCTGCGAAATACCCATGCCGCCGCCCATCACCACACCGTTCAGCAACGCGATATAAGGCT
This sequence comes from Paraburkholderia sp. J69-1, assembly GCF_905220255.1. Taxonomy (NCBI): domain Bacteria; kingdom Pseudomonadati; phylum Pseudomonadota; class Betaproteobacteria; order Burkholderiales; family Burkholderiaceae; genus Paraburkholderia; species Paraburkholderia sp. J69-1. Next base: position 151,060 of record NZ_CAJMZG010000011.1, on the reverse strand, counting down.
TCGGATAACTAAATATCGTGTGATTGAGCCGATATTCATCGATAAAGAAAGTATCGATCGCGGCCTGCTCGCCGGCGCGATACGACTCGTAAAGAAAGCGGATATCGCCGCCCGCGCAGAACGCGCGCGCAAGCTGCGTATGCACGATCACGGCGAGCACTTCGGGGTCATCGCGCCAGGCGTCGAGCGCAGCCTGCATCGCGCGCACCATGGCGGTCGACAGCGCATTGAGCGCCTGCGGCCGGGCGAGTTCGATAAAGCCGATGCGGTTCGTCACATGCGCAAGCACGTGCTGCGCGGCATCGGCGGAAGATGAAGAGTCGTTGGCTTCCTGTGACATGGCAATCGATCGACGTGATGAAAGCGCGATGAAAAGATGCGAATCCAATACGCGTGAATCGGCGTGATTTTCAGCACAATTCCCGGCGTGATTCGATGTTCATCGCGAGGCTATCACGTCGTATCGGCAGGCGTGTTTTGCGGTGCGCGCGGGCGGACGTAACCGGCAAGCCAGGCGTCGAGTGCAGCGTCGATCGCTGGCAGGCTCGCCGACTCTGGAACGCTCGCGGGGCCGGGAAACGAAAACGCCACGAAGCCATGCAGCAACGCCCACAGCGCGCGGGAAAGCCACGTGGGATCGGCGCAAACGGGCGCGAGTGCATCGACGAATAGCGCCTCGATCGCAGCGACATCGGCGTGAGATGGCAGGTTGTCCGGCGCGCCCTCTTCCTGCACCCGGGCGATCACCGGCTCGCCTGGCAGAAAAAACATCATGCGATACGTATCGGGATGCGCAAAGCCGAACGTCACATACGCATGCGCGAGCGCGTGAAGCCGCACGCGCGGCTCGGCGATTTCCGTGCAAGGCTGCAGGCTCGCAAGCAATTGCGTAAAACCTTCATGACCCAGCGCGCGGGCGATGGCGTCGCGGCCTTCGAAATGCAGATAAAGCGACGCGGGCGAATAGCCGATCGCGCTAGCGATCTTGCGCATCGAGAGCGCGTCGATGCCTTCGCGCAGCACGATACGGCGCGCGGCGTCGAGGATGCGCGCGCGCAGCGCGGCGGCACGCGTGTCTTTCGGTTCGGTGGTACTCACGGAACGCGATCGCTTAGGGTCGATGAACGTCGAAAATCAGGACAAAAGATGGCCAGGCGGGAAATGGCCGCTCTTGAGCAGCACCGGCGTGCCGTTGCTCAGTTCGAGATGCGCGCGCGCGACCGCTTCGATACGCGGGCGGCCCGCATCGAAGGCCTGCATCCACGCCTCGCGGCCTTCGGGTATCGCGCCGAAATGGTCCTCGAGCGCTTCGACGGAAATCGCGCACGGCACGCGCGCGCCATCGACCAGCGCGGGAAACACCACGGTCAGATTGGAGTCGTGCCAGGACGGCGCTTCGGAAGGAAAACGGATATCCATATCCAGCCCCGCGGGGAAAATCAGCTGAGGAAAACGCGCGAATCGTCGCGTCTTGTCGCGTCTTGTCGCGCCGGGTCACGGTTGGGTCGCGGTCAAGCCGCGCTCGGTCGGACCGCGCTCCATGTTACGCGCAGCGCTGCGTGCCTGACCTGAAGTTGTGCATTTTGCATCGGCATGCAGGGCGAATCTGCCACACTGCGACTGCGGCCCGAAAGACGTTCGCCGCACCGCCCGCCCCTTTCACTTCTGCAAGCACGACGACTCGCAATGGACGCCCTCATGTCCAGTCGATACTACGAAGCCGAGCGCGAAATTCCCGAGCCGCAGGCCGCGAATCGCTGGTTCCGCTACGCCCAGGAGCACGACATCGACGTGGCGCGCGCGATCAGTCTCTGGGAAGACGCGGCCACGCTCGAAGGCGAGCGCAGCCGCGAAGCCGTCGCGGGTTGCGGTATCCGCATCGTGCCGCCCGGCCGTTGAGCGCAGCGCCCGGCGGTGCTCGATGAGCGTCAGTGCGCCTGCATCTTCGAAAACAGATTGAGCACCAGCACGCCGGCCACGATCAGCCCGAGGCCGAGCATCGCGGGCAGATCGGGAATCTGCTTGTAGAGCACGATCGCGACGAGCGTGATCAGCACGATGCCCACGCCCGACCACACCGCATAGACGATCCCCACCGGCAGCGTCTTGAGCGTGAGCGAGAGGCAATAGAACGACACACCGTAACCGGCGATGACGATCGCCGACGGCACGAGCCGCGAAAAGCCATTCGAAGCCCGCAGCGCGGAAGTGGCGATCACTTCGGCGACGATGGCAATGGCAAGGATGAGCCAGGGTGAGGAGCGCATCGCGTCAGGCCTTGGCGAGCGCGAGCTGGCTGTAGTCGGCGCCCAGATGCGCGCACAGCGCCTCGACGACGAGTTCGTGATCGAGGCGCTGCGGCAGGCCCGACACCGTCACCGAACCAATCACGCCGACGTTCTCGACGATCAGCGGAAACGCGCCGCCGTGCGTGGCGTAATCCGTGGCCGGCAGACCGTGTTTATCGGCGAGCGTCGTGCCGGACTGCTGCAGACGCAGACCGACCGCGTAGGAACTGCGGCGAAAGTGCTCGACCACGCGCGACTTGCGCTGCACCCACGAAACGTTGTCGGGCGAGGCGCCGGGCAGCGCGCAGAAGAACAGCGGCAGGCCGAACGTCCGCACGTCGATGGCAACCGCGTGCGAACGCGCCACGGCCAGCTCGCGCAGGAAAGCGCCGAGTTGCCAGGCGCGATCGGCATCGAAACGGGGGAAAACGAGGGCGTGCTCTTGTGCGGCGATGGTTTGCAGGTCGTGGGCGATATCCATATCTACCGTCAGTCTTGGGAATGCGAGGGTGGAAAACACTTCGGCCCCGATTCTAGCCTGGCGTTTGTCGCACTTCTGTCCTCCTTCCGCCGCTCTTCTGTCAGTTCTGTCAGCGCCTGACACCGCCACCGACAAGCTCGCCGATAGCTTCCGATCATCCTTCTGCAAGCCGTCCGAAAAACTTTCGTCAAATAGCTGTTGCACGATCCCAGGATCTACCCTATAATTCTTTTCTCTGACGGACGCGGGGTGGAGCAGTCTGGCAGCTCGTCGGGCTCATAACCCGAAGGTCGTAGGTTCAAATCCTACCCCCGCAACCAAAGCTGTTCTGTCAGAAGCAATCAAGGGTTACAACGCATCGGCGTGTAACCCTTTTTTGTTTTCCGCCGCCAAAAAAGATCGACACATCATCGACGCAACGTCGATAGCGGCACTCGGCCTTCATGCCGATCCGCTTATGCAGGCGCTCCGGGTCAAGCTCCCGTCATGACGCGCCGCGGTGATACACTCGCAACACCCATCCCCCTATCGTGCCCATGAAATTCTGCTCGACTTGCGGTCAGGCGGTCAGCCTGCTCGTGCCGCCCGGTGACAACCGCGAACGCTACGTCTGCGCGCACTGCGGCACCATTCACTATCAGAATCCGCGTAACGTGGTCGGCACGGTGCCGGTCTGGGAAGACAAGGTGCTGCTGTGCCGCCGCGCGATCGAGCCGCGCTACGGCTACTGGACGCTGCCCGCGGGTTTCATGGAAATGGGCGAAACCACCTCGGAAGCCGCCTCGCGCGAAACGCTGGAAGAAGCCGGCGCGCGCGTGGAGGTGCAAAGCCTGTTCTCGCTGCTGAACGTGCCGCGCGTGCATCAGGTGCATCTCTTCTATCTCGCGCGCCTGCTCGATCTCGATATCGAAGCCGGCGAGGAAAGCCTGGAAGTGCGCCTGTTCGAGGAACATGAAATTCCGTGGGACGAGATTGCGTTTCCCACGGTCGGCCAGACCCTGCGCTTTTTCTTCGCCGATCGCCAGTCGGGCAGCTACGGCCTGCACACCGGCGACGTCCTGCGCCCGCTGCGCGACGGCTGAGCCGCTCCGGCGATGGTGCCCTGGCTCTCGCCCGACGACCCGTTTCCGCCGGTTGAACGCGCTCTGGGCGCGTCGAGCGGCGCGCCGGGCCTGCTCGCCGCCAGCGCCGATCTGCTGCCTTCGCGCCTGATCGACGCTTATCGGCACGGTATTTTTCCGTGGTATTCGGACGGCCAGCCCGTGCTCTGGTGGAGCCCCGACCCGCGTATGGTCCTGCGCCCCGACGAATTCAAGGTCTCGCCGTCGCTGAAGAAAACCTTCAAGCGCGTGCTGCGCGACCCGGCGTGGGAAATTCGCGTCGATCACGACTTCGCCAGCGTCATGCGCGCCTGCGCCAATGCGCCGCGCCGCGGCCAGCGCGGCACCTGGATCACCGCGGATGTGATCGACGCCTATTCCAGCCTGCACCGCATCGGCGACGCGCACAGCATCGAAACCTGGTTCGAAGGCCAGCGCGTGGGTGGCCTGTATGGCGTATCGCTCGGCACGATGTTCTTCGGCGAATCGATGTTCGCCTCGGTGACGGATGCTTCGAAGATCGCGCTTTCCGCGCTGGTCGCGCATCTGCGCCGCAACGGCGTCGCCATGATCGACTGTCAGCAGAACACCGCGCATCTGGCGTCGCTGGGCGGGCGCGAAATCACGCGCAAGGCGTTTATCGCGCATGTGCGGGCGAATGTGGTCGCGCCCGCGATCGGCTGGCCATTCGACAAGACCGTGCTGGCCGACTGGCTCGGGCAGGGTCACGGGCACGCAGCAAATCCCGCCCTGCCGACGGTCTGAAACTGCGCCCGCGCGTTCATCCCGATATCGCTCCGAACGGCCGCATTCAGCACGCCGAAATCTCCGCCAATCGCGCCCACACGTGCGCCACGCCGCGTAATTCGATAGATGCGAAACTGGCGTCGATGTTAGTATGCAGTCGTAACACGTCGCTTTTTGCGCCAGTCCAGGCGTTGATCCGAGACGCGCGACGTTCCGATCTGCTTCGAGAGCTGCCAACGTGACTCATCCAAACGAGCTGCCGCTTTCACCGCTTTCCGCGCTGCAATTCTATGCAACGGCGCCCTACCCCTGCAGTTATCTGGAGGGGCGCATCGCGCGCTCGCAGGTGGCCACGCCCAGCCACCTGATCAATTCCGACGTCTATACCGATCTCGTCAAGGCCGGCTTTCGCCGCTCGGGCGTGTTCACTTATCGCCCCTATTGCGATGGTTGCCGCGCCTGCGTGCCGGTACGCGTGCCGGTCGATCACTACACGCCCAATCGCACGCAGCGCCGCACCTGGAAACATCACGGCGAACTGGTCGCCACGGTCGCGCCGCTGCATTACGACGAAGCGCATTACGCGCTCTACATGCGCTATCAGTCGGCGCGCCACGCGGGCGGCGGCATGGATCGCGACAGCCGCGACCAGTACGAACAGTTTCTGCTGCAAAGCCGGATCAACTCGCGTCTCGTGGAGTTTCGCGAGCCCGATCCGCAGCATCCTGACGCGCCGGGCATTCTGCGCATGGTCAGCATGATCGACATCCTCGGCGACGGGCTGTCCTCGGTCTACACCTTCTTCGAGCCCGATACGCCGCACGCGAGCTACGGCACCTACAACATCCTCTGGCAGATCGAACAGGCGCGCAGCCTGCAACTGCCTTATGTGTATCTGGGCTACTGGATTCGCGAAAGCCCGAAAATGGCCTACAAGGCGCGTTTTCAGCCGCTCGAAGGCCTGTTCGACGGCGTCTGGCACGCACTCGATCCGCTCGCCTGAGCGCCCATTCACGGCCGTCGGACGCCAGGCGCGTCGCCTGCGCACGCGACGTCGTGTGCGACGGATTCCAGCCCGCGCGCCAGCCGCCTCGCCTTTGTCGCTAAAATAGCGGGTTCTCATTTTTCGGCGCCCGCGCCTACCTCCCGTGTTCAGCACCCTTTATCCGTTCGTCCGCGACCAGCTCTTTCGCATGGACGCCGAAGACGCCCACCACCTTTCCCTGCGCATGATCGGCGCGGCGGGCCGCACCGGCATGGCCGGGCTGCTCGCTTCGCGCGTGCCCGATTCGCCGCGCACCGTCATGGGCCTGACCTTCCGCAATCCGGTTGGCCTCGCCGCAGGCCTCGACAAGGAAGGCGCCGCCATCGACGGATTTGCCGCGCTGGGCTTCGGTTTTATCGAGGTGGGCACGGTCACGCCGCGTCCGCAGCCGGGCAATCCGCGTCCGCGCATTTTCCGTCTGCCGCAGGCGGGCGGCATCATCAACCGGATGGGTTTCAATAACCACGGCGTCGAACAGTTCGTGAAGAACGTGCAGGCCGCGCGTTATCGCGGCATTCTCGGCCTGAACATCGGCAAGAACGCCGATACGCCGATCGAGCGCGCCGCCGACGACTATCTCTTCTGCCTCGAGCGCGTCTATCCGTTCGCGAGCTACGTGACGATCAATATTTCGTCGCCGAACACCAAGAATCTGCGCCAGCTGCAAGGCGGCGGCGAACTCGACGCCCTGCTCGCCGCGCTCAAGGACAAGCAGCAGCGTCTGGCCGATATGCACGGCAAGCTCGTGCCGCTCGCGCTCAAGATCGCGCCGGACCTCGACGACGAACAGGTCAAGGAAATCGCCGATACGCTGCTGCGCCACAAGATCGAAGGCGTGATCGCCACCAATACGACGCTCTCGCGCGCGGCCGTCGAAGGTCTGCCGAACGCGAACGAAACCGGCGGTCTGTCGGGCCGTCCGGTATTCGACGCGTCGAACGAAGTGATCCGCAAGCTGCGCGCCGAACTGGGCGATCAGGTGCCGATCATCGGCGTGGGCGGGATTTTCTCGGGCGAAGACGCGCGCGCGAAGATCGCCGCGGGCGCGGCGCTCGTGCAGGTCTATACCGGCTTCATCTACCGCGGTCCGGCGCTGGTCGCCGAGTGCGCGCGGGCGCTGGCCTCGGGCCGCGCCTGAGGCTATAGTTTCAGGCCATGTGCGGCGCATCGAACCTCGCACGGTTCGCGCCGCACGACGCCATGCCGCAAAACAGCAGCAACATCGCAGCAAAACAAGAGGACAACAATGAAATTCGCCTTGCTCAAGAAGCTCTTCGCGCTCGCGCTGGTGGGCACGTCGTTCGTGGCGGGAAGCGCCCACGCTGAAGACCTGCTCGACCAGGTCAAGGCGCGCGGCACGCTGCGCATCGGTCTCGAAGGCACCTTCCCGCCGTTCAACTCGAAGGCGCCCAACGGCGATCTGGTCGGCTTCGATGTCGATATCGCCAAGGCCGTCGCCGCGAAGCTCGGCGTGAAGCCGGAATTCGTCACGACCGAATGGAGCGGCATCATCGCGGGTCTGCAGGCTGGCAAGTTCGACGTGATCGCCAACCAGGTGGGCATCACCGATCAGCGCAAGGCCGTGCTCGACTTCTCGCCGGCTTACACGTACTCGGCCGCGCAGCTCATCGAGCGCAAGGACGACACGCGCCAGTTCAAGTCGCTCGACGACCTCAAGGGCAAGAAGCTCGGCGTGGCGCTCGGCACCAACTACATGGATATGGCCAAGGCCGTGCCGGGTATCGACGTGAAGACCTACCCGGGCGCGCCCGAATATCTGCGCGATCTGGCCGCCGGCCGTCTGGACGCGGCGCTCAACGACCGCCTGATGCTCGCCTACCTGATGAAGAACTCGCAGCTGCCGCTGCGCGCAGGCGCGCTGGTCGGCGACGGCAATCCGTCGGGCATTCCGTTCAAGAAGGGCAATCCGAAGTTCGCCAAGGCGATCGGCGATGCGATGGCCCAGCTCGAAGCCGACGGCACCTTCACGAAGATCTCGGACAAGTGGTTCGGTATCGACGTGACGAAGCCGGTCACGAAGTAATGCGCATGTTCACGCCGCGCGCTCGCCTGGGCGGCCGCGTGACATGACAGGCGCGGGGCGCGCATTCTGCCATCAGCAGTCAAGCAGAATGCGCGCCCCGCGGTTTTTCCAGGCCAGGCGCCAAGCCTTTATTCCCGCGTTCCTCATGCCCATCTCCACGCTCATCATCCAGTCGCTGCCGGTGCTCGCGCAGGGCGCGGTGCTTACGGTCAAGTTCGCTGTCCTGTCGATGATCTTCGGGCTCATCGGCGGCGCGGTGCTCGCCCTCATGGGCATCAGCTCGAACCGCGTGTTCGTGTTCATCGCGCGCGTCTACGTGAGCCTCATGCGCGGCACGCCGCTGCTGGTGCAGATCTTCGTGATCTATTACGGCCTGCCGAGCGTCGGCATCTCGCTCGATCCGACGCCTGCCGGCGTGATCGCGCTGTCGGCCAACGTCGCGGCGTATCTGTCCGAAAGCATGCGCGGCGCGATTCTCGGCATTCACCGCGGCCAGTGGCTTGCGGCTTACAGTCTCGGGCTCTCGCGGCGTCAGACGCTGCGCTACGTGATCGCGCCGCAGGCGCTGCGCATTGCCGTGCCGAGCCTGTCGAACAGCCTCATCAGCCTGATCAAGGACACGTCGCTGGTCTCGGTCATCACGGTGACGGAGCTGCTGCGCAGCGCGCAGGAAATCATCGCGTCGACCTATCAGCCCTTGCCGCTTTATCTCGCGGCGGCGGCGATCTACTGGGTGCTGTGCCAGATCCTCGAATGGGTCCAGCACTGGTATGAAAAGCGTCTCGCGCTGCCCGCGCGTCATTGAGTGTTGAATCGGCGCGGCGGTGTTGACCTCCGCCGCGCCTGCCTCCGATTCACTCGCAGTCGAAACGCAAGCCGAGCGCCGCGCGCGCGGCATCGGCCATCGCGATCATGCGCCGCGACGTATCGTGCGGCATCACCGGACTTTCCAGCGCGCCCGCGCGCAGCAGTTCGCAGAAGTGCGCGGTCTCGTAGTTGAGGCCGCCGCCTTCGAACGGCTCGTCCAGTTCCACCGTGCGGCCATCGACGTAACGAATGGTCGCGCGCGCCGGATTCCACCAGTTCGCGTGGATCGTTACGTTGCCGAGCGGCCCCGCCAGCAGCGCATCGCCAAAGCCATGCAGATCGAGCCCGCAGAACAGTTGCGCGATGCCGTGCTCGTGCTGGCAATTGAGGCTTGCAAACGTGTCCACACCGGTTGCGCCCAGCCGCCCGAAGGTCTGCACCTCGCGCGGCGCGCCTAGCCAGTCCACCGCCAGAAACATCTCGTAGACGCCGATATCGAGCAGCGCTCCGCCCGCGTGCGCGAATGAAAACGACGGGTGATCGGCCGGCACGTTCGCCACCGAACAGCCCGCGCGCACGAGCCCGACCGGGCCGATGGGATCGGCCTGCAGATGCGCGCGCAAGGCGCGATAGAGCGGATAGAACGGCGGTTTCATCGCCTCCATGAAGAGGCGTTTCGCGTCGCGCGCGGCCTGCAGCACGCTTTCGAGTTGCGCGGCGTTGACGGTCGCGGGTTTCTCGCAGAGCACCGGCAAGCCCGCCTGCAGCGCCGCGCACGCGTAATGCGCGTGGCTGTCCTGCATCGTCGCGATATAGACGGCGTCGACGCCGCTGGCGAGCAGCGCTTCGAAGCTCGCACAGGCGCTCGCGTTGAATTCCTGCGCCAGCGCCTCGGCGGGCGCCGGGCGGCGCGACCAGACCGCACTCACCTGCGCGCCTTCGACGTGCGCCACACCTTGCGCGAAACGCCGCGCGATGCGGCCCGCGCCCACGATGCCCCAACGAATCGTTTTACTGGCGTCGATATCGACCATGTCTCTCGCCTCTCCTTGAACGCAAGAGACGCACGATACTGGCTGGCGCGCACGATGGCAAACGTCGATACAAACGTAACACGCGCGCGGTCAAAGGCGCGCGTGGCGAGCGGCTCCGGCGCGTGCGTGCGCCGCGCGCAACGTTGGCAGACGTTCGCGCCTGACGACGCGCCGCTTTACTCGGTCGTTTCCGGTGCGAACGCGCGGTTCAGTTCGTCGGCGGTGTAGGCGATCATCGCCGCGGCGGCCGCCTGGGCATCGGTCGGCGAGCGCCGCTCGATCGCCTCGACGATCCGTCCATGCGCGTCGACCACGTTGCTCCAGCCATCCGCACGCTGGCTCAGGATCGGATTGACGATCGTGAGCGCGCCGCGAATGATCGCCGCCATCTGCTGATAGAACTGATTGCCGCTCGCCGCGAGGATCCGCGTGTGCAGCAGCGCGTCGGCCGCCTGGCAGCCGGTGTCGCCCGGACTCGTCTGACGCAGCGCATCGAACGCATCGCGGATGCCGGCGATATCCGCCGCGCCCGCGCGTTCCGCCGCCAGCGCACAGGCCGCCGGTTCGATCAGCGTGCGAAATTCGATCACGTCGCGCAGAAAGGTTTTGTCCGGCTTCGCGCGAAAGCGCCAGCTGACGACGTCTTCGTCGATCATGCGCCAGTCGCGCATCGGCCTGATGCGTGTGCCGATCTTGGGCCGCACGTCCAGCATATGGCGCGCGAGCAGCATGGACAGCGCTTCGCGCATGACCGTGCGGCTCACGTCGAACTCCTTCGACAACACGTCCTGCGGAGGCAGGATCGCGCCATAACGCTCTTCGACGATGCCCGAAATCAGGCCATCCATGACCTTGCTCACGAGTGAGCGTTCCTTGTTGTTCCCCAGTTCCATGACCCCTCCCCCCGATGGCGTTAATCGCCCTGTTTGCCGGTTACTGCGTGGGCCCTCGTGCTTCGTCGAACTCATCCGTACGTTGCCATGCTAATTGCATAAAACGTAAGCCAGGATATCTCCTGACGCAAATTTCGCGTGACAAATGCCCAGCCTGTACAAGTTCTTCGTCTCTCGGCCCTTCGGTTTCCCGAATTTCGTCTTATGAAGTTATTCGTTGTCTTTTCGTAAGTGATTTGTATGAAGCAAACGCTTATTAGCCATGTTTCCGCGCTGTTTCCACGATGCTTCCATCGCAATCCTGATCGTCCTTTTATGTGCATATGCAATCATGTGCATATGCAGCGACGCCTCGCTGACCGGTCCTGTCAACGCGGCGTCGTCGAATCTGCGTTTTGCGGGACGCGTCCGTACTGATCGTCGAAGCGCACGATGTCGTCTTCGCCCAGATACCCGCCCGATTGCACTTCGATGATTTCGAGCGGCGTCTTGCCCGGATTTTCGAGCCGATGCTTCACGCCCAGCGGAATGAAGGTCGATTCGTTTTCCGACAGCAGGAACACGTCTTCGCCACGCGTGACGCGCGCGGTGCCGCGCACGACGATCCAGTGTTCGGCGCGATGGTGATGCATCTGCAGCGACAGCACGCCGCCTGGCTTCACCACGATGCGCTTGACCTGAAAGCGCTCGCCGCGATCGACCGAGTCGTAGCAACCCCACGGACGTTCCACGCGCCGATGGTGTTGCGCTTCTTCGCCGCGCTGCGCCTTGAGCTTGCCGACGATCGCCTTGACGTCCTGCACGCGATCCTTGGCGGCAACCAGCACCGCGTCGGCCGTTTCCACCACCACGACGTTGTGCACGCCCACGCATGCCACGAGGCGCCCGTCCGAATGCGCGAAGCTTTCGGTCGAGTCCTCGAACAGCACGCGGCCGCGCGCGACGTTGCCGCTCGCGTCCTTGTCCGAGACCTGCCAGACGGCGTCCCACGCGCCCACATCCGACCAGCCCGCGACCAGCGGCACGACCACGCCGGCAAGACGCGCTTCGGCGCCGATCGATTCCATCACGGCGTAGTCGATCGAATCCGACGGGCAGGCTGCGAGCGACGCGGCGTCGAGATGCACGGCGCCATCCGCATCGACGCGCGCGAGTTCGAATGCCTGCGCGCAGTACATGGCGATGGCGGGCCGGCACAGCGCGATGGCCGCGAGCCACACCGAGGCGCGCACGACGAAAATGCCGCTGTTCCACCAGTAATCGCCCGAAGCGACATAGCGCGCGGCGACGTCGGCATTCGGCTTTTCGACGAAACGCTCGATCGTGCGCGCGCCGCTGGCTCCGAGCGTCGCACCTGCGCCGATATAGCCGTAACCGGTTTCCGCGCGCTGCGGCGGCACGCCCAGCGTGACGATGGCGCCGCGCGACGCATAGCGCACGGCGTCTTCGAGCGCGGCCGCGAATGCGGCACGATCGGCGATCAGATGATCGGCGGGCATGGCGATGAGGATCGGGTCGCTGTCGGTCTGCGCGGCATCCGCCGAATGGGCAGCCTGCGCCGCGAGCGCGGCCACGGTGAGCGCCGGTGCGGTATTGCGCGCGACCGGCTCGAACACGATGCGCGAAGACTGGCCAAGACGGCCGAGCCGGTCGGCGGTCATATGGCGCAGTTCCTCGCTGCTGACGACGAGCGGCGCGGCCTTGCGCACCGACGCGCCGGCGTGTTCGCCGCCTTGCGCATACAGCCCGTCGAGACGGCGCACGGTTGCTGCAAGGAGCGACTCGCCGTCGAGCAGATCGATCAACTGTTTCGGACAATGCTCGCGCGACAGAGGCCAAAGCCGCGTGCCCGAGCCGCCGGCGAGCACCACCGGCTGCACGACAAGCGCGACTTCGGGTTCATTGGCTGCGGCGATCAAACCCGCCGGAGTGACTGCCTGGTTCATGTTCGAGCTCCCCGTCCGAATGTCTGGTCCTGGGCTGGGCGTGCAGGCTGGTCGGTCGGCTTCGTCCGGACTTCGCCTGGGTTTGCCTGCTGTTGCCTGGGCCAGCCTGGCAACAGCATGCGCACGCGCGTTCCCTCGTTTTCGGACTCCATTGGAGCAAAGGCAGCAAGACGATTCTGTTCGCATACCCACACTGACCGAGCGCTGCCGCACGGCGACGCGCCCGTGCGCTTCGCTACGCTGGGGTCATGCGTCGTGCGTCGGGAAAACACCGGGGTGCCGATTCGTTGCGCGGACAACACCTTGAAGCGGACCGCTGTCGCGCGTCGCTGGCCTGCGCCGGCAGCAAAGCCCGCCGCGTTATGTGCGGCAGCGCACACGTAACGTGACGTGCCGTAACGCGGGCATGTTTCACAGGCGAACGTTTCCCGGCACGCCAGCCGCAGCGCAGCAGCGGTGATTCAAAACCGAACGCACTCATGCCCACCCTGACCCCGCCGTGGCGACGTGTCGCGCAGCATGTTTCAGTCTGGAGTCATTTTCGAAAGGCCGTCCCGAAGCCCCGTTAACACCATAAAAATCAACAACTTACGTCAATACAAATTGCTCAGTCCATTGGCGCGGCCCGCGCAGGCGTCGTACAGATATGAAACAAAAAACCGGGAATGCCCGGAAGCGTTCGGATCGTAACGTCCGCGAAACCGCATAGCGGCGCGGTTTGCGGGTCTCTGGCACATACCCTGCTTAGAGAGAAGCGCCACACAGCGTGACGCAAACAAATACGGCGGACGCACTCGGGACTATGGGGCCGGCACGACGAACGAACAGCCGCTACGGGAAGCGGCAAACAACAAGCGATTCGGCGACCGGAATGAAAAGACGGAAGGCAGCGCAAGCGCCTTCACACGAGGACCAAATCATGTTGACCCTTCAATCGGATCTGCACGGCAACCATTTGCTCGGCGCACTGCCCTCGCATGAGTGGCAAGCTCTCGCACCGCATCTCGAACTCGTCAATCTGCGCACCGAACAACTCCTCTGCGATTCCGGCCAGCGCATTCATCACGTCTACTTTCCGACCACGGCCATCATCTCGATGCTTTCGACGATGGAAGACGGCAGTTCCGTGGAAATCGCCGCTGTGGGCCGCGAAGGCATGACGGGCGTGCCCGTCCTGACGGGCGGCGAAACCATGCCGAACCGCGTGCAGGTGCAGTGCGCGGGCTTCGCCTACCGGATGAGCGCACAAAGCCTCAAGCAGCAGTTCGCGCGCTCGGACTTTCTGCGCCGCCTGATGCTGCTGTACATGCACGCACTGCTCACCCAGGTCGCGCAAACCGCCGCCTGCAACCGTCACCACTCGCTGAGCAAGCAGCTGTGCCGCTGGCTGCTGATCGAAGTGGACCGCGTGGCTTCGAACGACCTCACGGTCACGCAGCAGCTCATCGCCGATATGCTCGGCGTGCGCCGCGAAGGCATCACGGAAGCAGCCGGCAAGCTGCACGACGAAGGTTTGATCCACCATAGCCGCGGACGTATCCGCGTGCTCGACCGCGAAGGCCTCGAAGCCCGCGCCTGCGAGTGCTACGGCCTCGTGCGCCGCGAGTTCGACCGCCTGCTGCCGCGCCTGCGTCAGGCCGAAACGGTGGAATAAGACGCGGAGGCCCGGCCAGGGCCGCCGGACGAAGTTGCCCGGCGAACCCTGCGCCCCGTTTCTCGTGTGTGTGTGTTTGATTTTGCAAAGCGTTCCGGCTCCGGCGCGCTTTGCCTTTTCTTCGCTTCAGGCGCTCGATGTGGAATGATTTTTAGTCAGGAATCCATATCGATGTGCGCGCATGACCTGCTGCGATTGACGTGCCGCCATTTACGACCCGCAAAACAACGCGGACGGCGTCATGTGCAACACGTGTGCATCACGCCGCCGTCCGCGAATTCAGTGCATCAGGCCTTGCGGTAGTCGATACGCTCGACGCCGTTTTCGCCGCCGAGCAGGCAGAAGTCCGCGCCGCGCGCTGCGAACAGGCCCACGGTCACGACGCCCGGCCAGGCATTGACGTGCGCTTCCAGCGTACGCGGATCGCTGATGCGCAGGCCCTTCACGTCGAGAATCTCGTTGCCGTTGTCGGTGATGAACGGCGAGCCGTCCTTCTGCACGCGCAGCACCGGCACGCCGCCCAACGCCGTCACGCGGCGGCCAATGGCCGTGCGCGCCATCGGCACGACTTCGATCGGCAGCGGAAACTGGCCCATCACCTCGACGCGCTTGCTGGCATCGGCGATACAGACGAACACTTCCGACACCGACGCCACGATCTTCTCGCGCGTGAGCGCCCCGCCGCCGCCCTTGATCATCGCGCCCGAAGCGTCGATTTCATCGGCGCCGTCGACGTAGACGGGCAGCGATTCGATTTCGTTGAGGTCGAAAATCTTGAAGCCGTGCGCTTCGAGGCGTGCCGTGGTGGCAACCGAGCTGGACACCGCACCGCGATAGCGGCTCTTGTTCGCGGCCAGCGCGTCGATAAAGCAGTTCGCGGTCGAGCCGGTGCCGACGCCGATGATCGAGCCTTCCGGCACGTTCGCGTTGACATAGTCGGCCGCGGCCTGGCCAACCAGCTTCTTGAGTTCGTCTTGAGTCATGATGGGTGCTGCCCGAGAGAGAAAACCGGAAAACGCCTAGTTTACCGGAGTTGCGGGCGCCGCCCGCCGGCAAGCGATGCGTTTTCGGTCATATCCCGGCTGGAAGCGGTTCCGGCGGATGCCGCGAACACGCTCCGGGCAATTCAGGGCGCCGTTTCGGTCGCGCCTGGCACCACGGGCGCGGTGCGATCGACGTATTTGTCGAGCAGCGCCTGGGCGATTGCATCGGTTTGCGCGTCCGGCGTGCCGGAGTAGTCGCGCGGCCGGAAGTGCATCTGGAACGCCGCGAACACACGGCGCGTGGGTTCGTCGAGCACGCCGTCGGTGGTCACGTCGTAGCCGTAGCGCGCGAGCTTCGTCTGCAACGCGCGCACATCGGCGGGCGCATCGGGCGCGCGGCCGGCGAGATCGGCTTTCACCGTGGCGTCGTCGGGCCAGGCGCCCACGCCTGCATCGTAAAGCTGCTTCCACGGAAACGCCGCGCCCGGATCGATCTTGCGCTGCGGCGCGATGTCGCTATGCCCCACCACGCGCGTGGGTGGGATGTGATAACGCGCAACGATGTCCTTCGACAGCGCGATGATCGCCGCCACCTGATCGGCCGGCCAGGGCGCCCACGTGCGGCCTTGCGGCGTATCGTGCGGACCCGAGTTGACGTTTTCGATGCCGATCGACGCGGCATTCAGCTCCGTCGTGCCCTGCCACTCGCTCACGCCCGCGTGCCAGGCACGCTGCGACTCGGGCACCAGTTGCAGCACGACGGGCTTGCCGTCGCGCAGCGGTGGATGCTCGGGCACGAGGTAATGGGCGCTCACGTTTTCACGCGTGAGTTCCTCGAGCGAGGTCGGCTCGTCGCCTTCCGTGTAATGCAACACGAGGAAGCGGATGCGCGAATCGGCACTGCGCGCGTGATATTGCGAGTCCGCGACGTAGGCGCCGCGGTCGGTCATCGTCACGGGCGCGCACGCGGCGAGCGCGAGCGCGGCCGCAGCGGCGGCCAGCGCCCCCCGTCCCGCGTGAAGCAAGGTCGTCATACTGCGTCGATCAAGGTCGATCAGCGTGCTGCGCGCTGACGCACCGCCTCGAACAGGCACACGCCCGACGCGACAGAAACGTTCAGGCTTTCGACCGTGCCGGCCATCGGAATCTGCATGACTTCGTCGCAGGTTTCGCGCGTGAGACGGCGCATGCCTTCGCCTTCGGCGCCCATCACGAGTGCCACCGGACCGTCGAGCTTGGTCTGGTACAGGCCCGCAGGCGCATCGCCCGCCGTGCCGACGATCCACACGCCCGCGTCCTTGAGCTCGCGCAGCGCGCGCGCCAGGTTCGTCACGGTGATGTACGGCACCGTGTCGGCGGCGCCGCTCGCCACCTTGGCGGCGGTTGCGTTCAGGCCCACGGCGCGATCGCGCGGCGCTATCACGGCATGTGCGCCGGCCGCATCGGCCACGCGCAGACAGGCGCCGAGGTTATGCGGATCGGTCACGCCGTCGAGCACCAGCAGGAGCGGCGAGCCCTGGATGCCGTCGAGCAGCTCGGCCAGATTCTGCGCGAGCGCCATGTCGTGCACGCGCGCGACCACGCCCTGATGGCGCTCGGTGTGCGCGAGACCCCAGAGACGCGTTTCGTCGGCGGCGATGATGCGCACGCCCGCTTCTTTCGCGGTGTGCAGGAAGTCCTGCATACGGCGATCGCGCCGCGTCGGATCGTAATAGACATCTTCGACCGTGGACGCGTCGTGCCGCATACGTGCGGTCACCGCATGAAACCCGTAAAGAACCTTGAGACGTGACATGACTGGATACAACCCCTGATAAACGGTTCGCGGCGCATCAAAGCGCCGCGAACGAGTGATATTGCGCCGATGCGCCGGATGATTCCGCGCACCGGGTCACGGCGCACGCACGCTCGTTGATACGAGCGAGGCGCGCGCCGTGGGTACGGCTTTAACGCTTCTTGCGCGGCGGCGACTTCTTGGCCGCCGGTTTCGACGGCGCACGCTTCTTCGCGGTCTTGGCCGCACCACGCGCTGCACGCGCTTCCTTCACGGCTGCGCTCTGCGGCGGCGCGGCCTTCTTGCGCCGCACGTCGTCTGCGGCCATCGGCATGGGACGCACGCGCGCACCGCCTTCGCCAGCACTGCGCTCCTGCTGGGCCTGCGCGCCGCGATTCACGGCGGGCTTGACCGGCGTGTCGCGCACGAGACGGAAGTCGATCTTGCGCGCATCGAGATCGACGCGACTGACCTGCACGCGCACCCGATCCGACAGACGATAGCGGATGCCGGTGCGCTCGCCGCGCAGCTCGTTCTTGATCTCGTCGTACTGGAAGTAATCGGAACCGAGTTCCGTCACGTGTACCAGACCTTCGATAAAGAGCGAATCGAGCTGCACGAAGATGCCGAACGACGTCACGCCGCTCACCATGCCGCCGTATTCCTCGCCGAGCTTGTCGCGCATGAAATAGCACTTGAGCCAGGCTTCGACGTCGCGCGAGGCTTCGTCGGCGCGGCGCTCGTTGGCCGAGCAATGCAGACCCAGCTCTTCCCAGATCGCCGTGTTCGCACCGCGAGCGGTACGCGCGCTGCGACCGCGCTTCTCTTCGTCCTCGGCCTGCATGGCGCGGGCGCGCGGCGACAGCGCCGTGTTGAGATCGACGCCTTCGGGCGCAGCCGGCTGATACTTCTTGCCTTGCAGGATCGCGTAGATCGCGCGGTGCGTGAGCAGGTCGGGATAGCGGCGGATCGGGCTCGTGAAGTGGGCGTACGCCTCATACGCGAGACCGAAGTGGCCGATATTGTCCGGGCTGTAGACCGCCTGCTGCATCGAACGCAACAGCATCGTCTGCAGCATCTGCGCATCGGGACGGTCGCGGATGTGCGCCATCAGCGCCGCGTAGTCGCTGGCGTGCGGCGTGTCGCCGCCACCGAGCGAAAGCCCCATGCCGCGCAGGAAAGTCCGCAGGTTTTCGAGCTTTTCCGCGCTCGGACCCGCGTGCACGCGGTACAGGCCCGGGTGCTTGTTGCGCTTCATGAAGTCCGCCGCGCAGACGTTGGCCGAGAGCATGCACTCCTCGATCAGCTTGTGCGCGTCGTTGCGCTGACGCGGCACGATCTGCTCGATCTTGCCCTGCGCATTGCAGACGATATAGGTCTCGGTGGTGTCGAAGTCGATCGCGCCGCGCTTCTGGCGCGCCGCGAACAGTGCCTTATAGACGCCGTACAGGTTCTGCAGATGCGGCATCAGCGCCGCGCGGCGCGTGGCCTCGGGACCCTTGGTGTTGGTCAGGACCGCCGCGACTTCGGTATACGTGAGACGCGCCGCCGAATGCATCACGCCCGGATAGAACTGGTACGCCTTGATCTCGCCGCGCGCGGTGATGACCATGTCGCAGACCAGCACGCAGCGATCCACGTGCGGATTGAGCGAGCACAGGCCGTTCGAGAGCTTCTCCGGCAGCATCGGGATCACGCGGCGCGGGAAGTACACCGAGGTGCTGCGCTCGATGGCGTCCACATCCAGGCCGCTGCCCGGCAACACGTAATGCGAGACATCGGCGATCGCGACGAGCAGACGGTAGCCTTCGCCCTTGCCCACCTGCATCGGTTCGCAATAGACCGCATCGTCGAAGTCGCGCGCGTCTTCGCCGTCGATCGTGACGAGCGGCACATCGCGCAGATCGACGCGGTAGCGGATATCGGTCGGACGCACGGCATCGGGCAGCTTCGCGGCATCCGCGAGCGCTTCCTTGCTGAACTCGTGCGGCACGCCGTACTTGCGCACGGCGATCTCGATTTCCATACCCGGATCGTCGATGTCGCCGAGCACTTCCACCACGCGGCCGAGCGGCTGCGAATGACGGCTCGGGAAATCGGTCAGCTCGACCACCACGACCTGGCCTGCCTTGGCCTTCTTCGGATTCTGCGTGACGAGGATGTCGTGGCCGATGCGCTTGTCTTCGGGCGCAACGATCAAAGCGCCGTTCTCGTTGAGCAGACGGCCGATCACGCGGCGGTTCGCGCGGTCCGTGACCTCGACGATATGCCCTTCCGGGCGGCCGCGGCGGTCATAGCCGACGATGCGCGCAAGCACGCGATCGTTATGCATGACCTTCTGCATCTCGCCTTGCGGCAAGAACAGATCGTCCTGGCCGTCGTCGCGAATCAGGAAACCATAGCCGTCGCGATGGCCCTGAACGCGGCCCGCGACGAAATTGGAAGGATGCGCGAGTTGATAGTGGCCGCGCGAGTCGAGCCGGATCTGCCCGTCGCGCTCCATCGCGGCGAGCCGCCTGAAGAACCCTTCGCGCTCCTGGCGCTTGATCGCGAGCGCCTCGGCGATATCGTTCGCGGTGCAGGGCGATTCGCTGGTCCGCAGCACGCCAAGGATTTCTTCGCGGCTGGGAATCGGGTACGGATATTTGCTCAAGGGCTTGTCGATGGTTGTTCTCGTTGCGTGGACGTCGGATATCACGCGGATCGTGGCAATCATGCCGCGCCGCGGTCTTCGAATGCTGCAACATGCGGCTGACGTAACGGGTGCGCGACGCGAGCGGCGCGCCACCTATACTGCTGCGAGGCATTCTAACACCCGCGCCGCACCCGACAATTCAGTGCGCAAGCCGCTGAACGCGCGATGAGCGAATGTCGGCTCCCTGATATTCATCGCAAGCGACGAACAACTGTCGATCAAGCCCGCCGCAAAAGTTTTTGCATTCACCTGTTGACAAGCTCTACAGATGCGCTAGAATCTCGTTCTCTGCTGCACGACACAGCGCAGCAGCAAGTAGTAAGCGACACCTTGCCCAGGTGGCGGAATTGGTAGACGCACCAGGTTCAGGTCCTGGCGGTGGCAACACTGTGGAGGTTCGAGTCCTCTCTTGGGCACCAAGATTCATGAAAAAAGCCAGCTTTATGCTGGCTTTTTTCATTTCTCCCGCTGAATCGCATCTTGCCGATACAGCGACAGCGCGCAAGCGCAGGTTTGTCTGCGCCATCATGTTGAGCATGGCTCCACTGCCCGACCGAAGCGAAACCGCTTGCTCGGGTTTTTGTTTTTCAGCCTCTGCATTTTCCCGACATCGACGTTCGCAAATCGAGTCCATCTCTCTCACGCTGCAGCCCATGAGAACGCAGTTGTTCTGCGATGTGAAGATTTTTTGAAAAAGCCTATTGACAGGCTCTACAGATGCGCTAGAATCTCGTTCTCTGCTGCACGACACAGCGCAGCAGCAAGTAGTAAGCGACACCTTGCCCAGGTGGCGGAATTGGTAGACGCACCAGGTTCAGGTCCTGGCGGTGGCAACACTGTGGAGGTTCGAGTCCTCTCTTGGGCACCAAGATTCATGAAAAAAGCCAGCTCTATGCTGGCTTTTTTCATTTCTGCTTCTATTTCTGCCTCTTTCTTCTCTACCCTCACGTTTTCTTGACACTTCGGTTCCGCCAACGCGTTATATTCTTCGGTATACATTGCCAGACATCGGCGATACCCGAACGAATGGAGACCGGATGGAACTCGTTGTCATCGCTACGATCGTTGCCTTGGGCTTCGGTGCCGCAGCGACCTGGCTCATCGCGACCCGCCTGAACGTCGATTGGATCGAGCGCACTCAGGCTGACAGTCGCTATGGTTCGCTAGTCGACGCCACCGCCCCTTCTGTTCCGACTGAGAGCGATGCGCGCCGTCTGCAGGCACGCACCGACACGCGACGCATCCGGCGCGCTCGCATCCGCGCGACTTCCCCGGCCATGATCTTCCTGCGCGCGGTCCGTAACCGTGCCGGCAAGGCTTGCGCGGTCAAGCGAACCACGCAAGGCAACGCAACCTGAGGCGCTTCATTCCCGCGAGCCTATCGGCGCAGCGTTAAACCTCGTTTCCACCGGCGAAGCCACCGGTACGGCCGACTGGAAGATCCAGCGCCGCCGCATCGGCTGCAACACGACCTTCGCGCACACGCCTGCCATCATCGCGATACAGGCCACGAACTCGAATACGCTATTCCAGCCGCCATGCAGCGCAAGCAGTGTCGCCACCGGCACAAGCAGCGCAGCGGTGCCTTTGGCCGTATAAAGCGTGCCGGCATTGCCCGCCGCATAACGCGCGCCGAAGGTATCGGCGCAGGTGGCCGGGAAGTTCGAGAAGATGTCGCCGTAAAACAGGAACACGAGCCCTGAAAACAGCATGAACAGATACGGATCGTGCCCGAAGTAACGCAGCCCGAGCAGCGCCAGCCCTTCGCCGAGAAACGTGATGAACATCGTGTTCTCGCGCCCGATCCGATCCGAAATCATGCCGCACAGCGGTCGCGTAAAGCCGTTGCAGAGATTGTTGATCGACAGCGTCATCGTGAGTAGCGGCAAGCTCACGCTCATGAACGCCACCGGCATCGACGCAAAACCGTAGGACTTCGCAATCGGCCCGATCTGCGCGGTGGCGATGATGCCGCCCGCCGCCACGCAGACAAACATCGCGTACATCACCCAGAACAAGGGCGCGCGCACCATTTGCTGCGTGGTGTAATCGGTCTTCGTTGCGACGACGCGTTTCATCAATGCAGCGTGCGCAGGCGGCTTGGGGCGCACCATCACCAGCGCGAGCGCCATGATGCAGACACCTTGCAGGAGTCCGAAGAATATGAACGCGGTTTCGTAACCCGAATGCTGGATCATGCGCGAGATCGGAATCACCGTCAGTGCTGCACCGGCGCCAAAGCCCGCTGCCGTCATGCCTGCCGCAAGGCCGCGCCGATCGGGAAACCACTTGAGCGCCGTGCCCACGCAGGTGCCATAGACGCAACCCGCGCCGATACCTGAAATCACCGCCGCCACGTAAAGCACGGGCAACACGGGCGCCCACGCATCGAGCAGCCAGCCCAGCGCCACGCACACCGCGCCGCCCATCACGACCGGACGCGGCCCGAAACGGTCCACGAGCCAGCCTTCGACCGGCACGAGCCAGGTCTCGGTGACGATGAAGAGCGAGAACGCAAGCTGAATCGCGGCTTGCCCCCAATGATGGCGCGCGTCCATCGGCACGACGAAAAGCGTCCATGCGTACTGCAGATTGGCGACCAGCCCCATGCAGGCAATGCCCGCTACGAGCTGCACCCAACGGTTATGGCGTCGCGCCGTATAAGGGGCGTCGATGCGATCGGTGTGTGCCACGGTTGTCTCTCTCCATGTGTTGACGCTTTGATTGCGTCAATCTGCTTTAAGCCCTTCCTTACACTGCTTCCGGAACGGCGTCCCAGCCGCTTCTCGAGCCACTTCTCGAGCCACTTCTCGAGCCACTTCTCGAGCCGCTTCAAGCCGTTTCCAGTTGCCTCAGCAAGGCATCGACACTCCCCTTCGCGTCACCGAACAACATCCGTGTGTTGTCCTTATAGAACAGCGGATTGTCCACGCCCGCGTAGCCTGTCGCCATACTACGCTTGGAGACCACCACCGTGCGCGCCTTCCACACTTCGAGCACCGGCATACCCGCGATCGGGCTGGCCGCATCCTCCTGCGCGCCCGGATTGACGATATCGTTCGCGCCGATCACGAGCACGACATCGGTATTCGTGAAGTCTTCGTTGATCTCGTCCATTTCCAGCACGATGTCGTACGGCACTTTCGCCTCGGCAAGCAGTACGTTCATATGGCCCGGCAAACGCCCCGCCACCGGATGAATGCCGAAGCGCACCCGCACGCCCTGGGCACGCAGCCGTCGCGTGATCTCGCTGATCGTACCTTGCGCCTGCGCGACCGCCATGCCATAGCCCGGCACGATCACGACTTCGGCGGCATCACGCAGCAGCGCGCCCACTTCGTCCACGCTGGTGGCTACCACCTCGCCTTCGGGCGCTGCGCTCGCCGTTGCCGCCATCGAGCCGAAGCCGCCAAGGATCACCGAAACAAAGCTGCGGTTCATCGCCCGGCACATGATATAGCTGAGAATCGCGCCGCTCGAACCGACCAGCGCGCCCGTCGTCACCAGCAGATCGTTGTCGAGCATGAAGCCCGTCGCGGCCGCCGCCCAGCCCGAATAACTGTTGAGCATGGAGACGACCACCGGCATATCCGCACCGCCGATCGCCATCACCAGATGCACGCCCAGCACCGCGGCAATCGCACACATGATGCCGAGCGCCGCGAGCGCCTGCGTGGCATCGCTCGTCGAAACAAACACGTAACCGAGCACGATGCACACCACGAGCGCGACCGCGTTCATCAGATGCCGAGCCGGCAATACGAGCGGTTTTCCGCCCAGCGTGCCCTGCAACTTGAGAAACGCGACGATAGAACCCGTGAACGTGATCGTGCCGATAAAGGCGCCGACGTAGATCTCCGTATCGTGAATCGCGCGCTCGACGCTGCTTGATTCCACCGCCGGCGAAAGCGCATTGGCAAAGGCGATGAGCGTCGCCGCAAGACCGACGAAGCTATGCAGCACCGCCACGAGTTGCGGCATCTGCGTCATCTCCACGCGACGCGCCAGCACCGCACCGATACCGCCGCCCACGACCGCCGCGACGATGGCGATACCCAGCCCCGCGCCGCGTGTCACCAGCAAGGTGGCCAGCACCGCGATCGTCATGCCGCAGACGCCATAGATATTGCCGCGTCGCGCGCTCGTGGGATGACTCAGTCCGCGCAGGCTGAGGATGAACAGCGTCGCCGCGCCCAGCCACGCCATATTGCCGATTCCGTTCAGCATGACGTCTCCTCAGGTCCGTTGGAACATCTTCAGCATGCGCTGGGTGACCAGGAAGCCACCCGCGATATTGATCGTGGCAATCACGAGCGCCACGCCCGCCAGCACACTCACGAGCGCATTCGCACCGACAGGATGAAGCAACGCGCCGATCACGATGATGCCGCTGATCGCATTCGTCACGCTCATCAGCGGCGTGTGCAGCGCGGGCGTGACGTTCCACACCACCTGATAGCCGATAAAGACAGCCAGCACGAATACCGTGAAATGCGCCACAAAAGCGGGCGGCGCGATGGCGCCGAGCGCAAGCAGCAACACGGCAATCGATGCGAGCGCAACGATTGAACCGACACCGCTTTTGCGCTCTACCTCCTTGTCTTTGTTCGCATCGCCATGCGCTGGCAAAGTCGATTTGGCGGTTTCCGGCTTCGCCGCGGGGCTGGCCGCCGTGGGCACAGGCGGCGCAGGCCAGCACAATTCGCCCTTCAACATCACGGTCGTGCCGCGCTGCACGACATCGTCCATATCGATCTTCAGCTCGCCGTCTTTCGCGCTCGTGAGATCGGTCAGCAGATGCCGCAGATTGGTCGCGTAAAGCTGGCTCGACTGATTCGCCATGCGGCTCGGCAGATCCGTATAGCCGACGATGGTCACGCCATGCGCCTGCACGACTTCGCCCGCACGTGTGAGTTCGCAGTTGCCGCCCTGCTCGGCAGCCAGATCGACGATCACACTGCCCGCGCGCAAACAGGCCACCGTCTGCGCATCGAGCAATCGCGGCGCGGGCTTGCCGGGAATCAGCGCGGTCGTCACGATGATGTCGACCTCCGCCGCCTGCGCCTTGAAGAGCGCCATTTCGGCTTCGATGAATTTCGCGCTCATCTGCTTCGCGTATCCACCGGAGCCGCCGCCCTCTTCCTCCAGTTCGACAGTGAGGAACTCCGCGCCCATGCTCTCGATCTGCTGGCCGACTTCGGGCCGCGTATCGAATGCGCGCACGATCGCGCCCAGTCCACGCGCCGCGCCAATGGCGGCCAGCCCAGCCACACCCGCGCCGATCACCAGCACTTTCGCGGGCGGCATCTTGCCCGCCGCGGTAATCTGCCCGGTGAAAATACGGCCGAAATATTGCGCTGCCTCGATCACGGCACGATAGCCCGCCATGTTGGCCATCGAGCTCAGCGCGTCGAGCTTTTGCGCACGCGAAATACGCGGCACGCAATCCATGGCCAGCACTGTCGCACCACGCGCGGCGAGCGCATCGAGCAAAGGCCCCTGCTGCGCGGGCCAGATAAAGCCGATCAGCGTGGCGCCCTGCTTGAGCTGTTGCGCTTCTTCGATCGACGGCGGTCGCACCTTGAGCACGATATCCGCGTTGCCCCAGAGTTCGATCGCATCTTCGACGATGCAGGCGCCCGCGGCACGATAGGCATCGTCGCTATACGACGCGCCATTTCCGGCGCCGGATTCCACTTCGACCACATAGCCCAGCTTCAGCAGTTGCGCGACGCTTTCCGGCGTGGCGGCCACGCGCCGTTCGCCTGCAAATCGCTCGCGCGGTATCGCGATGGTCATCGCCATGCCGTCCGTCTCCTGATCGTTTTGTTGTGCGTGTCTTGCGCGCCCGAGCGACGGGCGCAAGCATCAGGACTGCTGAGCGTGTGCCTGAGCTTCGAGTTCCGTGACGCGCTTGCGCAGATTGCGCTCTTCCTGGAAGCGGGCCGTTTCGTCGCGAATCACCGCGACGATGCCGCTCAATGCGCCCTGCGCATCATGCAGAAGCGCCACGGTGAATGCGATGGACAATGCGCGGCCGTCCTTGTCGACGGCAGGTACGCGCAGCACGTCGTTGCCATAGCGCGTCTGTCCGGTCGCCATGGTCTTCTGATAGCCCTCCCAATGCCGGCCGCGCAGGCGTTCCGGGATAATCAGGTCGAGCGTCTTACCCATCGCCTCATCGCGCGTATAACCGAACATGCGCGTTGCGGCGGGGTTCCAGTAGGTAATATCGCCGGCGGCGTCCGAGATGACGATGGCGTCGCCGATTGCATCGGCAAGCTGGGCGAAGTCGATGGCGGATGTCATGGCGTTGACCCTGTGGGGAGCGGGTTCTTCGGTCGCGGGCGCATGAAGCGCGAGCCGTTCGGCCTGCGCTTTTTGCGCCCGCGTTGCGCGACTACATCGTCTGCATCAAACCGCACGTACCTCGTGCAAGGCCGCAATCTGCTGCGCCGAATAACCGAGGTCCTGCAACACTTCGTCCGTATGTTCGCCGAGCAGCGGCGAGCCCTTGATTTCCGGGCTGAGATCCGAGAACTTGATCGGGCTGCCCACGGTCAGATACGAACCGCGCTCCTTGTGCGGCACTTCGACAATGGTGCCGCTCGCGCGCAGCGACGGATCGTTCGCGAGTTCTTTCATGCTCAGCACCGGCGCGCACGGAATATCGAACTTGCGCAGAATATCCACGGCTTCGTACTTGGTCTTGTCGGAGAGCCACGCTTCGATGGTCGCGAAGATATCGAAGATATGCGGCTGACGCGCCTGCGCCGTGTTGTATTTCGGGTCTTCGATCCACTCCGGCTTGCCGAGCGCATGGCAGATCGGCTCCCACGCGTGGCCCTGCACCGTGAAATAGATGTAGGCGTTCGGATCGTTCTCCCAGCCCTTGCACTTGAGCACCCAGCCCGGCTGACCGCCGCCGCCCGCATTGCCACCGCGCGGCACCACATCGCTGAAGCTGCCATGCGGATATTGTGGGTACTCCTCAAGATATCCCACGCGGTCCAGACGTTGCTGATCGCGCAGCTTCACGCGGCACAGGTTGATCACGCTGTCCTGCATCGACACGGCCACCTTCTGCCCCTTGCCGGTCTTGTCGCGGCCAATCAGTGCCGTCAGAATGCCGATGGCCAGATGCATGCCCGTATTGCTGTCGCCGAGCGCCGCCGCGCTGACCGTGGGCGGACCGTCCCAGAAGCCCGTGGTCGACGCTGCGCCGCCCGCACATTGCGCGACGTTCTCATACACCTTGAGGTCGTCGTAATGATGGCCTTCGCTGAAGCCCTTCACCGAAGCCACAATCATCTTCGGATTGAGTTCGTTGATGCGCTCCCACGTAAAGCCCATGCGATCGAGCGCGCCCGGGCCGAAGTTTTCCACCATCACATCCGATTCGCGGATCAGCTTTTCGAGCACTTCCTTGCCTTCGGGCTTCTTGGTATCGAGCGTGAGCGAACGCTTGTTGCTGTTGAGCATCGTGAAGTACAGCGCATCCACTTCGGGAATATCGCGCAGTTGCGAGCGCGTGACGTCGCCCGAACCCGGACGCTCCACCTTGATGACGTCCGCGCCGAACCATGCGAGCATCTGCGTGCATGCCGGGCCGGCCTGCACATGCGTGAAATCGATGATCTTGATACCGTCGAGGGGTTTGCTCATGGCCTTATCTCCTGATAGTCCTTGGTCAGTCCGATTCTTCTGCAACGAGTGTGTCGGGATTTATTTCTTCATGGCCGCGCTTTGCGGATTCAGATTCGTGAGCCGTCCGCTTTCGGTACCCGCCGATTCGTCGATAACCGCGTTGATGAGCGTGGGCTTGCCGGAGGCAATCGCTTCCAGCAGGGCCGTGGTGAGTTCTTCGGGTGTGCTCGCGTAATGGCCGATTCCGCCGAACGCTTCGATCATCCGGTCATAGCGTGCGTTCTTGACGAACACCGTGGGCGCGACGTCGCTGCTACCGGTCGGGTTCACATCCGTGCCGCGATAGACGCCGTTGTTATTGAAAACAATCGTGCAAACCGGCAGGTTGTATCGGCAGATCGTTTCCAGTTCCATGCCGCTGAAACCAAAGGCGCTATCGCCTTCGATGGCGACGACCTGGGTGCCGCTCGTCACCGCCGCGCCGATCGCGAAACCCATGCCGATCCCCATGATTCCCCACGTGCCCGAATCGAAGCGCTTGCGCGGCAAGGCCATGTCGATGATGCTGCGGGCGTAGTCGAGCGTATTGGCGCCTTCGTTCACGACGTTGATCTCGGGACGCGTCTTGAGCACGTCGCGAATCGCGCGCAATGCGCTGTGGAAATTCATCGGCGACGGATTCTTGTCGAGCGTCGCGGCCATCTTCGCGAGGTTCGCGTTCTTGCGCTGCGCCACGGCGTCGAGCCATTCGGCGGGCGGCTGCGGGAAGTCGTTGCCGAGGCCCGCGACCAGCGCTTCCACGCACGAACCAATATCGCCGATGAGCGGTGCTTCGATCGCCACGTTGCTATCGATTTCCGTCGGCGCGATATCGATCTGCACGAAGCGCTTGGGCGTGGGCGCGCCCCACGTTTTGCCCTTGCCGTGGGCGAGCAGCCAGTTCAGACGCGCGCCGATCAGGACGACGGCATCGGCTTCGGCGAGCACGAACGAGCGGGCGGCGGAGGCCGATTGTGCGTGCGTATCGGGCAACAGGCCCTTGGCCATCGACATCGGCAGATAAGGAATGCCGCTCTTTTCTACCAGTTCGCGGATCTGTGCGTCGGCCTGCGCGTAGGCTGCGCCCTTGCCAAGCAGAATCAGCGGACGCTTGGCATTCCTTAGTACATCCAGCGCACGCTGGACCGAGTCCGGTGCCGGCAACTGGCGCGGCGCAGCGTCCACCACTTTCACGAGCGATTGACGGGCCTTGACGGCGTCGATCGTTTGCGCGAGCAGTTTGGCCGGCAGATCCAGATACACGCCACCGGGACGGCCGGAAACCGCCGCACGAATCGCCCGCGCCACGCCGATGCCAATGTCCTCCGCATGCAGCACGCGATACGCGGCCTTCGCATACGGCTTGGCGGCGTTCATCTGGTCCATTTCCTCGTAATCGCCTTGTTGCAGATCGACGATTTCACGCTCGCTCGATCCGCTGATCAGGATCATCGGGAAGCAGTTGGTCGTGGCGTTCGCCAGTGCGGTCAGACCGTTGAGGAAACCGGGCGCGGACACCGTCAGGCAGATGCCCGGCTTTTTCGTCATATAGCCGGCCACGGCGGCCGCATTGCCCGCGTTCTGCTCGTGACGGAAGCCGATGAAGCGCATGCCCTCGGCCTGGGCGAGACGCGCGAGGTCGGTAATCGGAATACCGACGAGACCGAAGATCGTGTCGATATCGTTGAGCTTGAGCGCGTCGATGACGAGATGAAAGCCGTCCGTCGTCGCCTGCTCGTCCTGCGCAGGGCTGTTCTGCGCGTCGTTGATGCCTGCTTCTGCCATGACGTCTCCTCTTTGGCGGGGCGTTGTCGATTCGTGATATACAATATTCCACACACAGTATTAGTCAAGACGTTTTTCGACATCCTCACTACATGCTGCGATGCGATACGTGATGCCAGCTGGATGCAGCGCATTTCGCGTCGATGAATTGATGCGTCACAACGCGCAAGCGCTACATCTATTAATACGGACTACGAACAACATAAGGAGCACTGACACATCGATTCATACGAAAAACGTCTCAGTGCACGGCACTCAATCGAGAAAATCGCAATTCGCTTCGACGAACAGCGCGAGGTCGATCGAATGCTGGCGCACGAGGCGCTCGACGCGTTCGGTATCGCGCGCCTCCAGTGCCTCGATAATGCGCATGTGATCGACGATAGAACGCGAGGCGCGATCGCTCTGCGCGATCGTCATGCGGCGAATCGCGCGCACATGCATAAAGATGTTCTTGATGGTGTCCACGATGATCGGCGACTGCGATAGCTCGACCAGCGCTTGATGGAACATGATATTGGCTTCGGAGTATTCCTCGATATGCTCGGCCGGAGCCTGCTCGCCAAAGCCGGAGAACATACGCCGCAATCGCGCAATGTCTTCATCCGAAGCGCGCTGGGTCGCGAGACGCGCCGCAATGCTTTCGAGCGCGGCCCACATATAGATCATCTCGACGATTTCCTTGCGCGTCTTGCGCAGGATATACACGCCGCGCCGCGGCACCGTGCGCAGAAAACCCTCCTGCTCCAGCAAAGTCATGGCCTCGCGGACCGGCGTGCGGCTCACACCGAGCTTTTCGGTGAGTTCCTTTTCATCCAGACGAATTTCGTCTCGCGAGCGATAGATATCGGTTTCGGCAATCGCCTGCCTCAGCTTTGCATACGCCTGATCACGCAGCGAGATCGTGGCGTTGATGGGTTCGAGCGTCAGGGTCAGCGGCGACGCTCCGGCTTCGTCTTGGGTTTCAGCGGACATCGGTGACGGGTCTCCAACGTACGGTTTGGCCGGGACTTCAGGCGAATTCGATATTTTCAATACAATATATCAGCGACCAAGACGTCACAACGCGGGGTTTACGCTCAGATCAGAGGGTCAGTTGCCTCGGGGATTTCGATGCATACGTGATGATTTATACAAATCGAAAAAAACTTTAACTATCGTTTATTCATGGTCCCTCCTACGCTTGGTTCACGCCACTCTTCATCTGCACCAGGAGAATCGCCATGAGCCAAACGTCCCCCGCCGAGCATGAACCGCATACGCACGCACAATTGAGCGCATTCAATTCGGCCTTCGCCGAACTGGGTTTGCGGTTTCGCTGGGATACGGCCACGCTGCACGCGCTCGCGTCAATCGAAGGCGAAGCGGCACGCCTGTCCACCTACATCGAGACCCATCACGCTCACCTGCTGAAGGCCTATAGCCTCGACTTTCTGTGTGAAGCGATTCTGGGACGCAAGAATGCGCAGGCGCCTGGCGAGTGGAAGCCGGCAAACGTCGCACAGCAAGGCGGCGGTAGACACGCGCAGCATGCGATGCAGGGACAGGAAACGGGGGGATGGGACTGGAGCGAGCCGGGCCTGCCTGCGCTGGCCGGTGCGTGATCGATAGGAAAAACGTCTTGATCGGCGGCACCCGCATGCGCGAGGCCGCCGTTGATACGTGACTAGCGAAAGTTCACGCGCCGATCAGCGCGTGGCCTCCTCTTCTTCCTGCAGCTTGCGCCAGAGGATCTTGCCGCTGCCCGACTTCGGCAGCGTATCGACGAACTGCACGATGCGCGGCGCCTTATAAGCCGCCATATTCTCGTGCGCCCACTTGATGATGTCGTCTTCGTTCACGCTGCCGGTTTGCTGCGGGTCGAGCACGACCACCGCTTTCACGGTCTCGCCGCGCTTCGCGTCCTGCGTGCCGATCACACAGACTTCCTTGATGGCCGGATGGCGATACATCAACGCCTCCACTTCCGCAGGCCACACCTTGTAGCCCGACGCATTGATCATGCGCTTGAGGCGATCGGTCATGAAGTAATAGCCATCCGCGTCACGGCGCACGAGATCGCCGGTACGCAGAAAGCGCTTGCCGTCACGCTCGATAAACGCTTCTTTCGTGGCCTTGGGATTGCCCCAATAGCCTTGCATGACCTGCGGCGCGCACATAATGAGTTCGCCCGCCTCGCCTTCCACCACTTCTTCGAGCGTAATCGGATCGACGATACGCGCATCGACATCGAATACCGGAATGCCCAGACATTGCGCCTTGGGGTTTTGCGGCGGATTGATATGCGTGGCGGCCATGGTTTCGGACATGCCGTAACCTTCCACGAATTCCAGCCCCGTGAGATCGCG
This sequence comes from Paraburkholderia sp. J69-1, assembly GCF_905220255.1. NCBI lineage: Bacteria > Pseudomonadati > Pseudomonadota > Betaproteobacteria > Burkholderiales > Burkholderiaceae > Paraburkholderia > Paraburkholderia sp. J69-1. The sequence continues at coordinate 119,750 of NZ_CAJMZG010000011.1, read as the reverse complement.
CAGTTTCTTGACCACGGCGTCGGGCATCGTCGCGCCGCCGCCACGCATCCACGCAAGGCTGGATAGGTCGTATTCGCCGATGCGCGGATTCGAAATGAAATCGACCACCATGGTCGATATCGCCTGCCAGCCGTTGATGCGGTAATGCTCGATCGCGCGCGCCGCGGCGTCGCGATCCCAGCGCGGCAGAATCACCACCGTCGAACCGTTGTAGAGCGGGCTGTTCATGCCGCCCTGCATGCCGGTCACGTGAAAGAGCGGCAACACCGATAACTGTACGGCATCCTGATTACTGCCAAACCAGTTGCAGCCGCCGACGGCCGTGCACATGACGCTGCGATGCGTATGCATGCAACCCTTCGGCTTGCCGGTCGTGCCCGAGGTATAGGGCATCACGCAGAGATCGTCTGCGCCTGCCGTCAACGGGCCGGGCGCGATGTTCGCTGCCAGCACATCGGCCCAATGCGTAACACCCGGACCTTCTACATGGCGCGGTGCGCTCACGAATTCGGGCGGCGGCGAGAACGGCTCGTTCTTTATATAGTCGCTATAGGTGGCCACAAGCAGATGACGCAGCCCCGGCCCTGCGCCCTCGCCCACCAGCGGCGCGATACGCCCATACAGTTCCTGCGTGACAAAGGCCGTCGTGGCTCCGCTGTCTTCGACGTAGTGCTCGAGTTCGTCCGTGAGATTCATCGGATTGACGGGCACGACCACGGCATTCGCGCGCAGGATGCCGTAATAGGCAATCACCCATTGCGGACTGTTCTGCATATAGAGCAGCACACGGTCGCCGGCCTTCACGCCGCATTCCGTCTGCAGATAACCGGCCACGCGCTCGGCTTCGTCCTTGAATTGCGCGAAGGTGACGGGCGTGTCGTAGAAAACGATAAAGGGTTTATCGGGGTAACGCGCGGCGGAAACTTCGGCGTTATAGAACAGGTTCGTGGCCGGAATGCTCAGATGCGGCGAGAGTTGCGCGGGCCAGAACGGCGAACGCTTTGCTGCAATTTGCGACGATACAGCGACGGCGGACGTAGACATGGGCAGGTTCCGTCTCGTGGATTGCGCACCGCCAGCGACGGCGCGCAGGTCGTGCAATCGGCGTGGGCGGCACAAGGGTTACAAGGGTTGCGCCGCCAGCCGTCCGTATACTTAGGCATGCGTATCAATAGACGATAGCGGCCACGCGGCCGCCATCGTCAGACGATGCTCGCGCCGCCGTCGATCGCCAGATACTGACCCGTGATATGGCGCGACGCGCCGCTCGCGAGAAACACCACCGCGCCCTTGAGATCGCTCTCGTCGCCCAGACGCTGCAGCGGCGTGTGATCGATCACAGTCTGGCCGAGCTTGTCGAGCAGGCCCGCCGCCATTTTCGTCGGGAAGAAACCCGGGCAGATGGCGTTCACGTTGATGTTGTACTTGCCCCATTCGGCAGCGAGCGCGCGGGTGAAGTTGATCGCCGCGGCCTTCGAGGTGTTGTAGGCAATCGTCTGCATCGGCCCGAGCGAGCCCTTGAGACCGGCAATCGACGCGATATTGATGATCTTGCCGCGCTTGCGCCCGATCATGCAGCGCTTGCCCACTTCGCGCGCGAGAAAAAACGGTGCATTGACGTTCAGGTTCATCACCTTATGCCAGGCTTCGTCGGGATAATCCTCGGCGGGCGCGCCCCATGTGGCGCCCGCGTTGTTGATGAGGATGTCGATCTGGCCGCACGCCGCCAGCGTTTCATCGACGAGCTTGACGGCCGCGTCGGGCCGCTGCAGGTCGCTGACGATCGTCATTGCCTCGATGCCGAGCGCCTGCAAGTGCTTTTGCGCCTCGGCGAGTTCGTCGGCCTTGCGCGCCGAGATCACCACGCGCGCGCCCATTTCGCCCAGCGCCTCGGCCATCTGCAAGCCAAGGCCGCGCGAGCCGCCCGTGATGAGTGCCACCTGACCGTTCAAATCGAACAATTGCCTGACCTGCATGCTTGCGTCTCCTTGATGTCTGTCTGCCTGACTGGGCCGCGCTGCGACCCGGCGGGTTCTGCGGGTTCTGCTGACTCTCTGCTCATTCATGCACGCCCGCGCTTCACGCTGAATCGTTCGGCGAATTGGTTCCGCACAGCGGAACTCACAGGCACGAATCCGATTCTAGTCACTTCCCTCTACGAAGTGAATCCGGAAAAGCACGGTCGTTCATTATCAACGAAAGTGTGCGAGGCATGCTGCGAGCGCGGCAGATTCGCCGCAAAACGCTATCCGGCCGCAGCACACGGTTTTTAAGACGACTCCGATATCAGTGCGTCCGACGTCTCGATAAGATTTTTCTTATAAACACAGTGACTTAGGACTCGCCATGCTCCCCGATGCCGAACATCGTCTGATCGACGCTTTCACCGCGCACACGCGCGAACCCTCCAACACAGACACGCTGCTGCAGATCTGCGACGCGCTGATCGGCGCGCAGCGCGACGAGCAGATGCTGCCGTGGGCCGAAAAAGGTCTGGCGCTCGAGCCCGGCAACCGCAGTTTCATCCACGCGCGCGCCCGTGCCTTGCGTCTGCTCGGCGATCACAACCGCGCGGCGCAAACCTGGCTCGATCATTCGACGCTGGACTGGGCGCCGGTTTTCTATCTCGGGCGGCTTGGCCGCGATCTTTATCTGCGCGGCGATGTCGACCTTGCGATCGCCGTCCTGCAGCAGGCCATCCAGCAACCGGGCGAGGCCTCCCATCCCGACAAACTGCGCGCGCACAAATGGCTGGCCGAAGCCATGCTGAGCACCGGCAACGCACAGGGCTTCATGCAGTGGATCTGGCGCAATTGCGGCGACAGCGGCAGCTACCGGCATAACGAAGTGCCGCTCTGGAGCGGGCAACGCGACCTGCGCGGCGAACGCGTGCTGGTGACGCATCAGATGGGTTACGGCGACCAGTTCATGCTGTTCGGCAGCCTGCGCCACTGGCGCGAAGCGGGCGCGGAAATCATGGTCACCTGCGATGCGCAAATCCACAGTCTGATCGAAGCCTCCCTGCCCGATTGCCGCGTCGTGGCCGCCAGACGCCCGCTCGCGCTGTTCGCTCCGTGCGGCGACGACATCCTGCCCGCGATCAACGAATTCGCACCGACGATGCAGGCAACGCTGCTGCATCTGCCGATGCTCGCCATGCGCGACGCGCCGCAGCCTTATCCGTACTTTCCCGCCTTCCTGCGCGCGCCCCAGGCTCAGCGCGAAGAAGCCGCTACGTGGGCACACCAGTTGCGCGCGCAACATCCTGGCCGTGCGTTGGTCGGTGTCTTCTGGGATTGTGCGCAGCGCCACGAAGAGAGCATACGCAGCAAGGAGCGCAGTTGGGCCGGGCTGCGCAGCATTCCTGTGGACGCGCTCGAACGCCTGACGCTGAACCCGGATCTGGCGCGCCGCGTGCAGTTCGTCAGCCTGCATCATCCGGTTGCCGAGATCAGGAATGGCACGCCGCGTGGCGCGCTGGCGCACTACACGCCCGGCATCGCGAGTTTCGCCGACACCATGGCCTGCGTCGAACAACTCGACGCCGTCGTAAGCGTGGACGCGGGCGTCGCGAATCTCGCGGTCATGGCGGGCAAACCGACGGCCGTGCTGGTCAATCCCACTGGCGAATGGCGCTGGGGACGCCACGGCACACGCTCGCCGTGGATCGCCTCGGCCCATGTGCTGCGGCAATCTGCGATGGGCGACTGGAGCAGCGTCATTGCCCGTACCGCCGACTGGCTGGCACAGCGCTGATTCACGCAAACGCCGGACCAATCGATAAGGATCGCCAATCAAATCGCCATTGATTTATTCGACTTTCATACTCATTCGATTGCACATTAATTACATTTAAATTACTTTTAAAACAATAAGCTTTCAACTGATAAGTCCCGATAAATCCAAAATCCAGGGATTAGTACGGGTTGCGCCCAACATTCATGCAAATGTTTAATGCCGGGCGTACACTCGTACGAAGCTCGCAGCGCCGCGCACACGCGGGCGCGCAACGGCGCGGCGGGCCACTGACGCGATGCCTGGAGACGGCAGATTGCGGCTATATCAGGAGAAAAAAGACATGAGCTGGACGCGAGAGCAAAAAAACGTCACGATCGCAGCGTATTTGGGGTGGACGCTCGACGCCTTCGATTTCTTTCTGATGGTTTTCGTTCTGAAAGATATCGCCACTGAATTCAATACCAAGATTCCCGCAGTCGCTTTTGCCATTACGCTGACGCTGGCCATGCGCCCGATCGGCGCGCTGATATTCGGGCGACTGGCCGACCGTTACGGCCGCCGTCCCACGCTGATGGTCAACATCGCGTGCTACTCGCTGCTCGAACTGCTCACCGGTTTCTCCCCCAACCTCACCACATTCATTGTGTTGCGCGCGCTGTTCGGCGTGGCGATGGGCGGCGAATGGGGCGTGGGTTCGGCGCTCACGATGGAAACCATTCCGCCCAAGGCGCGCGGCATCGTTTCCGGCCTGCTGCAGGCGGGTTATCCGAGCGGCTATCTGCTGGCTTCCGTAGTATTCGGCGTGCTTTATCAATATGTGGGCTGGCGCGGCATGTTCTTTATCGGCGTGCTGCCCGCGCTGCTCGTGCTGTATGTGCGCGCTCACGTGCCCGAATCGCCGGCCTGGAAGGAGATGGAAAAGCGCGCGCGCCCCAGCCTGCTTTCCACGCTCAAGCACAACGCGGCCCTGTCGATCTACGCGATCGTGCTGATGACGGCGTTCAACTTTTTCTCGCACGGCACCCAGGATCTCTATCCGACCTTCCTGCGCGAACAGCATCACTTCGATCCGCATACGGTTTCGCTGATCACCATCGTGCTGAATATCGGCGCTATCGTGGGCGGACTGTTCTTTGGTTCGATCTCCGAAAAGATCGGCCGCCGCAAGGCGATCTGTATCGCTGCGCTGATCGCGCTGCCGGTGCTGCCGCTGTGGGCCTTCTCGGTTACGCCGGTGATGCTCGCGCTCGGCGCGTTCCTTATGCAGATTTCGGTGCAGGGCGCGTGGGGCGTGATCCCCGTGCACCTCAACGAAATCTCGCCCGATGAAGTGCGCGCGACGTTCCCGGGCCTGGTTTATCAGCTCGGCAATCTGTTCGCCTCGGTGAATGCGACTTTGCAGGCTTCGCTTGCCGAAACGCACAACCAGAACTACGGCATGTCGATGGCGATCGTCGCGGGTACGGTGGCGGTCGTGATCTCCGTGCTGATCCTGTTCAGCCGCGAGCGACGCGGTATCGACATGACGCAAACCGCCAAACACGTGGCTGCATAAGCGCGCAAGCCAACGATCGAGGCCGTGCCGGGCGAACAGCCTGCACGGCCTTGTTTTTTTGCACGTCGGCTTCAGCCGCCCTGATTCAGCCACGCTGAGAACAGGGAAACTCCGTCTGCCGATCTGGCACACTCCGGTGCATGATGGTCGCGCCACGCGCGCCGCGACCCAACATCACGCCTGACCGGAGACCCAGAATGAGCGAAACGCCACAACCGCCCCGGCCCGAAGCCACGATTGCAGAAGACCGCGCGGCCGACCCGGCGCCTTCAGCCAGCAGCGCGAACGCCGCTCCCAACACCGACGGCATCTGGTACGCCGCCTACCCGAACGGCGTACCGCACGAAGTCGACGTCGCGCAGTACGCCTCGCTCGTGCAGTTCTTCGACGATTGCACCGCGCGCTTTCGCGACCGCGTCGCCTACGTAAGCGCCGGCTCGCCGATGACCTATGGCGCGCTCGCCCGCAAGGCCACCGCGTTCGCCTCATGGCTGCAGGTCGCGGGCGTGCGCGCAGGCGATCGCGTGGCGATCATGCTGCCCAATACGCTGCAGTATCCGGTTGCGCTGTTTGGCGCACTCAAGGCCGGTGCGATCGTCGTCAACGTCAATCCGCTCTACACGGCGCGCGAACTCGCGCATCAACTCAAGGACAGCGGCGCGCAGACCATCGTCGTGTTCGAGAGCTTTGCGAAGACACTCGAAGACGCCCTGCCCGGCACGCCGGTCGAGCGCATCGTCATCACGCAACTCGGCGATCTGCTTGGCGAAGGGCTCAATTTCAAAGGCCGTTTCATCAACTTCATGTTGCGGCATGTGAAGAAGATGGTGCCGGCGTACCGGCTACCGCAGGCGCAGCGTCTGATCGACGTGCTCGAACAAGGCGCGCGCGAGCCGCGGGCGCCCGCCATCCCTCAGCGCGACGATCTCGCCTTTCTGCAATACACGGGTGGCACCACCGGCGTGGCCAAGGGCGCGATGCTCACGCACGGCACTATCCTCGCGAATGTGCTGCAGGCGAAAGCGTGGGTCGCGGGTCAGCTCGACAGCGGCGCCGAAACCGTACTCACGCCGCTGCCGCTCTATCACATCTATTCGCTCACCATCAACGCGCTGATTTTCATGGCGCTGGGCGGACGCAATATTCTCATTGCGAATCCGCGCGACACGAAGCGCGTGATGAAGATTCTGCGCAAGGAGACCTTCAGTTGCATCAGCGCGGTCAACACGCTTTACAACGCCTTCCTCGATAACGAGGAATTCCGCCAGCGCGACTTCTCCGGTCTCAAGCTCGCAATGGCGGGCGGCATGGCGACGCAGAAAGCCATCGCCGATCGCTTTAAATCGGTGACCGGCAAGCCGATCGTCGAAGGTTACGGCCTCACGGAATGCTCGCCGATCGTGACGCTCAATCCCGTCGACGTCGCCCATCTCGCCGATTTCGAAGGCTCGATCGGCCTGCCCGCGCCGTCGACCCAGGTGCGCATGCGCCGCGACGACGGCACGTGGGCCGGCATCGGCGAGCCGGGCGAACTGTGCGTGAAAGGCCCGCAGGTGATGCGCGGCTACTGGAATCGTCCCGATGAAACCGCGCGCGTATTCGTCGACGATGGCTGGCTCGCGACCGGCGATATCGGCATCATGGACGCGCGCGGCTACATCCGCTTGATCGATCGCAAGAAGGACATGATTCTGGTGTCGGGCTTCAACGTCTATCCGAACGAGATCGAGGATGTGATCGCCCAGCATCCGGGCGTGCGCGAGGTGGCGGCGATCGGCGTGCCGGACGTCGTGCAGGGCGAGCGCGTGAAGGTCTTTGTCGTGCGGCGCGATCCCGCGCTCACGGAAGACGCGCTGATCCAGTTCTGCCGCCAGCAGCTCACAGGCTACAAGGTGCCGCGCATCGTCGAGTTTCGCGAGTCGCTGCCGCAAAGCAATATCGGCAAGATTTTGCGCCGCGAGTTGCGCGACGAGGAAATCCGCAAAATCGCGAAGGCAACGACTAATAAGGATGCCGAATAATTCGGCGCGTACGCGGACGCAGCCTCACCACTGCGCCGCGTTGCCGCCGAGATCGCCACACACGTCATAGGCAATCTTGCGCAGACGTCCCTCCGAAGCCGGACCGGAAAGCGCATAGCCCATGCGGTCTGTGCTCCAGTAGAAGGTGCGGCGGCCGCCGTCGCGCAGCAGTTGCACCGCATCGCGCTCGCGCCCCGACGCGCTCACGTACAGCGTCAGTCGTTCGCCCGCGCCGTTCTGGTACATGAACTGCGCGGCCGGTCCCGAGCCGCCCGGCAACAGCCGTCCGCCGACGAGCGTATAGCCGTATTCGCCAAGCGGCGGAATCGTCAACGGCCGGCCGAGCCGCTTCGAAAGCCATGCGACCAGATGCGCTTCATCGGCCGCACCGACTTCGACCGGATGACGCACCTCGGGCGAATACACGGCGTAAGCCACATCGGCGCGGCGCGCGAAGCTTTCCGTATCGCTTGCGAGCAGGGTGTTGTCGTGGCTTTCCACGCCCGCGCGATGCGGCGACCACGCCGATGCAAGCTGTGGCGCGACCTGCGGCACGAGCGAGCCCGCCGCCACCGTGAAACCCGCGCCCACCACCGCCCACGCCGCCGCGATACCGGTGCGCCGCCACCACGGATCGCGCCGACGCAACACACGCCAGGCCAGTGGCGCAGCCTCCTCCCCTGCCGCGCTCAGGGCTTGCAGCGCGGCCTTTTGCGCGCGGTAGTCACCAACGCGCCGCGCGGCCGTCTCGTCGTCGAGCAGCCGTGCCGCCATGGCCGCGCGGGCATCGGGCGGCAGTTCGCCATCCACGAAAGCGCCGAGCGCGGCGAGATCGGCTTGCGCATCCGGCACGGCCGATAGCGCGCCGGGTTTGCGTTCGAGTTCGTCGTCGTTCATCGCGTCGCTCCCCCTGATTTGCCGATTGCCTTGTCGACTTCGTTGCCGACTTCCTTGCCCACGATCCTGAGCGTGGCTGCGTGGCGCGCGGTGTCGTGTTGCGTGTCGTGCGTGCCTTGCTGTTCCGCATCCCGGTCGAGCAGCACGCGTAGATGCTCGCGTGCGCGCGAGAGCCGCGACATCACCGTGCCCGTCGGGACGCCAAGCACCGCGGACGCCTCCTGATAACTCAATTCCTCCACGCCCACCAGCAGCAGCACCTCGCGTTGCGCGGACGGCAACTGATAGAGCGCGCGCTGCAGATCGCGCAGCACGAGGCCGTCGACCTCGCCGTGTGGCGCCTCCAGCGTGCGCCACGGCGCGCTTTCGTCGTCCATCGCGATTTCGCGGCGGCCGCGCAACTGGTCGATATAGATGTTGCGCAGGATCGTCAGCAACCACGCGCGCAGATTGCTGTCGGGCCGGAACGAGGACGCGCGGGACAGCGCGCGCTCGGCGGCGTCCTGTACGAGGTCGTCGGCCCAGGCGGCGTCGCCCGTGAGCGTGCGCGCGTAGCGGCGCATGCGCGGCAGTTGCGCCACGACCTGCGCTTCGAATTCCTGTGAGGGGCGCCCGAACACGATGTGCGCCGCTCAGTAGCCGCCGCCCGATCCGCCGCCGGAGCCGCCGCCATAGCGGCCGGAGGAACTGTTCGACGCTCCGCCGCCCGAATTCATGTCGCTGCACGCGGCCAGGCTCACGCCCGAGAGCGCAGCCGACGCAAGAATGAAGAAACAGAGAACACTGCGAACATGCTTCATGACGATCTCCCGCCCGTGCACACGCCACGGCGCGATGCCGCTGCGATTGCCTGGGATAGCGAATTGCCGATGCCTGCCGATACCTGCGGATACCGCCCGCAACGAACGCATCGACATAGTGTTAAACGGGACTTGTGCGGCGCTTATTCCTGAAGATCGTCATTAGCGCGATTTTTTTCTGCATCGGCTCAGGCACGTGCGCGGCCGCACGGTCCGCGAGCGGCGTACTCGGGCAAAGTCAACGCCATGATCGCGATAAAGAACTACGTAACAAACTGCAACACGCGTGTGACTGGCGTGCTGGCGATCGAAGCATGATTTCCGCCGACAATTGCAGACGATTCGCCGGTGTACCGCGGCAAAATCAGCGTGAATCCGGCGCGCAATCCCGCGCGTCATGCACTACCCTGTTGAACGTACGGGCGTCATCTGCGTCCAACTGTCACAGATCGCGCCCCGCTTTCGTGTATTGTTTCAGAACTGCGCAACATTGCGCCGCGCCCGCGAGCTTCGCTGCGGCGCGCGAGATCGACCATTCGGGTATCGCTGTTTTTTCGCTCGTCATGCACGGGGACGCATCGATGCACACCCGCCGGCAATCTGCCGCGCCGGCCGTGAGCCGGTATAGTTCTGCAGTAAAGTACGTCCACGCACGCGCGCTTCGCCGGCACAAGGTAGAATCCCGGCGAGCAAACGTTTCCAATTGAATTGCGGCATTGAGCCGCCCGGCCAGAATTCGTCCATGCCTTCCGCAGAATCGCACCCGCAAAACGACTTCATGAACGCCGCGCGCAAAGAGCGCAAGCGCGTCGAAATCTATCTGGTCAACGGCATTCGCCTGACTGGATGCATCGAGTCGTTCGATCAGTACCTGGTGATGCTGCGCACGCCTGTTGGCCTGCAAGGCATCTACAAACGCGCCATCTCCACCATTCAGCTCGACACCGGCACGCGTCCGGGTCCGCGCACGCCGCGCCCCGCGCACGGCGAGCACACGAGCCGCGGCCCGCACGGCAGCCACGGTGGTCACGGTCCGCGTGAAAACCGCGAATCGCGCGAGCCGCGTGAACCCAGAGAGCCGCGCGAACCGCGCGAGTCGTGGTCGGCGCCCTCTTCATCCTCGTCGCCTTCCTCGCCCGATCGTTCGTCGCCGTCGCAGGACGGCCCGGTGGTCGTCACGCGTCGCCGTCGTCTGTATGGCGCCGTGAACAACGGCGGCAACGGCCAGGACGGCTCGAACAACAGCTAAGCCGGCTGGCGTTCGCCAGCGAGCGGCGCACCCTGCAGCCGCTTGCTGGATCAACGATGCGCGCTGCCCGCGCGCGTCGCTCCTCTCGCGCGTCCCAGCGCGAAAACACCTTGGCATTCAAGGGTTGAGCGTTTGCGTTATGCTGATTGCGACCGACCTCGCAACCGGAGCACGCCATGAGCGCATCCAAACCGAAGTCCCCGCCGCCCGCGCAGGAAGATCCGCTCGACGAAGCGCTCGAGGAAACCTTCCCGGCCAGCGATCCCATCTCGATCGATCCATCGCCCGCGCCCGCCCCGCCCAAGCACGAAGACAAAGCGAAGAAGGGTCACGACACCCATCGACACGGCAAGCATTGAGCCGGCATGGCGCTCGTCGCTTCGTTCATCGCTACGCGAAATGAAAAAAGGCGGCCCGTCGAAGACGTCCGCCTTTCTGCTACACCTGCACAAGCCGATGCTTTAGTGGACCGGCAAACCGCCTTCCACCTGACGCTGCAGATCGCGCACCTGGCGCTGCACGGCGCGCAGTTGATCCTGCGCGGCCGACTTCTCGGCCTGCAACGCGTTAGCCTGATCGCGCGTCTGCTTCTGCTGATCCGCGACGATCGCCTGCTGTTGCTGCGCGACCTGAAGGTCGGCCTGCAGACGGTTCGCGTGATCCTGCGTCAGCGCAATCATGCGGGTCGTGAACGCCTTTTGCGCATCCAGACGCGTGCGGCGGATCTCGACGTCCGACAGTTGCAGCGTCTTCTGCACGAAATCGCGATAGATCAGCTCGGCGCGCGACTCGTCGCTCGTCTTGATGACGCGCCAGAACGTCTTGTTCTGGAACAGCGCCACGTAGTACGTCATTTCCTTGCCGTAGAACAGCAGGCTCGCGCCATACGTGCCGTTGTAAGTCGTGCGCAGCTCATTGAGCTCCGAGCCGCGGATCATCTGCTGCAGCTCCGCCACATTGCCGGCGGCGCTTTGCTGTGCTTCGGCCGGGGTCAGTGCCGTGGGCGTGCCCGGCAGCGGCGCCGCCTGAGCGGCCTGAGCCTGCTGCACGGATGCGCCGGTGTCCTGCGCCGTGCCTTGAGCCGCCGCGTTTGCAGCGCTATCGGGCATCGGTTGCGCACAACCGGATTCAACACCCCCGATCAACAAAAGCGCGGCCAACGCGACTTGTCGAACTCTCCACTTGTAGTCCATGAAGTCCCTGTTTTGAACAGTTCTATTTTTACGATTTTACAAATCGGCACAATTATTACTCACTTTCGCCAGTTGCGGGTTCCTCGTCGAAAATTTGGTACTTACGGATCTTTTCCCACAACACTTTTCGACTAATTCCGAGGAATTGGGCCGTATCTTTGCGACGCCAACCGTTTGCGTCGAGCGCCGAGAGCAAACGGCCCCGTTCGGCCATATCCCATTTGCTACGGTCGACGATGGGTGCGGCGGGCTCGGTCGCGACCGGTTGCGCACCGCCCGAACCGGCCAGCAGACGGCGCAGCCGCGTGGCGTCCCAACTGCCCATCTGGCGCACCGTGACGCCCACCCGTTCGGCCAGGTTGCGCAGTTCGCGCACGTTGCCGGGAAAGCGCATCGCCGCGACCGAATCCGCCAGCCAGTACGGCAGTTCGGGCAGCGCCTCGAGGCGCTCCTCGCCCACCACGGTCGCGACGAAGGCCTTGAAGAGCGCGATCTTGTCGACCGCGCCGCGCTCCTCCAGCGACGGCACGCTCAGCTCGATCACCGCAAGCCGGTAGTAAAGGTCGGCGCGGAAATTGCCGTCCTTCACGTACTGCGGCAGGTGGCGGTTGGACGCCGCGACCAGGCGGAAATCCACCTTCAGCGGCGTGGACGAGCCGATGCGCGTGACCGTGCCGTCCTCCAGCACGCGCAGCAGCTTGACCTGCTGATACAGCGGCAGATCGCCGATTTCGTCGAGGAACAGCGTGCCGCCGTCGGCCTGCTCGAAATAGCCTTTGTGCGCCACCGCCGCGCCCGTAAACGACCCTTTCGCGTGGCCGAAGAACAGCGATTCGAACAGGCCGTCGGGAATCGCGCCGCAGTTGACCGCGACGAACGGCCCGGTGCCGTAGCGGTTGTTCTTGCGATGCAAAAGCTCGGCGATGCGCTCCTTGCCGGTGCCGGTTTCGCCGTGCACGAGCACGGTGGTCTCGCAGTCGGCGAAGGTGTCCACTTCCCTGAGCAGCGAGCGCATGGTGTCGGATTCGGCCACCAGCACATCGGCGCCCGCCGTCTGCGCGGAGTGCGCGCGCAGTTGCACCACGAGTTTGGAGACGAGCCCGCGCAACTCGGCGCAGGTGAAGTCGAGCGGCAGGATATGCGAGTACTCGGCGGGATAGGAGCCCGGATCGTTGTCGCGGGGCGCGGCGCCCACCCAGATCACGGGCATGCCGTGGGTGGCCTGCCAGTCGCGCAGCACCAGCGCGCCGGTATCGATCACGCTCACGCTGACGACTGCGATCGACGCGCGCGCGGCAATGCGCTGCGGCGAGATGGCGGTATCGTCGGCGCGGATCACTTCGACGTCGAGGCTCGCCATGCAGCGGGCGACGCGTTCGACGATATCGGCTTTGCCTTCCCAGACGTAGAGGTCGAGTTCCTCGATGGGGGTGGTGGTTCGCATCGTGTCTTCTTATTTGACGAGTGTTGCGACGCCGCAGGCGAGCGGATAGTCGGTCACGGTCGCGACGCCGAGCTGGACACCGAGCAGTTGCAGCAAGGGGCCGATCAGCACGGTGTCGAGACCGCTGAGTATGGGGGCGAGGACCGTGGACAGCACGGTGGTAACGATCGGCATGACGATGCCGTCGATGAGCGCGCTCACCGGCGCCAGCAGCAGCGAGCTCAGCACGCTACCGAGCCCACCCGACAGCAAGGTCAGTTGCAGGCCGTTCGAGCTCTCGGTCAGTTGGCTGAGCTGCGTGACCGTCGACTGGAGCGTGTTGTTCAGCACCGCGCCAATCTGGTTCGAGTTCACCGAATTGCCGGCCAGCGGGTTGCCGTTGCCGTCGAATACGAGTGTCGATGTCGTGGGACTGACGACCGGCACCTGCAGCGAAGGCGCACTGACGGTCGCGACGTTCGCGCCGAGCAGCGAGATGCTCGCCAGCGTCCAGCGCGAGTTCGTGCCCGAGCACGAGAAGCCGCTCACCTGATTCGCGGTCACGCCCGCCGCCAGCGGCGTGCCGATACACACGTTGGCCAGCCCGGTCTGCACGCCGATGGTCTGCGTGCTCGCGGCCCGGGTGGCCGCGCACTGCGCGGACTGGAGCCACGCCTGACCCTGCCCCACGACCACGTAGAGCGGCAACTGCACGGTGACGTCAAGGAGATAAGGCAGCAGCAGATAGTAGCCAATGCCCTGGCTCGTCGAGATCGTGGCGTTCACGCCCAGCAGAATCTGCGCGGTCGTCGCCATCGTGCGCCACGTGGTCGTGCCAGCGATATAACCGGGTTCGCCCACCGCAATCGTGGGCGGCGAAATCACCTGCAGCGTCAGATTGGCGCTCACCGGCAGCACACCGCTCAGGCCGGTCAGATCGACGTTGAGGGCGATCGGCGACTTGCCCGCCGCCGCGATTTCCGCGCCGACGATCAGCATCTGCAGCACGTTCACCGTCGCATCGGCGGCATATTGGGCGTTGGCGACGCCCAGTTGCAGCAGCGCCTGCGACCCGCTGATCGACGCGAGCGAAATGGCGTTCGACGAGCCTTGCGGGACCAGCGAGGCAATCGCCGTCAGCGCGTTTTGCGCCGCCGAGACGTTGGCCGTGAGCAGGCCGTCCTTCTGCACCGCCTTGAGCAGGATATTGGCGAGCCCGGTCACGGAAGTCTGCGCCGCCAGCAAGCCGTCATAGGTGCCCGCCGAGGTCGCCACGGCGGCCAGATCCGCAATCTTGATGTTGGCGTTGGCAAGACCGTTCCACGACACCGCATCGAGGGTCACCGACGTGCCGCCCAGCAGCGAGCTGAGCATACCGTTGAGCAGATTCACCTGCACGAGCGAAGTGCCCACCTGGAACGAGCCGACCACCGCCGCCTTGGCGGTCGCGCTGGCCGTCAGCGTGCGCTGCGGCCCGACGAAGAAGTACGGCACGACCTTCGTGACCGTCACCTGCACGCCGTTGAGCGGCGACGTGGCGCCGCTCGTGACGAAGGTCATGCCGCCGCTCGCGCTCGAATCCCAGCGGCCGCACTGCACCGCAAGCGTGCTGCTCGTGCCGCTCACGGTAAAGCCGTTGCTGGACGCATTCGCCTTCGCGGTGGCCAGCGGCTGTACGCAGTTGTCATCCATCTGCTGCACGGCGGCCAGCGCCGCGAGATCGGCGACATTCTGCAGCGCGCGTTTGGACAGATAGAGATTCGCCACGTCGATCACGCCGAGCGCCGCCACGGCCACCACGATGCCGATCACCGCGACGATCGCAAACGAGCCGCGCTGGCGTGACCGCTGCCCGCGCGCGAACGACGACGCACGCCGGCGCGACGCCGGGTGCGCGGGCGCCCCGGGCGTGCTCCGGCGAACCAGCCAGCGGAATTGCCAGGCCATCTCAGTACGCGCCGCCACCCGACGAGCCCGAGCTGCTGCTACCCTGAGCGCCGCCGGACTGCATCGTCGATCCGAAGCTGGCCGGAATCGGCGTTTCGAACGACTTCATGTAGCGCTGCCACGCGTAACCCGCTTCGGCGCCGAGCATCGGCTGCGCGGGCGCGGCTGCGGCGTTGCTGCGCTGGAGTTCGAGCCACGCGTGAGTCGAGTGGCCGATTTCGGTATTCGACACCTTCGCCGCTTCGACCGGCGTGTCTGCCTGTGCTTGCGCCTGCGCCGCCGGGGACATCGCCGCCATCATCGCCACCGCGACGAACATTGCCGCTGCGCCTGCCGTCTTGCCGGAACACACCATGCCGAACGTATTCTCAATGTGGTTTGTTTTCATCATCTCTCCCCGTGTTGCTCGCCGCGCGATGCAGTAGCGCTGTCGCACCGTCACGCGTGCGTCGTCATTGCGCGAAGCGCTCGACCAGACGCGGCTGCACTTCGCTGTTGGGCCAGTTCGCCTGCGCGCTCGCCAGCGCGCGCGGCGCCGGAATGGCCGCGATCTTCGCGACGCGCTGCGCCTGCTTTTCCATCGTTTCGCGTTGCTCGGCGACTTCGCGCGCACGCTGCACGTCGCGCACTTTCTGCGCATCGCTCATGACCGCGGCGCGTGCGACGGCCGGCAAGCCCTGCTGCGTCATCATGGCCTGCGCGTCGGCGTCGCTGCCGCTCGCTTCGAGCAGCAGCGCCACATTGGCGACGATCTTCGCGTTGTGCGAATCCAGTTCGAGTGCCTTGAGCAGCGGCACGCGCGCATGCGCCACATCGCCGTCGCGCAGCAGCGCATAGCCCTGATCGGACAGCGTGGTCGCATCGGTCGGGTCCAGCGCCGACGCCTCGGCCAGTTCCTGCGCCGCCTTGTGGAAGTCGCCCGCAGCGCCCGCCAGCAGACCCAGACCACGATGGCCGCGCGCGGCCAGCGGCGTATCGAGCAACTGCGCGTACGAGAGCGCACTCGCGCTCGCCTGCCCGGTCATGCGCAGGGCGTCGGCGCGCAGCACGATCGAATCGGGCGTCTTGCCGTACTGCCGCTCGAACGCATCGATATGCGCGAGCGAGGCGTAATAGATCCCTTCGGCCTGCATGCGCGCGATCAGGCCGAGGTACATCCCCGGCGTGTCCGGCTTCGCCTCCTTGCTGGAGTCGGCGCGCATCTGCATTTCGGCCTGCGCCTGCGGGCCCACGCCATACCCTTGCTGCGTGCCGCAGGCGGCCAGCGCCATCGCGAGACTCGCGCCCAGCGCAAGGCGAGGCATCCAGGCACGCGCGCGGCGTGTGTGTGTGCGTGTGACCACTGTGAAATTCTTCATGACGATTCCGGCCGTATTCATGGCATTGCGACGTTGGGCCTCAACGATGGATCTGTGACAGCGAATGCAGGACGGCAATCACGCCAGGCCCGGCCGTGACGATCAGCAACGCGGGCAACAGCGTCACCACCATCACGCCGGTCATGCGCACCGTGAGCTTGCCGATGCGCTCGCGCAGCGTCGCCCGGCGCACTTCGCGCAGACGTTCGCCGAACTGTTTGAGCGGTTCCTGCACCGCGCCGCCGTGTTTGTCGACCTGCACCAGCAGGCGGATCACCGCACGCAGGTCTTCGTTTTCGTAGATCGTCGCCATGCGTTGCAGCGATTGCTCGCGCGTACGGCCGGTCACGAACTGGCGCTGCGCGATCTCCATTTCGCTGGCCAGCACCGGCAGCACGAGGCGGAATTCGTTGATCAGCACCTGCAGACTCTGGTCGAGCGACAGCCCGACGCCTTGCAGCAAACGCAGCAGATCGACGAGCATCGGCAATTCGTCGGCGACGGAGTCGAGACGGCGGTGCGCGCGACGGCCAACCACGAACTTCGGCAAAAGAAAGCCAATCAGCAAGCCAAACGCTGCATATGGAATCGCCTTGCTGTCGTGCGCAATGGCGTACGAAGCACCCAGCACGGCAAGCAGCAGCGCACTGGCGATACGAATGACGAAATACAGGCCACGCGAGCGGGCGTCGGCGTAACCGCATTGATCGAGCAGACGCCGGTCTTCCTCGGCGACGATCAGCCGGCCCAGCGAGGTATCGAGCCAACGCACGCCCAGATTGCTGAGCGAATCGACCAGACCGGGTAAGCCGTTGCGCTTGCGGGCGCTAGCCGCCACTTCAGGATTCGCCGATGCGTTGCGCGCCGATCCTGCTGATCCTGCTGATCCTGCTGATCCCGCCGCACCGCCCTGCGCTGCCGCTGCGCCGCCCATGCCGCTAGCCGCGCCGGTGCGTGCGATCGCCTGTTCGAGCGTGCGCGCGCTCTTGCGCGACGCAGCGATCCGCTGGCATGCCAGCACGGCCAGCAACGCACATCCGAGGGCCCCGAGCAGCAAGGCGAGCGTACCGAAAGCCTGCGCGCTCACATCACCCCCCTGATACGGGTGAGGCGATACAGCAGGAACGCGCCGGCGACCTGCAGGCCGACCGCCACATAGACGAGCATGCGCCCCGAGCCGTCGTTCCACATCGCACCGAAATACTTCGGGTTAGTCACGATCAGAAACCCGCCGATAGCGATCGGCAGCAGCGCCAGCACCCAGGCGGAAAGCCGCGTTTCCGCCGACATCGCGACCAGTTCGCGCTGCGCCTGTTCGAGGTCGCGCATGAAGGTCGCCATGCGTTCGAGCATCACGTCCGCGCGGCCGCCGTAACGCACCGACAAACGCAGCACCGCGCCCACGAGTTCGAGTTCGCCGGTTCGATAGACCTGCGAAACCTGGTGCAGCGCGCGGTCGATTTCGACACCCGAGCGCAGCATGCGCGAAACGTGATCGAGACATTCGCGCAGCGGCGCTTCGGTCGTCACGAGCGCGGCCTGGAACGCCGCCGGAACGCTATTACCAAGTACGATCAGCCGCACGATGCCATCGAGAAAGGACGGCAATTGCGCCACGATGCGCGTGCGGCGCCGTTGCATGCGCATCGACAATATGAAGGCGACAAAGACCGTTATCGCCACCAGCATCGCGATGGCAGCCGCCGCGCCGCCGAGAATCAGCGCCCACAACGTCAGCGCGAACGTCACGAAGCCGATGAACGCGAGCGGCTTGCGTGCATCGACGATGCCCGCACGGCTCAAGGTGTGCTGGAACGCGAGCGCCAGACGCAGGCGCCAGCGCTGCAGCGTGGAGACCGGCACCGCTGCCGATGCCGATCCTGCCGATGCCGTCGAGCCCGCACCGCCGCGCGTCGCCACATTGCCGCCGACATAGGCCGCACGCAACGAATCGGCATTCGATGCGCCTTTCGATGCCCCTTTCAAAGCGCCCTTCGCGCCGCCCGCGGCACCACCGGCCGTGGCGCCCGCGAAACCGCCGCTGCTGAATCCTGCGGTGCCCACTACGGCGGTCGCCGCGCCGGGGTTCGCAGCCGCCACGCGGCTATCGACGAAACGCGTCACGCGCTCGCGCGACGTGCGCTGCTGCGCACGCTGCCAGAGCAACAGCCCGGCGCCCGCGCACAACAGCGCGAGCCCCACAGCGAGCGCGATCGCGCTAGACATTGAATCCTCCATCGCGCCCGCCGCCGAAACCGAAGTTCGACGACGCCGACACCGCCTGGCGGAAGCGCGCAAGCTTCGGCGAATGCGGGTGGATGCCGAGCGAATCCCAGCGGTCGACTTCCTCGCCGTCGGGCGTCGTGGCCGGCTCGTAGCGGTACAACTCCTGGGTCGCGATGATGTTGTCGGCGAGACCGGTTACTTCGGTAACCGAAAGAATCCGGCGTCGGCCGTTGGAAAGACGCCCGATCTGCACGATGAAATCGATCGCATTGGCGATCTGGCGGCGCAGGCTGTTTTCCGTGCCCTGAAAACCCGCGAAGCCCGCCAGCATTTCCAGGCGATAAAGGCATTCACGCGGCGACGAAGCATGCACCGTCGCCATCGAACCGTCGTGGCCCGTGTTCATCGCCTGCAGCATTTCCAGCACTTCGCCGCCGCGCACTTCGCCCACGATAATGCGGTCGGGGCGCATCCGCAGCGTATTGCGCAACAGGTCGCGGATCGTCACCACGCCCACGCCGTCGAAACCGCCCGGGCGGCTTTCTAGCCGCACCACATGCGGGTGATTGAGCGAGAGTTCGGCCGTGTCTTCGATCGTCACGACGCGCTCGACATCGGGAATGTAGAACGCCAGCGCGTTGAGCAGCGAGGTCTTGCCCGAGCTGGTGCCGCCCGACACCAGAATATTGCAGCGCGACTGCACGGCCGCTTCGAACAGCGCACCAATCTCCGTGCCAAAGGTGCCGTTGTTGACCAGATCGTCGGGGCGTAGCGGGTCCTTGCGGAACTTGCGGATGGAAACGATCGGCCCCGCCAGCGACAGCGGCTCGATGACCACGTTGATACGGCCGCCATCGGGCAGACGCGCATCGACCATCGGATTCGATTCGTCCAGCCGACGGCCGATGGGCGCAAGAATGCGCCGCACGATCCGCAGCAGATGGGCGTTATCGGAGAAGCGCACCGGAATCTTGGCGAGAATCCCGTGGCGCGACACGTACACGTCGTTATAGCCGTTGATGAGAATGTCTTCGACGGCCGGGTCGGACAGCAGATCCTCGATCGGCCCGAAGCCCGCCAGCTCCTTGGTGAGCGCCTCGGCAATCGCGCGCACCTCGCTTTCGTTGATCGGGATGTGGCGCAGGCGCACGAAGCTGTCAATTTCCAGATCGACGAACTGGTTGATCGCGTGGCGCGACCAGCGGCCGAATTCGGCGCCCAGCTCTTCGATGCGCGTGAGCAGGTGCTCGTGCGCGGCGTTCTTGATGTCCTGGAACTGCTGGCTATGCGCGAACAGCGGCGCGTCGTCGGCAAACTCGATGTTATCCGCCATGGTCTACGAACGCTTCGATGAGTGAGGGAAAAGACCGCGCAACGGGCGCCGCAACGCGTCAAGTTTGTTGGGCGTGCGCGAGCGCATGCCGTCGAGTTGTGCCGCAAGCGCTTCGAGCGCGCGCACGTACGGATCGCGCGGCGAGCTGTCGGCCAGCAACTGGCCGCGATTGGCGGCCTGACACAGCGCCACGCGGCGCGCGGGTAGCGCGCCGGCGAGCTCGATCCCCAGACGCTCGGCGATCTGCGCCGCGCTCAGGTCGATTTCCGCTTCGTACTGGTTGATGACGAGGCGCAGATGATCGTTCTCGACGCCCGCCTCGCGCAGCGTTTCCAGTTGGCGCGACGCCGTGACGATCGAGGCGACGCTCTGGTCGCACACCAGCCAGACCTGGTCCGCCGCCTGCGCCACTTCATGCACGAATTCGCTATTGGTGAAGCCGCCCAGATCGACGATCTGCTGGTCGAAGAACGCACGCAGACGCGTGAGCAACGCCACCGCCGACTGATAGGACACTTCGCGAAACGCACTGAGATCCGATGGCAGCGTGGTCAGCGCAAGCCCGCTCTCGTGACGCGCGAGCGCCGTGTGCACGAAGGTCTGATCGAAGCGATTCAGATTGCGCACTGCATCGACGAAACTGAAACCGTTGCCTGCGTTCAGCAGCAGCGCGCCGTCGCCAGCCGGCAGGCCAAGATCGAGCAAGGCGGCGTGGCGGTTGGTCGGCGCGCCCTTGCGCGCCAGCATGGCGCCCAGGCTCGCGGCCAGCGTCGTCACGCCCATGCCCGAGCGCGCGCCGAGCAGCACCGTGAGACGGCCATGACGGCTCACCGGTTCGACGCGATTGTCGAGAACCTGCTTGACGATTCTTAAGGCATCCTCACCGTCGCCGGCTACATCGACGAAATCGCGCACGCCGGCGCGCAGCGCGGAAAGCGCGCTTTCCGGTTCGCTCAGCGTGCCGAGCGCGACCACCTGCAGACCCGGAAACGCGGCATGCGCGGCGGCGGCGACGGCGCTCGCGACCGCGCCGCGTCCCTGCGAAAAATCCACCAGCAGCAGCGATGGCATGTGCTGGGAAATGCGCTGCGCGACCAGCCCAGGGTCGAGCGCAACCGATTCCACCTTGCCCGCAGAAAAGAGCGTCTGCGCCAACCATCGCGCGTGCGCGTCGTTCGCCGAGGCGAACACGAACGAGTCCGCCACGGTGCGTTCAGTCATCAAGTGCGCTCTCGCATTCATCACTGGCTCCTGTTGAGACGAACCCGGGCGTCAGCACCGAATCCTCTCCTGTGCAACTCAAGGCAAAAATCCCGGCACCGGCTCGCGCGCCGCCGCCCCGCCGATCAGCGCGCGCCATACCGGCGCATTACGCTGTTCGGCCAGCTCGCCCGGCGACGAGGGCAGCTTTGCGCCCTTCGCCATCGGCGACACCAGATGCGGCGTGACCACGATCACCAGTTCTCTCTCGTTCTGCTGATAGCTCAACTGCTTGAAAAACGCGCCGATCACCGGCAGGTCGCCGAGCAGCGGCACCTTGTTCACATTCGAAGCCGTCTCGCGATCGATCAGGCCGCCGATCACGAAACTTTCGCCATCGCCGAGTTCGATCGTCGTCTCCGTGCGGCGCGTGGTGAGCGCGGGCACCGACACGCCGCTGATCGTCACGGCGTTCGTGTAATCGAGCTGGCTCGCCTCCGGCGCCACCTTCAGCGCGATACGTTCGGGCGACAGCACGGTCGGCGTGAGCGACAGCCCAATGCCGTACGGCTTGTATTCGATCGACGTCGACCCCAGCGCCTGCGGCACCGGCACCGGAATCTCGCCGCCTGCGAGGAAGCTCGCGCTCTGGCCTGAAAGCGCCACGAGCGTCGGCTCCGCCAGCACGCGTGCGAGGTTGTTCGTCTCCATCAGGCTCAGGTCGGCGGACAGTCCATGCGAAGCCGACGAAAACACCAGGTTGAATGCCGAGGAAATCGGCAAGCCCGCCGAGATCGACGAACCCGACGAGCCCGTGCTCGACGAACTGACCGACGACGGCGAGAACGTGCCGAACGAAAAACCGTTGTTCTGGCGATAAAAGTTAAAGCCGATTTCCTTCAGGACCGTGCGGCTGAATTCCACGACCCGCACGTCCACCTGCACAACCGCGCGCGTGGCGATCGTCGACGTGTCGAGCACGTTGCCGTCGCCGCTGCCGCCACCGCTCGCATCCTTGCCGCCATTCGCTCCGTTACCGCCGCCACTCTTGCTGCCCTTACCGCTTGCGCCCACCGAGCCCTCGGCCGCATCGACCGCGCGTTGATGGTGCTCCATCGTCGCGGCGCTGCCGGTGATGATCGCCGTGCCGCCCAGCACCTTGACGTCGGGCGTGCCGGGACCGAGCAGCGCGCGCGCCGCATTGGTCGTCACGTTGACGACGAAGGTGCGCTGCACGCCGCTTTCCCACACCATCACATTGGTGGTGCCCGCACCCTTGCCGACCAGCAGCAGACCGCCGCGCCGGTCGCCGCGCACCACCAGCACGTCGGCCACCGACGGGTCGCCCACCGCCACGCGCGTGAGCGCGCCCGTGACCGGCAAGGTGCGCTGCTCGCCCACCGCGATATCGAAGCTCGACGGCAGCGGCTCCGTTGCCGCCGACGCGCCGCGCACAGGCGGCGCAGCCAGCGCGATCGAAGTGGCGAGAGCGAGACCGCCGGCGCAAGCGGACGCGGCCACAGCCACGGCAAAAATCCTCGTAATCGTCATCGTGTTCCTGCTTGTTTTGTCTGCGGCCACGTCATGCGCGGCGCGTTTTTTTCCGCTTACCAGGCGACCGTTTCGGCTCGCCCACCCCGTATCACTTCGAGTCCGCCGCGTGCGGGTGCGCCCGCCTGACGCGGCACGACCGGCGCAACCGGCTTCGGTGCGCTGCCGCCTGCCAGCTGGTCGAGCGCGATCCCCGCTGCGGCGCGCGTCGTGCCTTCCGGCGTGTCTTTCGAAACCACTTTCAGTACGCCCGGCTGCGGACCGAACGCCGTCGGATCGACCTGATCGTCGTCGGTCGGATTGCGCAGCGCGAGGATCAGTTGTCCCTGGCTTTGCGCAAGCGATAGCTGATCGACCTGCGTCACCGGCACGGCGAGCACCGCCGTGCGCGGCACGGCGTTCTGCGCGCCGAAGTTGCTGGTGCGCTGACCGTTGGCCATGCCGTCTTCGGCTTGCGAGCCGAACACCAGCACGCGCGCCTTCGAGATCAGCAGACGCGCCTGGGTGCGGCCCACTTCGCCCGCGCCCGTGCCGCCGCCGTCGCGGCGCAGCGTGAAGAACACGTCGACAAAGTTGCCCGCGTGCAACTGGTTGCCCACCGCGTTGGTTTCATCGACCTTCACGGCCACGGCGCGCTCGCCCGCTGCGAGGCTCGCGGCAAGGCTGGAGGAAAGCTGTTGATCGAGCACCGGCGTATCGGCGGCGATATCGGTCAGCGGCACGCGGCCTGCGACGAGCGCGCTGTCGCCCACCGAGCCGATCGGGTGAATCGGCAGCGGCTGCACGCGCAGCGCGTCGGCGGGAATCGGCTGGCCCGCGCTCAAGGTACGCGTGGCGACCACGACGGGCGTCAGGGCCTGCATGGTGGCCGCGGGCTGCGCGACCGGTTGCGGCGCCGGCGCGCGACGCCACATCATGATTGCGAATATCCCGAGCATGAGCGCGGCAGCGATCAGGAGTCCTGCAGCAATTTTTGTCAGATTGGCCATCAACGATGATTCCAGATGCGTACAGGAAGTGCGGAACGTGCTGCGTGTGGCATAAGGCCGGCAATGTCGGGGACGGGCTTCACAGGATATTTACCGGATCGAGTTGCACCGTGGCCTGGCCCGCGAGCGTGGTCGGCGATATCAATCCCATCAACGGTAACGGCGGCAGCAACGGCTTCGAACTCCACGGATAGGTCAGCGTGATCTGCACACAGTCCATCGCTGTGTTACTGGTACAACCGGCCGGCGCCGTGCTGATGGTCTGCGCGCAGCTCGGCGCCTGCGCCATCCAGCTCACGCTCGCCAGCGCGCGCGTGCAGGCCGCACTGGCCCGACTGGTGAGCGCCGCCGACGTGGTCGTCGCGTACTGGTAGGCGAGCGCCGCACGGGCGCCTTCCGCGGCGGCCGAAGTCAGGCTGTGCTGCACGAGAAACATCATGCTGTACATCACGATCGCGTAGAGGATCACGAAGAACAGCGGAAAAGCGAGCGCGAATTCGATAGCGGCGACTCCGCCCTGCCGATGACGGCCAGCCGCGCGCCCTCGGCGTGCGGCACGTCGATTGCAGCTGTTTTTGCGCAAGCCTTCCTCGCGAGCCTGCTGCGTGAACGCACGCGGACTCATTGCAGGCCTCCAGGCGTCATCTGGATCGCCAGCCACACGAGCGCCGGCACCGTAAGGAATGCGGCATAGGGCGCACCACGCCGTTTTCCCGATGCGCTAGACGTTGCCGACACACCTGACGTAACGGTACGCGAGCGATTTCGTAACATAGTCAGCATGACGAACGAATGAACGAGCGCAACGATGCTTGCAACGACCCACAGATCGACCAGCGCCGGCATCCCGCACCACGCGCCGAGCACCGCAAAGACCTTGACGTCGCCCGCTCCCATCATGCCGAGCACGAAAAACGGCATCAGCGCCGCCAGCCCCACGGCCGCCGCTGCCAGCGCATGAAGAACGCCGAGATGCGCCGGTCCCGCGTGCATGCACGCTGCCGCCAGCGCGGCGCACAAGCCGGCGCCCACGAGCAGGTTCGGCACGCGTCGGGCGCGACAGTCGCAGACAGCGACCGCCACCGCCCACGCCGCGAACACGAGGCTGGAGATCAATGAAGTCATCGCGGATAGACGTGCAGGCACACCGCGCATGCCGGATCAACGGCGCACGTACAGCGCAACTGCTACGTTCAGCTGAATGAATTTGCGCGATCGTCAATAGCAATCACGCCGCGCGCCATTCGTCCGTCCCTGTGTTACGGAACGGAAATCTGCGACGTAATGTAAGTGAATACCGATTCCAGCTTGGTACCCAGACTCGTGACGCTCGCTACGATGACCACGGCAATGAGCCCCGCGATGAGCCCATATTCCAGCGCCGTAACCCCGTCTTCCGACTTGATGAATTGCTTGAACAGCTTGTTCATTTCGGCCCTCTCTCTTTTATAGCGCTCTCACGCTGATCTGCATCGGCGCCTGCGTATGCTATTTGAATAGCGCCGATACATCCGGTCCACGGACTCATGACGGTCCGTCAACAACGATGGCCGAATCGTAAGCATTCCCCTCGGTATTGCCCACGTGCAGCTCTGCTTTGTGTTGTTTTGTGCCAGTGCGTTTTTTATAGCGTAACCCAAAACGTTACGCAATCGTTCGTTACGCAACAGACAGGTCGTAACGTCATTATCGGCATAGCTGTTTTAGCGCTGACTCGGGATAAACCATTACATAACTATTCAGGACTCGAAAACCATTTTTACGCCAAACGTTTAACCGCATAAATGTGTGCGAGCGCCACGATTCATTCACACGCAAGGCGTCTGCCGAGCATGCGATTTCCCAATACGCATAAACGTTGATGTCGTTACCCCCGCCGCGCGTAACACCACGCGCGCCACGTTACGTGACGTAACGCATGCCGCGCCGTTACCCCCCGTTTCGATCCGCTTTATTCGTTTGACGAAACGATCCGTCAAAGGCTTGTCACGCCTTGATTAGACGAAATCCTCAAGACGCGAATGACTCTGTTTTTCAGGTGCGATTTCGAATTGGCACAGCTGTTGCAGTGTAAGAGGCGCAGGTCTGACAAACCGAGCACAAAACACAAGACAACACACACACCATACGAGACGAGGGCACACCATGAACAACCAGCGCATTGCACACGCAGCACGCCTCACGGCCATCGCAGCCACGATCGCCACCCTGCTTTCCCTGACCGCCTGCGGTGGATCGGGATCGCTGAGCAGCGGCACCGGTTCGAGCGGCAGCGGTTCCCTGGAAACCAGCGGCGGCACGAGCGGCACCAGCGGATCGACCAGCAGCGACGGCAGCACCGGCACGAGCGGCAGCACGACCACCGGGGACAGCAGCACCGGCACCACCACCACCGGCGATTCGGGCACCGGCAGCACCACGACCGGCGACAGCGGTTCGGGTAGCGGCTCGGGCGACACCAGCAGCGGCGGCACGGGTACCGGGACCGGCACCGGCACCGCCACTTCGGCCAATGCCGTCGGCCAGGTTGTTGCCAAGACCAGCAGCGTAGTCAGCGATCTGGGCTCGACGGTGACGGGCGTCGGCACCACGATTGCCTCGACCTCGCTGCCCGGCGTCAGTTCGTCGACGACGACGGCCGCAGGCAGCATCGTGCAGAACGTCGGCGACGCAGTCTCGACGCTCGGCACCGGCCTCGCATCGGGTCTTGGCCAGCTCGGCTCGACGAGCGACCCGGTCGGCACCACGCTGTCCAGCACGGGCGGCGTCGTCAGCGACGCAGGCAAGGCGGTCACCAGCACGGGCGCACTCGTCACGAGTCTCGGCAGCGGCACGCTCGCGCCGCTGGCAGCCGTCACGACGCCGCTGGGCACCGCGGTCAGCACGCTCGGCACGGCCGTGACGAACGCCGGCAGCACGCTGACGACCGCGCTCTCGACGGGCCCGGTGCAACAGGTCACGCAAACGCTCAGCTCGGCGATCACGCCGATCACCTCGGTGGTCGCTTCGACGACGCAAACGGTCGGCACGGCCACGGGTCTCGGCACGCCGGTCGCGGGTCTGCTGCAAACGCTCGGTAGCGGCCTGCAGACGGCCGGCTCGCTGGTCGCCTCGTCCAGCACTTCGAACCCGGTCACGACGGGCCTCGGCAACCTCGTCTCCGATACCGGCTCGACGGTCGCGACCGCCGGCAATCTGCTGACGGGCAGCAGCTCGAGCAGCACGAATCCGGTCACCGGCCTCCTGAGCACGCTCACCGGCGGCCTCACGGGCGCAACGAGCAGCTCGACGGGCAGCACCACCACGGTTGGCGTCGGCGCTGGCTTGGGCGTGACGGCCAGCTCGAGCGGCAGCAACCCGCTCGCTCCGGTCACGGGCGCGCTGACGACGGTGACCTCGGCGCTCACCTCGGCCACGGGCGGCAGCACCGGCGCGCTCGCACCGGTTACGAGCCTCGTCTCCGGCGTGGTCGGCACGCTCACGAGCACGGTGAACAGCGTGGGCACGGCAGGCGGTTCGATCGTCGCGGGCGCGGCTGTCGCGGCGGGCACGAAGACCACCAGCACGTCGACTTCGTCCACCTCGACGAGCAGCTCGAGCACGACGCCGGCGCTTTCGCTCAGCTCGCTGACGGGCGGCACCTCGGGCAGCAGCACGACCAGCCCGCTTTCCGGCCTCACGTCGCTCGTAGGCGGCCTGCTCGGCGGCAAGAAGTAAGCGGCCCGCACTCGCCCATCGCACATTACTCAATTCGCATCAACGTCCCCATTCGATCAGGAGACAGCGTCATGTCCAGCCGATTCAACTCGATTACCGCCGCGCGCCGCGCCAGCGAATCGAAGCAAAACGCGAATATCGAAGCCAATATCGAAGACAACAGCGCCCGCGCCGCAGTCGTGCGCACCCTGCGCCTGAGCGCCCTCGCCGCGGCCATCGCCTGCAGCGTCGCGGCCTGCGGCGGCAGCGGCTACACGCCGCCCTCGGCCTCGACGGGCTCGGACGGCAGCACCAGCACGACCGGCTCGACCAGCAGCGGCACCGGCACCAGCGGTTCGACCTCGGGTGGTTCGAGCTCGGGCGGCAGCACCAGCGGCTCGACCGGCACGTCCGGCGTGGTCACCGCCGTCGCCAAGACCACCGACGATCTCGGCAACGCGATCAGCTCGACCACCCTGCCCGGCGGCGTCAGCTCGCAGGTCACCTCGGGCCTCGGCTCGACGGTATCGAGCACCGGTACGGTCGCCAGCGCACTCGCCGACGCCGTCTCGAACGGGCTCGGCCAGACCGGCTCGACGGCCAATCCGGTCGGCACGACCGTCGCCGGTCTCGGCAATGTCGTGAGCGCCACCAGCGGTGTGGTCGAAGGCCTCGGCACGACGGTCAACGGTCTGGGCAGCGGCCCGCTTTCGCCGCTCGCCCCCGTCACCACGCCTGTCGCCAACGTGCTCGACACCACGGCCAGCACCGTCAACGCCACCGGCAAGATGCTCGGCAACGCGCTCTCTTCGGTGCCGGTGCAGGAAATCACGCAGCCGATCAGCACGGCAATCACGCCGATCGTGCTGACCGCCGGCCTCGTCACGCAGCAAGTAGGTACCTCGACGGGCCTGGGCACGCCGGTCTCGGGGCTGCTCGCGCAACTCGGCGGCGCGGTGCAAACGGCCGGCGCGACGATCACCTCGACGGCAAGCACGAGCACGAGCGGCGCGCTCGGACCGCTTTCGCCGGTCGGCGCGGACGTGGGCACGCTCGTCAGCGCACTCGGCAACACTGTCACCAACGCGGGCGGCCTTGTCGATCCGAACGCCGCGAACGGCGCTGCGCCGATTCCCGGTCTGATCACGAGCCTCGTCGGCGGCACCACGGCCGTCGTCGCCAGCGGCACGCCGACCGGCGTTTCCGCCAACGGCCCGCTCGGCCCGCTCAACGCGGTGATTGCGAGCCTCGGCCTCGGCAGCTCGCCGCTCGGCACCATCACGAGCCTGACCGGCACGACCAGCGGCACGAGCGCGCTCACCAGCGGCCTGTCGGGCGTGCCGATCGTCGGCGGCCTGCTTTCGGGTGTGGTGTCGACGGCAGGCTCGGCGACCGGCACGGCAACCAGCGGCACCACGGGCACCACGACCACGAGCGGCGCAGGGGCGCTGCTGCAACCGGTGACGGCGCTCGTCAGCACGGTAACGGGCACGCTCGGTTCGACCACGGGCACGAGTTCTTCAAGCAGTTCTGGCACCACGAGTACATCGGGGGGACTACTGAGCAGCTTGCTCCACAAGCTGCCGTAGCGCGCGCAACAATCATCGGGCAACATGGGCGCTGCGTGGCGCAGGGTCCGGAGAGGGATACCGCGCCGCGTCTGGCCCAGGCATGACAGGGACAGGTCGTACGTAGTACGCAGGAATAAAAAACACAGGCAATCAGGGAGCCACAGATCGCCGCAAAGGCGACAGAAAGAGGCGGCGCGCACCGGATGTTCCAGGGAACCGGTGCGCGTCGTCCGACAAGTCCGAGGGCAGTCCGATGAAAGGCGCAGTCGCAGAATGGGCCGTGCTCGCCGCGTTGGGAGTAATGGCGGGCAGCGGCTTGACGGGGGTGGCAGTAGCACAGCAAAGCAGGCCGGCGTCGGGCGGTAATCCAGCAGCAGGGAACCCGCTCGACGCACTGCCTCAGATCAATGCTCCACAGAAGGCGCCGAATGTCACGGTGCAGGTGGAACAGCAGACGCCGCAGTTGCAGCAGTTACTCGCTACGCATATCACGCCGACCACGTTCAAGGTCGAGGGCGTGAAATCGATTCCATTCGACGAGGTCGCGAAACGCTTCGCGCCGCTCGCCAATCACGACATCACGATCGGCCAGCTCATCGAGACGGCCAACGGCGTGACGAAGCTGTATCAGGAGCGCGGTTATGCGCTCTCGTTCGCGTTCGTGCCCGCGCAGGATTTTGCGGGCGGCGTGGTGCGCATCACCGTGGTCGAAGGTTATGTGAGCGCGGTGAAAGTCACCGGCAAGCCGGGCAAGCTCGAAGACAAGATGCGCGCGATCGCCGCTCATATCGTCGATGACCGGCCGCTGCGCACCGCCACGTTCCAGCGCTATATCAACGTGCTCGGCCTGCTGCCGGGGCTCAAGGTGAAGGCCAACGTGCCGCCGCCCACCAGCACCGACGGCGCGACCACGCTCGAACTGGACGCCACGCAAAAACCCTATGACATCAGCACCGGGATCGATTTCAATCACCCCGGCGTGCAAGGTCTGCTCACGCTGACCGAAAACGGCCTCACGCCCTTCGGCGAGCAGCTGAGTGTTTCAGCGCTGCTGCCCAAGGGACGCGATAACGTGACGTATCTCGCCGCGCACGCATCGGTGCCGATCGCGAGCAACGGCCTCGTGGCGAAAGTGGATGCTTCGCACTACCGAGGAAACCCCACCGACAATCCCGGCTTGCCGAACTACGTCGAGCGCACGGTGATCAGCGACAAGATCACGGGATCATTGTCGTATCCGCTGCTGCTCAGCAATACGCGCAGCGTGGTGGGTACGGTCAGCGCCTACGCGACGCATGACGAAGACCGCTATCACAACACCGTCAACGGGCTGCAGTATGGCTTGACCTCGCAGGTGCGCGTGATCCAGTTGCAGGCCGATTACACCGATGTGCAAACCGGTCAGGTGCGCAAGGCGAGCATTGGCGTGGCGAAGGCGTTCAACATTCTGGGCGCGTCGAAGTCGGCGGATACCAATATTCCGGGGCTTGCGCTGCAAAATCCGGCATCGCTGAATTTCGTGCGCACCAATGCGTCGTTCTCGCAGACCAACGAATGGCCGATGGGCTTTGGCACCACGGTCGCCGCGAACGGCCAGTACAGCCCGGTGTCGTTGCCCACTTCCGAACAGATTTCGTTCGGCGCGCAACGCTTCGCGGCCGGCTATCAGCCAGGCGAAGCATCGGGCGATTCGGGCTGGGCGTATTCGCTCGAATTGAACCGGCCGTTGAAGATCGGCTCCGTGTGGCTGCAGACGATCACGCCGTACGTGTCGTTCGATATGGCGCGCGTTTATCTGCATGCGGGCACGCCCTCGCCTTCGCGGCTTTCGTCGGCGGCGATCGGCTTCCGTCTCACCGACGGGCGCTACTACAGCGTGGATCTCTCCGTTGCAAAGGCGCTCGCCGATGCACCGGTCGAGAGCCCGTCGCGCAGCCCGCGCTTCAACGCGACGTTCTCGTATCAGTTGAACTGATCCGAACCGATCTCACGAGCGGGTATGCGCCGTGCGCCGCGCGGCCGTACCCGCCGACTAGAGTTTCTCCTCGCAAACGCGGGCGGCGCTTTCGCGTATCCTGCCCTGACCGTCGTGCTCACGCGGCCCGACGCGAAGCGGTACATACATAGATAAACATCAGTGGAGGAAGACACATGAAGGCATTCAATCCGGCATTGGCACGCGCAGCGCGTCAGATCGCGCTGGCCGGCGCGCTGCTCGGCGCCGTGGTCGCGGCGCACGCACAAGCAAATTCGCCGGTCGGCGTGTGGCAGACCATCGACGATCATACCGGCCAGCCGAAAGCGCTCGTGCAGATCAGCGACGACGGCAGCGGCGCGCTCTCCGGCAAGGTCATCAAGGGTCTGGGTGCGAACGATCAACCCGATCGCCGCTGCTCCGCCTGTACCGATGCGCGCAAGGATCAACTGATCCTCGGCATGACGATCATCGACGGTATGAAGAAGGCCGGCGACGAATGGGATGGCGGCAACATCCTCGATCCGGAAAACGGCAAGATCTATCGCTGCAAGATGCACACCGAAGACGGCGGCCAGAAACTGGTCGTGCGCGGCTATATGGGCATCTCGCTGCTGGGCCGCTCGCAGACGTGGGTGCGTCAGCAATAACACCGTAAAGCAGACTGCATGGCGCGACTGCACCGCGCAGATAAAAACAACGAGGCCGCCTTGAATGCAAGGCGGCCTCGTTTCATTTCAGGCGGCTATCGAGCGATTGCGCGCGGTATCAAGCCGTATGCCGATACACCGAGCGATAGCCCAGCGACGGCAACACACCTTGCGCCACCGCAGGGCTGAACGGCGAATTGCGCGGCGCCGGCGGCAGACCGTCCTGCACACGCGCCGCGGCTTTTTCCGCGCGGCTCAGATGCTTGCGCATGCGTGCTTCGATGATCTCGCACAGGGCGACGCCTTCTTCGCCGAAAAGCTCGGCCATCACGGTCTTGAGCACGCCTTCGTCGTGCCATGCCTTGAAGCGGCGATGGCAGGTTTGATACGAAGGGTAACGGCGCGGCATGGCCGACCAGGTTGCGCCGCTATACATGACCCACAGGACGCCGTTGAGCACCGAACGGGTGTTGGCGAGTGGCCGGCCGCGCATTTCCGAGCGCGGGCGCAATTCGGGCAGCAGCGGAATGATGCGCTGCCATTCTTCCTCGGTAATATCGCGATGCGGGGTCATGGTCTACTCCTTTGTCAGAACCAGTCCTGACACAAGATATCGACTTGACCGGGCCGCCCATATCAGACGAGTCCGAATCTTGAAAACACGCTTCGAGCACTATTTCGGGATGACAGACCGCTATCGCGCCCCACCCGCCACGCCCGCCAACAATCAGGTCAACGACGTATCGACGATCCGACGCGGCGTTTCCAGATATTCCTTCGACTGCATTTCGACGATACGCGAGACCGTGCGCGTGAATTCGTTCGCCATCGGCCCTTCGGGATAGAGATCCTCGGCCGGCACCGCCGCCGACATCAGCAGCTTGACCTTGTGGTCGTAGAACACGTCGATGAGCCAGGTGAAGCGGCGCGCCTCGGAGGCCATGCGCGGCGACATCTGCGGCACGTCGGAGAGAATGACCGCGTGGAAACGGCTGGCCAGTTCGAGATAGTCGTTCTGCGAGCGCGGGCCGCCGCACAGCGTCGCGAAGTCGAACCACACCACGCCATCGGCTTTTCGCAGCGCCTTCAGTTCGCGCTTTTCGATGCGCAGGATCGGGCTTTCGTCCGGCACCGCAGCCAGATCCGTAAACGAATGACGCAGCGCCTTGTCGGCTGCCGCGCCCAGCGGCGTGTGATAGACCTCGACCTGCGCGAGCGTGCGCTGGCGATAATCGATACCGGCATCGACATTCAGGACATCGAGCTTTTCCTTGATCAACGCGATGGCGGGCAGCATGCGGTCGCGATGCAGGCCATCGGGATACAGCAGATCCGGGTCGTAATTGGAGGTCATCACGAACTGCACGCCGTTCTCGAACAGACGGTCGAGCAGACGATAGAGAATCATCGCGTCCGCGATATCGGAGACGTGGAATTCGTCGAAGCAGATCAGGCGATAGCGCTTCGCAATGCGGCGCGCGAGTTCGTCGAGCGGATCGGACTGGCCTTTGAGTTCTTCGAGTTCGCGATGCACTTCGCGCATGAACTCGTGAAAATGCAGACGCGTCTTGCGCTGCACCGGCACGACCGCATAGAAGCTGTCCATCAGGAAGCTCTTGCCGCGCCCCACGCCGCCCCACATGTACACGCCGCGCGGCAGATCCGGGCGATTGATGAGCTTCCAGAACGCGTTCGAGCGACGCGATTTGTATTCGACCCACTCGTCGTAGCACCGCTGCAGCCGATCGATGGCGACGCGCTGCGCCGCATCCGGTTTATATCCCCGTTTCTGCAGTTCTGATTCGTAGTATTCGGTGACGTTCATTTCGTGGGCCACAAATGAGTAAAGGCGGAGCGGGTTCGAACCCGTCCGCCTCTGTACGTGATGCAAGTACCGCGAGCCGGACGCGGCCTTGCGGCCGTCGCCCTGCCCTGCTGCATTACATGTTGAGCGCGCGCTTGTCGGTAGCGAGTGCGGCTTCGCGCATGACTTCGGACAGCGACGGGTGCGGATGGCAGATGCGGCCGAGGTCTTCGGCGGCAGCCTTGAATTCCATCGCCACCACGGCTTCCGCGATCAGGTCCGATGCGTTCGCCGAGATGATGTGCACGCCGAGCAGCTCGTCGGTCTTCGCGTCGGCGATCATCTTCACAAAGCCGTCGGCCTTGTTAATGCCAAGCGCCCGGCCGTTAGCCATGAACGGGAACTGGCCCGTCTTGATCTCGCGGCCTTCGGCCTTGAGCTGCTGTTCCGTCTTGCCGACCCACGCGATTTCCGGTTCGGTGTAGATCACCCACGGAATGCAGTTGTAGTCGATGTGCGGCTTCTGGCCGTCGATGATTTCGGCAACCAGCACGCCTTCGTCTTCGGCCTTGTGCGCGAGCATCGGACCACGCACCACGTCGCCGATCGCGTACACGTTCGGCACAGCCGTTGCGCAGTGATCGTCGATGTCGATAAAGCCACGCTCGTTGGTCTTCAGACCGATCGCTTCGAGACCGAGGTTATCGGTGTTCGGCACGCGGCCAACCGACACGATCAGGCGGTCGGCTTCGAGCACTTGCGCGTTGCCGTCCTTGTCCGTGTAGTTGATCGTGACGTTCTTGTCGGTGGCCTTGACTTCGCCCACCTTCACGCCGACGTGAATGTCCAGACCCTGCTTCTTGAAAAGCTTGGCCGCTTCCTTCGAGAGCGCCTGGTCAGCCGCGCCGAGGAATTCCGGCAGCGCTTCGAGCACGGTCACTTCCGCGCCCAGACGGCGCCACACCGAACCCAGCTCCAGACCGATCACGCCAGCGCCGATCACGGCCAGCTTCTTCGGCACGGAGTCGAACGAGAGCGCGCCTTCGTTGTCGGCGATGATCTTGTTGTCGACCGGCATGCCCGGCAGATGGCGCGCCTTCGAACCCGTCGCAATGATGACGTTCTTCGCCGTCACGACTTCGGTTTCGCCTTCGCCCGAGACTTCGATCTGCACGCCGGCGTCGTTCTTGCCGGTGAACTTGCCATGGCCCTTGAGCCAGGTGATCTTGTTCTTGCGGAACAGGAATTCGATGCCCTTCGTCATCTTCTCGACGATGGCTTCCTTGCGGCCGAGCATCTTCGACACGTCGATGCTCACGTCGCCGACGCTGATGCCGTGGTCGACCAGGTGATGCTGGGCGTTCTCGAACTCTTCCGACGAAGCGAGCAGCGCCTTCGACGGGATGCAGCCGACGTTCAGGCAAGTGCCGCCGAGCTTCAGCGTGCCGGCCGGGTTCTTCCACTTTTCGATACAGGCAACCGACTTGCCGAGCTGAGCCGCGCGGATCGCCGCGATATAGCCGCCAGGGCCGGCGCCGATCACGACGACGTCAAATTCTTTGGACATGGTCATCCTTTCGATACGTGAGCGCGGCGCGCGGGTTCCGGCTTCCGGAACCCGCGCGCACGCCGCTCAGTGTGAGACTGGATGCGCGAGCAGGACGTGCGCCCCGCTCGCGCTACATCGCATTTACAGGTCGAGCAGCAGGCGCGCCGGATCTTCCAGCGCATCCTTCATGGCGACCAGCGACAGGACGGCTTCGCGGCCGTCGATGATGCGGTGGTCGTACGACATCGCGAGGTAGTTCATCGGACGGATCACGATCTGGCCGTTTTCCACCACAGCGCGTTCCTTGGTCGCGTGCACGCCCAGGATCGCCGACTGCGGCGGGTTGATGATCGGGGTCGAGAGCATCGAGCCGAACACACCGCCGTTCGAGATCGAGAACGTGCCGCCCGTCATTTCTTCGATCGACAGCTTGCCGTCCTTGGCCTTCTGGCCGAATTCGGCAATCTTCTTCTCGATGTCGGCGAGGCTCATCTGGTCTGCGTTGCGCAGGATGGGCACCACCAGACCGCGCGGCGAACCGACAGCGATACCGATGTCGAAGTAGCCGTGATAGACGATGTCGTTACCGTCGATCGAGGCGTTCACGAGCGGGAACTTCTTGAGGGCGTGAACCGCAGCCTTCACGAAGAACGACATGAAGCCCAGCTTCACGCCGTGTTCCTTCTCGAACTTGTCCTTGTACTTGTTGCGCAGGTCCATGACCGGCGCCATGTTCACTTCGTTGAACGTCGTGAGGATGGCGTTGGTTTGCTGCGACTCGAGCAGACGCTCGGCGATACGCGCACGCAGACGCGACATCGGCACGCGCTGTTCCGGGCGATCGTTGAGCCAGTTCGCAGCCGATGCCGGTGCGTTGACTTGCGGCAGCGACGGCTTCGCAGCGGCGGGCTTGCCAGCCGGTGCTGCCGGAGCGGCCTTCGGCGCGCCTGCGCCCAGCACGTCCTGCTTGGTGATGCGGCCATCGCGGCCCGTGCCGGCGACGTCGCCGCCTGCCAGACCCTTCTCTGCCATCAGCTTGGTCGCTGCCGGCGATGCGATGTTGCTGCTCGACGTCGATGCAGCAGCAGCGACGGCCGGAGCGGCAGCCGGTGCAGCGGCAGCAGCCGGAGCGGCGGCGGCTGCAGGCGCTGCAGCGGCGCTCGCCTTGCCTTCCGTATCGATACGGGCGATCACTTGATCTGCGACGACGGTATCGCCGTCATTTGCCACGATCTCGGCCAGCACGCCGGCAGCCGGCGCGGGGACTTCGAGAACGACCTTATCCGTCTCCACTTCGATGAGGATTTCGTCCTGGGCGATCGCTTCGCCCGGCTTCTTCTTCCACTGCAGCATCGTTGCTTCCGAAACCGACTCCGAAAGCTGGGGGACCTTGACTTCAACAATAGCCATTTGATGTTCCTGAATACGTATCTAGGACGAACCGGGTCGCGCACCTGAGCGCGGGAAAGCGCGCGCCTAGGTCACGCGCCTTCCCGGTTCGTTAGCTCACTGTGCTTACTTCGCGACCTGCGCGCCCTTCAGGCGGCCGAATGCACCTTCGATCAGCGCCTTCTGCTGCTCGTAGTGCTTCGCGTAGTAGCCGACAGCCGGCGAGGCCGAAGCCGGACGGCCGCTGTACGCGAGCTTCATGCCTTCCTTCATGCCTTCCTTCAGGTGGTGCTCGATGTAGAACCACGGGCCTTGATTCTGCGGCTCGTCCTGCACCCAGACCACTTCCGTCGCGTTGTCG
This sequence comes from Paraburkholderia sp. J69-1, assembly GCF_905220255.1. Lineage (NCBI taxonomy): Bacteria > Pseudomonadati > Pseudomonadota > Betaproteobacteria > Burkholderiales > Burkholderiaceae > Paraburkholderia > Paraburkholderia sp. J69-1. The sequence goes on along the minus strand of NZ_CAJMZG010000011.1, from coordinate 83,275 downwards.
TACTTCTTCAGCTCCGCTTCGAACTGCTTGTGAGCGAACGGATAGAGCTGTTCGATACGGATGATCGCGGTGTCGTTTGCCTTCGCTTCGCGGCGATGCGCGACGAGGTCGAAGTACACGCGGCCCGAGCAGGCCACCACGCGCTTGACCTTCTTCGCGTCGATGGTTTCGTCCACTTCGCCGATAACCGGCTGGAACGAGCCCTTCGCGAGTTCGGACAGATCCGACACGGCTTCCTTGTGACGCAGCAGCGACTTCGGCGTGAAGATGATCAGCGGCTTGCGGAACAGACGGATCATCTGACGGCGCAGCACGTGGAAGATCTGGGCCGGCGTGGTCGGCTGAACGACCTGCATGTTGTGCTCGGCGCACAGTTGCAGGAAACGCTCGATACGTGCCGACGAGTGCTCCGGACCCTGACCTTCGTAGCCGTGCGGCAGCAGCATCGTGAGACCCGACACGCGGCCCCACTTCACTTCGCCCGACGAGATGAACTGGTCGATCACGACCTGCGCACCGTTGACGAAGTCGCCGAACTGGCCTTCCCACGCGACGAGCGTGTTCGGCTCGGCCGTCGAGTAGCCGTATTCGAAGCCCAGCACCGCTTCTTCCGACAGCACCGAGTCGATCACCGTGAACTGCGCCTGGTTTTCGCCGATGTTCTGCAGCGGAATGTACGTGCCGTCGTTCCAGCGTTCGCGGTTCTGGTCGTGCAGAACAGCGTGACGGTGCGTGAACGTGCCGCGGCCCGAATCCTGACCCGTCAGACGGACCGAGTAGCCCGAAGCGACCAGCGATGCGTACGCGAGGTGTTCGCCCATGCCCCAGTCGAGCTTCGCTTCGCCCTTGCCCATCGTGCGGCGGTCGTTGATGACGCGCTCGACCAGCGGGTGAACCTTGAAGTTTTCCGGGATCGTGGTGATGCGTTCTGCGAGGCGCTTGAGCTCCGCGAGCGGCACGGCCGTATCGGCAGCGTCGGTCCACTTGCGGTTCAGGAACGGCACCCAGTCAACCGCGTACTTGCTCTTGTAGTTCGAGAGCACCGGATCGACCGTGTGGTGGCCTTCGTCCATCGCTGCACGGTAAGCCTTGACGTAGTTGTCGCCGTCTTCCGCCGAGATGACGCCCTGCTGCACGAGCTTTTCTGCGTACAGCGCACGGGTGCCCGGGTGCTTCGCGATCGTCTTGTACATCAGCGGCTGCGTGACCGCCGGGGTGTCCTGCTCGTTGTGACCGAGCTTGCGGAAGCAGATGATGTCGACGACAACATCCTTGTGGTACTGCATGCGGAATTCGACCGCGAGCTGGATCGCCAGCACGACCGCTTCCGGATCGTCGCCGTTCACGTGCAGAACCGGCGCTTCGATCATCTTGACCACGTCCGTGCAATACAGCGTCGAACGCGCGTCGCGCGGGTCCGAAGTCGTAAAGCCGATCTGGTTGTTGATGACGATGTGCAGCGTGCCGTGCGTGCCGTAACCGCGCGTTTGCGCGAGGTTCAGCGTTTCCATCACGACGCCCTGGCCTGCGAAGGCCGCGTCGCCGTGGATCTGCACCGGCAGAACCTGCAGGCCGTCTGCATCGCCGCGGCGATCCATACGAGCCTTCGCCGAACCCTCGACCACCGGGTTGACGATTTCGAGGTGCGACGGGTTGAACGCGAGCGACAGGTGGACCGGGCCGCCTTCGGTGGCGACGTCCGACGAGAAGCCCTTGTGGTACTTCACGTCGCCAGCCGGCAGATCGTCGACGTGCTTGCCTTCGAATTCGGCGAACAGGTCAGCCGGCATCTTGCCGAGCGTATTGACCAGCACATTCAGACGGCCGCGGTGGGCCATGCCGATGACGATTTCCTGCACGCCCTTCGCGCCTGCGTGACGGACGACTTCGTCCATCGCGGCGATGAAGGATTCGCCGCCTTCGAGCGAGAAGCGCTTCTGGCCGACGTACTTGGTGTGCAGGAAGCGCTCGAGACCTTCAGCGGCCGTGAGGCGCTGCAGGATGTGCTTCTTCTTGTCGTTCGTGAAATTGGGCGTCGAGCGGATCGACTCGAGACGCTCCTTCCACCAGCGCTTCTGCTCCGGATCGCTGATGTACATGTACTCGGCGCCGATGGTGCCGCAGTACGTGTCGCGCAGTGCCTTGACGATCTCGCGCAGCGTCGCGCGCTCGAAACCGAAATACAGGTTCGTGGCGCTGAACGTCTGGTCCATATCGGCTTCGGTGAAGTCGTAGAACGCAGGTTCGAGTTCGGGGATAGGCGGACGCTCGCGACGCTTCAGCGGATCCAGGTTCGCCCATTGCGAACCCAGGAAGCGATATGCGCCGATAAGGGACTGAACGTAGACCTGCTTGCGAGCCGTGGCCAGATCTTCGCCGCCGCCCTTGGCGACGAACGCATTGGCTTTCGCGCGCTGCGCAAACGACTCGACGATCGGACCGTGCGCGACATCGCTGTCGGTGGAACCGCTCGTCGACGGCACGTTTTGCAGTGCGTCAAAGTACTCACGCCATTGGTCCGGAACGGACGCAGGGTTGTCAAGATATGCTTCGTATAGCTCTTCGACATACGGAGCATTGCCGCCGAACAGATAGGAGTTCAGCTGGAATTGCTTCATCGTTTCCGACATTTACGCTCACCTTTCTTCGAGTTTCTCGAAAAATAGCGGGTTACTCAACCTTCCGCGCCACGGCCTGACCGTTTAGCGGATTGCGAATCAAGTCTGCTTGGAAGGACCTAAATCATGCATCGGCGGAGCATAGCACATAAGTGATAGTCCCCATAAGATGCAATGCGACACATCATCGCACGCAAACCCTTACAGAATGGGCGTTTGCGACGTTTTGCAACTTCAACAACAGACTCTTCCGGCACCGCAGGGCAATCCCGCCACGCTTGAAAAAGCGCGCAAAAAAGCCGCCCAGACAGCGGCGGCTTTCTTGTTTTCTTACATGCATTGCAGTGCGCGAAAAAGTCTAGACAGCAAACTTATTCGGCTTCGCGGCTTGCGCGGCGACGCTCATGTTCCTTCAGGTGGCGCTTGCGCAGACGGATCGACTGCGGCGTCACTTCCACGAGTTCGTCGTCGTCGATGAATTCGACTGCGTATTCGAGCGACATCTGGACCGGCGGCACCAGGCGCACGGCTTCGTCGGTGCCCGAGGCGCGCACGTTGGTCAGCTGCTTGCCCTTGATCGGGTTCACGACCAGGTCGTTGTCGCGGCTATGGATACCGATGATCATGCCTTCGTACAGCGCGTCGCCCGGCTTCACGAACATTCGGCCGCGATCCTGCAGCTTCCACAGTGCGTAGGCGACAGCTGCGCCGTCGTCCTGCGAAATCAGCACACCGTTACGGCGCTCGCCGAGCGTGCCTTCCTTGATCGGACCGTAAGCGTCGAACACGTGGCTCATCAGGCCCGTGCCGCGCGTGAGCGTCATGAATTCACCCTGGAAACCGATCAGGCCACGTGCCGGAATGCGGTACTCGAGACGCGTACGGCCCTGGCCATCCGACGCCATGTCGATCATTTCGCCCTTGCGGCGGCCCAGTTCTTCCATCACGCCGCCCTGGTTGGCGTCTTCGACGTCAACGGTCAGCATTTCGTACGGCTCCTGCTTCACGCCGTCGACTTCGTGCAGCACCACGCGCGGACGCGACACAGCCAGCTCGTAGCCTTCACGGCGCATGTTTTCGATCAGGATGGTCAGGTGCAGTTCGCCGCGGCCCGACACTTCGAACGTGGTTTCGTCGCCCGTATCCTTCACACGCAACGCGACGTTGTGGTTCAGTTCCTTCGTCAGACGGTCGCGGATCTGGCGGCTCGTCACGAACTTGCCTTCCTTGCCGGCGAGCGGCGACGAGTTCACGAGGAAGTTCATCGTGAGGGTCGGCTCGTCGACCGTGATCATCGGCAGCGCTTCGGGGTTGTCCACCGCACAGATGGTCGCGCCGATACCGATGTCTTCGATACCGTTGATCAGCACGATGTCGCCGGCTTCAGCCGCTTCGACCTGCACGCGCTCCAGGCCGCTGAATGCCAGCACCTGGTTGATCTTGCGGTTCATGACCTGGCCTTCCGGGCCAAAGCGCAGCGCAACCGGTTGACCCGGCTTGATACGACCGCGCTTGATACGGCCCACGCCGATACGGCCAACGTAAGCCGAGTAGTCGAGCGAGGTGATCTGGAGCTGGAGGCCGCCTTCCGGATCGGCATCGCGAACCGGCACGTGTTCGAGCACGGCGTCGAACAGCGGGCGCATATCGCCGTCACGCGCATCCGGCGACAGCGAAGCGTAGCCGTTCAGGCCCGATGCATAGACGATCGGGAAGTCGAGCTGTTCTTCGGTCGCGCCGAGCTTGTCGAACAGGTCGAACGTCTGGTTGATCACCCAGTCGATACGTGCGCCCGGACGGTCGATCTTGTTGATGACGACGATCGGCTTGAGGCCGAGCGCCAGCGCCTTCTTGGTCACGAAGCGCGTTTGCGGCATCGGGCCTTCGACGGCGTCGACGAGCAGCAGCACCGAGTCGACCATCGACAGCACGCGCTCCACTTCACCGCCGAAGTCCGCGTGGCCCGGGGTGTCGACGATGTTGATGTGCGTGCCTTCGTACTCGACCGCGCAGTTCTTCGAAAGAATCGTGATGCCACGTTCTTTTTCGATGTCGTTCGAGTCCATCACGCGCTCGGCGACCTGCTGGTTGTCACGGAACGTGGCGGTCTGACGGAGGAGCTGGTCGACGAGCGTGGTCTTGCCGTGGTCGACGTGGGCAATGATGGCGATGTTGCGAAGGGCGCGGGACATAGGAACCTGGGTACAGTTGAGTGCGTCATGCGGGCCCGACGGCGGGCCACACAAGTGGGGCTCGGACGCCGCCCCGCCCTGCTGCCACGGGCGTCTCGGACGCTTGCGGCGAATTGGGTCACGGGTCGGGGAGGCCGAATCGCGTCAGGGCTGCCATGACGCACTTTTGGGAACCTGAAATTATAGCACGCACAGATGACTTGATCTGCCTCATGCTGGTTTGCGACAGGTTTTGGCGCACTTTGCGGCGCCCGCGCGACAGCTGCGCCCTGCCACGCCCATTTTCTCACGCCGCACGGGGTCCAATTAAGACCCCACTTAGCAAAGCTTTCTCGGCCCTGCGACAATAAATCTTGCCGCGTCAACTAACGAGCCATATAATCCCTGCCTGGTCAACCATTGCAGTTGCAGCAGAACCATGACGGAACCGACTCCCACGCCCCCGCCCGAAGTCCGCGATTACGACCTCGGCGAAAGCGTTGGCTACCTGATTTCGCGCGTGAAATCGTCCATGTCGAACCTGATCACGCAGCGCACCGTGACGGAACTGGGCGTGACGAGCCAGCAGGCCAGCGTGCTGTTCATGGTGGCAAGCGGCAAGTGCGTGCTCGCGGCCGAACTGGCGCGCGAATACGGCATCGACGCGAGCGCGGTGACGCGCCTCGTCGACCGGCTGGAAAAGCGCGGCCTCCTGCGCCGCGTGCGCAGTTCCGAAGACCGCCGCGCCGTGCGCCTCGCGCTCACGCCCGAGGGCGAAGCGATCGCCGCGCGCATGCCGGCGATCTTCACGAGCGTGACGGGCGAACTCTCCAAAGGCTTCACGCCCGAAGAAGTCGGCTTTCTCAAGAGCATGTTGCGGCGGATTCTCGTCAATAGCTGCGAAGCTAGCCAGAATGCCGCGAATGCCGCTGCGGGCCAGACTTCACCCGACGATTGACGCATTACTGAGACACCGCTTGAACGCGTCGACTGGCAACAATCGACGCGCGCAATGGATGACGAGGCAGGCAAATTCGACACCGCCGGACGGGAAAATGGCTGCATCGTCCAGTATCACCACACCTTCTCACGCACCGAGACGAGCAATGAAATCCCTAACCCAGTTTGCGCCAGCGCATACCTGTCGAGCAGCGGTGGCTACCGCGGTCGCGGCGCTCGCGCTTTCGGGCTGCGCAAACTACATCGGCATCAAAAGCGACAAGACCATCGCGCAGCCGCAACAATTCGAAACTTCGCAGAGCATTCCGGCGCAGGGTGGCCAGTGGCCCACGCTCGACTGGGCGCAGCAGTTCGGCGACCCGCAACTGCCGAAGCTGATCGACGAAGCGCTCGAAGGCAATCCGAGCATCGCGCAGGCGCAGGCGCGTATCGCCAAGGCGTCTTCCTATATCGATACGTCGAAGTCGGCGCTCTATCCGAAGGCGAACGCGAGCTATTCGTGGACGCGCGAACTGTACTCGGCCAACGGCCTGTTCCCGCCGCCGTACGGCGGTAGCTGGTACAGCGAGAACAACGCGCTCGCCAGCGCGTCGTGGGATCTGGATCTGTGGGGCAAGAACCGTCAGCGTCTGGCGCAAGCGGTGTCGCAGCAGCGCGCAGCGCAGGCCGATATGGAACAGGCGCGCGTCACGCTCGCCTCCTCGGTTGCCCGCACCTACAACCAGCTTGCGCAGCTTTACGCGTTGCGCGATATCGCCGCGCGCGAAATCGGCAATCGCAAGACCATCGGCACGATTACGAATGGCCGCGTGGTGGCCGGCCTCGACACCAACGTCGAACGTCAGACCGCCAACGGCAATATCGCCACGAGCCAGGCGAACCTTTCGCAACTCGACGGCCAGATCGAAAGCGTGCGCTATCAACTGGGTGCGCTGCTCGGCAAGGGCCCGGATCGCGGTCTGCAGATCGCCAACCCGGTGCTGAATCCGGCCGCGCAGGTCGCGCTGCCCGACAACCTGCCTGCGGATCTGGTCGCGCGTCGTCCCGATATAGTCGCCGCGCGCTGGCAGGTCGAAGCCGCGATGCACGACGTCAAGGAAGCCAAGGCCGAGTTCTATCCCGACGTGAATCTCGCAGCAGGCTTTGGTTTCGATGCCTTCGGCTGGGGCAAATTCCTCAACTTCACGAGCCGTCAGATGAACATCGGCCCGGCCGTGCATCTGCCGATCTTCGACGCGGGCGCACTGCGCGCGCAGTTGAAGGGCCGTTACGCCGACTTCGACCTCGATGTGGCGAACTACAACCAGACGCTGATCAATGCGTTCCAGGATGTCGCCACGACCGTGTCGTCGATCCGCTCGGCGGACAAGCAGCTTGTCGATGCACAGAACGCGCTCGACGCTTCGACCAAGGCGTATCAGCTTGCCGTGATCCGCTACAAGGCCGGTCTGTCGGAGCAGTTGCAGGTGCTCAACGCGGACCAGAACCGTCTCGCGTCCGAGCAGACCGTGACGGCCCTCAAGGCGCAGCGCCGCGACCAGCAGATGGCGCTGATCAAGGCACTGGGCGGCGGCTTCGACGCGCATGACGCGCACGATGTCAATCTCGTGCCGCCGGCGCAGGTCGGCAGCGAAGCGAAGGACGTGAAAGGCCAGAGCGACGTGAACGGCAGCCCGTGGCGCGATGCGCCGTGGTCCGCGCCGGATGCGTCGGCGCATGCCGCCACGGCCGCGAACTGAGCGCCAGAAACACGCAAAAGCGACATACAAGCGACGTACAAGCCAGAAACTGGCTAATAACTGAACGAACAGCACGCAAGAATCCGGAGATCCTTCCATGAGCACCCCTCAGCAACCGGCGGCCAATCCGCAGCCGAACGCGAACAACGGCAAGCGCAAGCGCATGATGACGCTGCTCGTCCTCGTGATCGTGATCGCAGCCATTGCCTACGGCCTCTATTACTTCCTCGTCGCGCGCTTCAGCGAAGGCACCGACGACGCCTACGTCAACGGCAACGTCGTGCAGATCACGCCGCAAGTCACGGGCACGGTGATTGCCGTGAACGCGGACGACACGCAGACCGTCAAGATCGGCGATCCGCTGGTGCAACTCGATCCGGCCGATTCGCGCATCGCCCTGCAGCAGGCCGAAGCGAATCTCGGCCAGACCGTGCGCCAGGTGCGCGGTCTGTTCGCCGACGACAGCCAGTACGAAGCGCAAGTCGCCGTGCGTCAGGCCGACCTCTCGCGCGCGCAGGACGACCTGCGCCGCCGTATGCAGGTTGCGCAGACGGGCGCGGTTTCGCAGGAAGAAATCTCGCACGCACGCGACTCGGTCAAGAGCGCCGAAGCCGCGCTCGACGCCGCGCAGCAGCAACTCGCCGCCAACCGCGCGCTGACCGCCAACACGACCATCGCCAATCATCCGAACGTGATGGCCGCGGCTGCGAAGGTACGCGACGCGTACCTCACGAACGCCCGCAACACGCTGCCCGCGCCGGTCACCGGTTATGTCGCGAAGCGCTCGGTACAGGTTGGCCAGCGTGTTTCGCCGGGTACGCCGCTGATGTCGGTGGTGCCGCTGAACGCCGTGTGGGTCGATGCGAACTTCAAGGAAGTCCAGCTCAAGCACATGCGCATCGGCCAGCCGGTCGAGATGACGGCGGACGTGTACGGTTCGTCAGTGGTGTATCACGGCAAGGTGGTGGGCTTCTCCGCAGGCACGGGCTCGGCGTTCTCGCTGCTGCCGGCGCAGAACGCCACGGGCAACTGGATCAAGGTGGTGCAGCGTCTGCCGGTGCGTATCGCGCTCGATCCGGCCGACCTCGAAAAGCACCCGCTGCGTATCGGCCTGTCGATGCAAGTGGACGTGAATATCAAGGACGATACGGGCAGCCAGCTCGGCAACGCGCAAAACACGGTCTACCAGACCAATGTGTTCGAGAAGTACGGCGACGAAGCCGATGCGGAAATCGCCCGCATCATCACGGAAAACGCAGGCCCGAACGCGAAGCAGGTTTCGTCGGCCAACGTGCGTGCGGCCAAGCCCGCCGCGAAGCTGATGTAAAGACCGCGCGACGTCTACAAGCCGCAATTAGCAGCACATAACAAAGCACTCAATGGCAGCAGCACAACAACCCGTCGTCCATCCGCCGCTGCAAGGCGCGCAACTCGTGTTCGGCACCATCGCGGTCTCGCTCGCGGTGTTCATGAACGTGCTGGACACGTCGATTGCGAACGTGTCGATCCCGTCGATCTCAGGCGACCTTGGCGTCGCCTCGGATCAGGGCACGTGGGTCATCACCTCGTTCGCGGTCGCCAATGCGATCTCGGTGCCGCTCACGGGCTGGCTCACCGAGCGCATCGGTCAGGTGCGCCTGTTCATGGCGTCGATCATCCTGTTCGTGATCTCGTCGTGGCTGTGCGGTCTTGCGCCTACGCTGCCCTTCCTGCTCGCCGCGCGCGTGCTGCAGGGCGCCGTGGCCGGCCCGATGATCCCGCTGTCGCAGACGCTTCTGCTCGCGAGCTATCCACGCGCCAAAGCGCCGATTGCGCTATCGATGTGGTCGATGACCACACTGATCGCGCCGGTCGCGGGTCCGATTCTCGGCGGCTGGATCTCGGACAACATCTCGTGGCCGTGGATCTTTTACGTGAACATTCCGGTGGGTATCGTCGCCGCGATCGCCACGTGGATGATCTTCCGCAACCGCGATTCGGTGATCCGCAAGGCACCGATCGATGGCGTGGGCCTGGGTCTGCTGATTCTCTGGGTCGGCTCGCTGCAGATCATGCTCGACAAGGGCAAGGATCTCGACTGGTTCTCGTCGACGACCATCATCGTGCTGGCGCTGACCGCCGTGATCTCGTTCGCGTTCTTCGTGATCTGGGAATTGACCGCCGAGCATCCGGTCGTCGATCTTTCGCTGTTCGCGCGGCGCAACTTCACGGGCGGCACGATTGCGCTTTCCGTGGGCTACGGGCTCTACTTCGGCAATCTCGTGCTGCTGCCGCTGTGGCTGCAAACCGATCTGGGCTACACCGCCACCGATGCCGGTCTCGTGATGGCGCCCGTGGGCTTCTTCGCGATCCTGCTTTCGCCGATCACGGGCAAAATCCTGCCGCGCACCGATCCGCGCTATATCGCGACGACGGCGTTCATCGTGTTCGCGCTGTGCTTCTGGCTGCGCTCGCAGTACACCACTGGCGTGGACACCTGGGCGCTCACGGTGCCGACGCTGATCCAGGGCATCGGCATGGCGGGTCTGTTCATTCCGCTGGTGTCGATCACGCTTTCGGGCTTGCCGGGCAACCGCATCCCGGCGGCTTCGGGTCTGTCGAACTTCGTGCGGATCATGTGCGGCGGTATCGGCACGTCGATCTTCGAGACCGCCTGGGACCATCGCACGATTTTCCATCACGCGCGTCTGACCGAGCAGGCAACGCCGACCAACCCGGTGTTCAACCAGTCGATGCAGCAGATGCAGAACTCGGTGGGCCTCGATCCGTCGCAGGCGCACGGCATGTTCGATCGCATGGTCACGCAGCAGGCCGCGCAGCTCGGCGTGAACGACCTGTTCTGGATTTCGTCGGTGATCTTTATCGTGCTGATCGCGCTGATCTGGATCACGCGTCCCGAACGCGCTGGCAGTGCGGATGCCGGTGCAGCCGCTTCCGCAGCGCACTAGGCTTTTTCTGATACGCGTGCGTCCCGATCTGCATCCCGATCGGGCGCACCAACAAAAACGGCACGTCCGGTTCATCACCGGCGTGCCGTTTTCTATTGCTGACGCGGATCAACGCGTCGCGCGTTCAGACCGCCCCGCTCACCACCAGGCGTTCCGGCGCGAGCACGCCGTTCGCGGCTTTCGCCACGCCCAGCAGCACACCGGCCTGGTCGTACACGCGCACGCGATCCGCGGCTTCGCAGGCCGGGCGATCGAGCACCAGCGCGTTGAGCGGCAGGCGCTGACCATGCGTGAAGCGGCGCGCCGATTCGGCGTCGAGCGTCACGACCGGGAACGTCGAAAGCAGCGCATCCACCGGCTGAAGCCAGCTATCGCGCGCCGCTTCGTCGAGCGCCGTCAGCGCATCGAGCGTCACCGCATGTTCGAGCGTGAGCGCGCCCACGCCCGTGCGACGCAGCATCACCAGATGCGCGCCGCAGCCGAGCGCCTCGCCGATATCCTCGGCGAGCGTGCGCACATACGTGCCCTTGGTGCAGGTCACGCGGAACGTCACGTCGGGCAACGCGCACGCGAGCATGTCGAGCGCGAGAATCGTCACATTGCGCCCTTCGCGCTCGACCGTCTGGCCCGCGCGCGCGTATTCGTAGAGCGGTTTGCCGTCGCGCTTGAGTGCCGAATACATCGGCGGAATCTGCACGATATCGCCCAGAAAACGCGCCATCGCGGCGCGAACCGCGGCCTCGTCGCAGGTGACTTCGCGCGTGTCGACCGCTTCGCCTTCCGCATCGCCCGTGGTCGTGCGGATGCCCAGACGCATAGTCGCCTCGTAGGTCTTGTCCGCTTCGAGCAGATCCTGCGAGAACTTGGTCGCTTCGCCGAAGCACAGCGGCAAGAGGCCCGAAGCCAGCGGATCGAGCGTGCCGGTATGACCCGCCTTCTTCACACGATAAAGACGCTTGGCGCGGATCAGCGCATCGTTGCTCGACAGACCGATGGGCTTGTCCAGCAGCAGCACGCCGTCGAGCAGACGGCGCGGCACTTTAGGACGTTGCTCGCCCTGACTCTTCTTCGATGATGCAGTCATGCTGGCGCGATCAGTCTTCCTTGGCACGCGAGGCGTTCGCCTCGTCGATCAGACGCGACATCGCCACGCCCTTCTCGACCGACTGGTCGTAGTGGAAATGCAGCGTCGGCACCGTATGGATATGCAGGCGCTTGAACAACTGGTTATGCAGATGACCGGCCGCGTGATTGAGCGCGTCCTGAGTCTGCTGCGGATCGCCCGTGAGCGTCGTGAAAAAGACCTTGGCGTGGGCGTAGTCCGGCGTCAGTTCGACGCTCTGGATCGTCACGAGACCCACACGCGGGTCCTTCACTTCGCGCATCAGTTCGGAAAGATCGCGCTGGATCTGATCGGCGATCTGCACATTGCGATTCGGGGAAGAACGTTTTTTCGGCATGATGATTCCACCTCTCTGGCGGCATTCGTTGCAGCGCGCTGCCATGCTGGCGCGCGGCTGCGCAAAAACTGTCTGACAAAAAACAAAGGGCGGGGCCGGCTAGCGCCCGCCCCGCCCCTTTTCGGGTAAGCCCGCGAGCCGCCTGAACCCTCCAGGCTGCCCGCGTGCGCCGCTGTCTTACAGCGTACGCGCGACTTCCGTGATCTCGAACACTTCGAACTGGTCGCCTTCGGCGATGTCGTGGAAGTTCTTGATCGACATACCGCACTCGAAGCCTTGCTTGACTTCCTTGACGTCGTCCTTGAAGCGCTTGAGCGAGTCGAGTTCGCCGGTATGGATGACCACGTTGTTGCGGATCACACGCACCGACGAGGAGCGCTTGACGAAACCGTCCGTGACCATACAGCCCGCGACCAGACCAACCTTCGGCACGCGGATCACCTGGCGCACTTCGACCGTACCCGTCACCGTCTCGCGCTTCTCCGGCGCGAGCATGCCCGACATGGCTGCCTTCACCTCATCCACTGCGTCATAGATGATGTTGTAGTAGCGGATGTCGATGCCGTTCGACTCGGCAACCTTACGCGCCTGTGCATCTGCACGCGTATTGAAGCCGATGATGACTGCCTTCGAAGCCGTTGCCAGGTTGACGTCCGACTCGCTGATCGCACCGACCGCGCTGTGCACGATCTGCACGCGCACTTCGCTGGTCGACAGCTTGAGCAGCGACTGCACCAGTGCTTCCTGCGAACCTTGCACGTCGGCCTTGACGATAAGCGGCAGGTTTTGCACTTCGCCTTCCGCCATCTGCTCGAGCATGTTTTCGAGCTTCGCGGCCTGCTGCTTCGCCAGCTTGACGTCGCGGAACTTGCCTTGACGGAACAGCGCGATTTCGCGCGCCTTGCGCTCGTCCGGCAGCACGATGACTTCTTCGCCTGCGCCCGGCACTTCCGACAGACCCTGGATTTCGACCGGGATCGACGGACCGGCTTCCTTGGTCGCCTTGCCGGTTTCGTCGAGCATTGCACGCACGCGGCCATAGGCGCTGCCTGCCAGCACGACGTCGCCACGGTTGAGCGTACCCGACTGGACGAGGATCGTTGCAACCGGACCCTTACCCTTGTCGAGCTTCGCTTCGATGACGAGACCCTTGGCCGGCGCTGCGACCGGAGCCTTCAGTTCCAGCACTTCGGCCTGCAGCGAGACGTTTTCGAGCAGATCGTCGATGCCCGTACCGGTCTTTGCCGACACCGGCACGAACGGCGAATCGCCACCGTATTCTTCCGGCACGACGCCTTCGGCGACGAGTTCCTGCTTGACGCGCTCAGGATTCGCATCCGGCTTGTCGATCTTGTTGATCGCCACGACGAGCGGCACACCGGCCGCCTTGGCGTGGGCGATCGCTTCCTTCGTCTGCGGCATCACGCCGTCGTCGGCTGCGACCACCAGAATGACGATGTCGGTTGCCTTCGCACCGCGAGCACGCATGGCCGTGAAGGCCTCGTGACCCGGCGTGTCGAGGAACGTGATGACGCCACGCGGCGTATCGACGTGATAAGCGCCGATGTGCTGCGTAATGCCGCCGGCTTCGCCCGCTGCAACCTTCGCGCGGCGGATGTAGTCGAGCAGCGAGGTCTTGCCGTGGTCGACGTGACCCATGACGGTGACGACCGGCGGACGCGGCAGTTGCTCTGCGTCCGTGGTGGTCGTTTGACCTTCGACCAGCAGCGCTTCCGGATCGTCGAGCTTGGCCGCGACGGCACGGTGGCCCAGTTCTTCGACGATGATCATCGCCGTTTCCTGGTCCAGCATCTGGTTGATGGTGACCATCTGGCCCATCTTCATCATCACCTTGATGACTTCCGACGCCTTCACGGACATCTTGTGCGCGAGGTCAGCCACGGTGATGGTTTCCGGCACGTGCACTTCGCGCACGATCGGCTCGGTCGGCGCCTGGAACGTCGAGGAGTTGTCCTGGTGACGGCCACGGCCCTTCGGACCGCCGCGCCAGCCGCGGTCAACGCCGCCCGACGAGTCGCCACGCGTCTTGATGCCGCGGCGCTTCGAGGCGTCGTCCTGCCAGCCGCCCTTGCCTGCGCCCGGCTTCTTGTTGCGGTCGCCCGCGCCAGCACCCGGCGCGCTCGTCGAAGGCGCTGCCGTCGTGGCAGGCTTCTTCGCACCAGCAGCACCGGCGGCCGGACGCGCAGCACCTTCCGGACGCGCCGGCTTGTGCAGCGTGCCCTTGGCTTCGGCAGGCTTGGCCGGCTCGACGGGCTTCGGCGGTTCGACCGCCTTGACCTGCGCCTTGCGCGGCGTGTTCATCATTTCGCGGATCGCGCGCGCTTCGGCTTCTGCAGCCGCACGGCGGCGAGCGATCTCTTCCTGTTCTTTCTGCGCCTTGTCGGCGGCTTCGCGCGCGGCTACTTCAGCCTTTTGCGCAGCTTCACGCTGCGCTGCGCGCTCGGCGGCGGCGCGTTCGTCGTCTTGCTGTTGCTTCACGTCCTTCGCTTCTGCTTCGGCATTGCGCTGGGCAGCGACGGCCTGTGCGGCCAGTTCGCGTGCAGCGGCATCTGCCGCGGCCTTCTTATGTGCGGCCTCTTCTTCGGCACGGCGGCGTTGTGCTTCAGCAGCTTCTTCGCGTTCGCGGCGCTCGGCCTCTTCACGCGCGAGAAGCTCCTGACGCTCCTTGAGTTCCTGAGCCTGACGCTCGAGGAGTTCCGCCTCGCGGCGGGCTTCCTCTTCGCGGCGCTGCAGTTCCGCGTCTTCGGCGGCTGCGGCTACGGCGTCGGTGTCATGATTCGATGCCTCCGCCTGTTCGGCGGATTCGTCGCGGCGGACGAAAGTGCGCTTTTTACGCACCTCGACCTGAATGGTGCGAGCCTTACCCGTCGCATCGGACTGTTTGATTTCCGACGTATGCCGTTTCGTCAGCGTGATCTTGCGCTTGTCTGCATCAGTCGAGCCGTGAGACTTGCGCAAGTGATCGAGCAGACGTGCCTTGTCCGTTTCGGACAAAGCGTCGGCTTCGCTCGCTTTAGTGACGCCCGCCGCCTGCAGCTGCTCGAGCAGCACGCCGGCAGGCATTTTCAGTTCCGCGGCAAATTGGGCTACGTTGTTACTCGCCATTCATTCCTCTTAATGCAAGGACAGATTCCTTGCGGTTGACATCGGGTCATGCGGCACCGATTGCCCTGCGCTCATACAGCTAGCTGCGGGGCGGCCGCGTCAGTTCAGTGGGTCATGGTCGCTTCCTGCTCGTCACGCCCTGGTGAATCACCGTGGGGGATGGCTCCCCCGCAGGTCATTCGAACCAGTGCTCACGTGCCTTCATGATCAACGCCTTGGCGGCGTCCTCTTCCATTCCCGTCATTTCGGTCAGTTCGTCCACGGCCAGCTCGGCGAGCTCGTCGCGGGTGTGAACTTCGTGCTGCGCCAGCTTCGCGAGCAGCTCCGGGTCGATGCCGTCCAGACTCTTGAGGTCCAGCGCGGCGCTTTCCACCTTTTCCTCGTTCGCGATAGCCTGCGTGAGCAGGGCGTCGCGCGCGCGGTTGCGCAGCTCGTGCACGGTGTCCTCGTCGAACGCTTCGATTTCCAGCATTTCGTTGAGGGGCACGTAGGCGATCTCTTCGAGGCTCGTGAAGCCTTCGTCGATCAGGATGTCGGCGACTTCCTCATCGACGTCGAGACGCGCCATGAACAGGTCGCGCAGCACCGTGCGCTCCTGGTTCTGCTTCTGCGCGGATTCGTCCGGCGTCATGATGTTGATCTGCCAGCCAGTCAACTCGCCGGCAAGACGCACGTTCTGGCCGCTGCGGCCGATGGCGACCGCAAGCTCGCTTTCGTCGACGACGACGTCCATCGAGTGCTTTTCTTCGTCGACCACGATCGACTGCACGGCAGCCGGCGCGAGCGCGCCGATCACGAACTGGGCGGGATCTTCCGACCATAGCACGATGTCGACGTTTTCGCCACCGAGCTCGTTGCGCACAGCCTGCACGCGCGAGCCGCGGATACCGACGCAGGTGCCGATCGGATCGATGCGCTTGTCGTAAGCCACCACGCCGATCTTGGCGCGAACGCCCGGATCACGCGCTGCCGCCTTGATCTCGAGAAGGCCTTGCTCGATTTCCGGCACTTCCATCTCGAACAGCTTCATCAGGAACTCGGGCGCCGTGCGCGAGAGTTCGATCTGCGGGCCGCGCGCGGTGCGGTCGACCTTGCCGATCCAGGCGCGCACGCGGTCGCCCACGCGCAGGTTTTCCTTCGGAATCAGCTGGTCGCGGCGCAGCAGCGCTTCGACACGGCCCGATTCGACGATGAAATTACCCTTGTCCATGCGCTTGACCGTGCCGGTCATGATGCTTTCGCCGCGCTCGAGGAAATCGTTCAGGATCTGCTCGCGCTCGGCGTCACGCACCTTCTGCAGGATGACCTGCTTGGCAGCCTGCGCGCCGATACGGCCGAACTCGACCGACGGCACCGGTTGCTCGATGAATTCGTCGATCTGTGCTTCGGCGTTCTGCTCGCGAGCTTCGAACAGGAGAATTTCCTGATCCGGCTCCTGCAGGCCCGCCTCGTCCGGCACGACGCGCCAGCGACGAAACGTTTCGTGCTCGCCGCTTTCACGGTCGATATGCACGCGGATGTCCGCATCTTCGTCGAAGAGTTTCTTGGAGGCCGACGCAAGCGCCGCTTCAAGGGCGGCAAACACCACGTCCTTGTCGACATTCTTCTCGCGTGCCAGCGCATCCACCAGCATCAACACTTCGCGACTCATTGTTTGCGGCTCCTAAAGTCAACTTTGGGGATCAGGCGGGCTTTATCGATGTCCGCGAGCGTGAAA
This sequence comes from Paraburkholderia sp. J69-1, assembly GCF_905220255.1. Lineage (NCBI taxonomy): Bacteria > Pseudomonadati > Pseudomonadota > Betaproteobacteria > Burkholderiales > Burkholderiaceae > Paraburkholderia > Paraburkholderia sp. J69-1. The sequence continues at coordinate 66,536 of NZ_CAJMZG010000011.1, read as the reverse complement.
TCGAGCATCGCAGGCCCAGCCTTCCCTTCGAATTCCAGACCGATGGTCTCGCCTTCCGGGGCATGCACGATGCCGCGGTACGATTTCCGTCCGTCCAATGGCTTTTTCAACGTGATGACCGCTTCGCAGCCCGCGAAGCGGTCGAAGTCCGCCAGTTTCTTCAGCGGACGGTCGAGGCCGGGCGACGAGACCTCAAGACGTTCGTAGTCGATGTTTTCGACGAACAGAACGTGTTGCAGCTGACGCGTGACCTTCTCGCAGTCCTCGATCGCGATACCCGCGGGCTGATCGATGTAGATGGCCAGCATGCCGCGCCCGGTGCGCTCGAGGTCGACCAGCTCGTAACCGAGCCCGGTGACCGTGGTTTCAATCAGTTCCGTCAGTTGCACAATGCCCACTCCAGATGTTCGCGCAGCGAGCCGGCAACTTCCTGTGATTCGGGATTCGCGGGCCGCGCGCCAGGTGAGCGCGCGCTCTTGCACTTCAACCCAGATGGGCGAGCCAGACCTGCCGTGAACGGTTGCACTGCGCGACTGCCACCGATACCCCAAAAAACGCGGGGAACGATCACAATCGGCCGAACCAAAAAAAAATGGGCGAAACGCCCATCTTCTCACTTAGCCAGGTGGTCGCACCTGGGACGCAAATAAAAGCCGCACGCCCAGCGACTTCGAGATTGTAGCCTTTTTTCGCTTTTAAGGCAAACCGCGAGGCGCCCGCGCAACAGCGCCTACAGCCGGATCGGCCCGCGCTGAAAGCGTTTTCAAGGCCGGCTCGAACTGAGCTAAAGGTCAGCTCCAGCAGCGATCGCGCGTGGTGACGGCAGATCGCCGCAGCGAGCGCCGGTCGACCCGGAACGCTCGCTGATTCGGCACCTTAATGGCCGCGCGTACGGTTGCGCGGCGTGCCGCGCTGACCGGTGCGGTTACCGCCACCGCCGCCTGCCGGGCGATTGCCGCCCGCGTTGCCGCCGGCGTTATTGCCCGGGCCACGGCGATTACCGCCGCCCGCATTGCCGCCAGCACGCTTGCCAGCGGACGGCGCACGGTTACCGTCGACGTCGCCGCGAGCGCCGCCGCTGCGGCCGTTACCGCCATTGCCGCCAAAGCCACCACGACCGCCGTTGCCGCCGCCATTGGCGCCGTTGCTGCGATTACCGCGATTGCCACCGGCGTTGCCGCCCATGCCGCCGCCGAAACCGCCGCCTGCGCCAAAGCCGCCTGCCTGCGCACCGCGACGGCCTGCGCCAGCGCCGCCACCGCCACGCTGCTGACGCGGCTGCCCCATCGCGCCGTGCGAGCTCAGCACCGGTTCACGGTTGATGAAGCCCATCGACGTCTGCATCGGGTCCGGCTGGCGACGTTCTTCCTTGCCGCCACGGCCGCCCTTCTCTTCGCTCGGCGCCTTCAGGCCGACCGCTGCCATCAGCGCGCGCACCTGGTTGTCTTCGAGCTCTTCCCAGCGACCGCGCTTGAGGCCCTTGGGCAGCGCGATCGGGCCGTGACGCGTACGGATCAGGCGGCTCACCATCAGGCCGACCGCTTCGAACATACGGCGCACTTCACGGTTGCGGCCTTCGGCCAGCGCGACGTGATACCAGTGGTTCGTGCCTTCGCCGCCGCCATCGCGGATGCGCAGGAAGCTCGCCGGGCCGTCATCGAGCTCGACGCCCTTGAGCAGCTTCTGGCGATTGCCTTCGGGCAACTCGCCGACCACGCGCACCGCGTATTCACGCTCCACGCTGTAGCGCGGGTGCATGAAGCGGTTCGCCAGATCGCCCGAAGTCGTCAGCATCAGCAGACCTTCGGTGTTGAAGTCCAGACGGCCGACTGCCAGCCACTTCGCCGTTTTCATCGACGGCAGGCGGTCGAACACCGAGGGACGACCTTCCGGATCGGCATGGCTGACGATCTCGCCGGTCGGCTTGTGATAGATCAGCACGCGCGGCGGCTTGTTCTGCAGCTTGCGGCGGATCGGCTTGCCGTTGATGCGAACCTGGTCGGTCGGCAGAATGCGCTGGCCGATGTGCGCAGGTTCGCCGTTCACCGAGACACGCCCGGCGATGATCAGCTCTTCCATGTCGCGGCGCGAACCCATGCCCGCATCCGCGAGAACCTTGTGCAGCTTCGGTGCGTCGTCGTCCGGGCTCAGCACGCGCTTGGGTTGTGCGGCGGCGCGGCCGCGGCGCAGCATCGGCCCATTCACGCCTGCGTTGGCCTCGTTATCGGCATCGAATGCCGGCGACGAGACGTACAGGAACAGGTCGTCCTGCGTTTCGCCTGCGGCGGCCGGCGCCTGCGCACGGCCCTTGCCGCCACGCACGCCCTTCGCGGGCTTGCCAGCGGCTGCGGCGTTCGCGCCTTCCGCTGCGCTCGCAGCGTTGGTGCGGCGGCCCGGGCCGCGCTTCACGCCAGCACCTGCACCAGCACCGTTGCCGACGGCAGCAGCAGCGCCCTTGTCCTTGCGCGGCGCGCGCGGCTTCGCGACGACCGCGCCGTCCGGCGGCGTGTCGGTCACATCGGAGGCTTCCGGCGCGCCTGCGCCTTCGGTCTTGCCCTTCGCACCAGCGCGGCGGCGCGCGATCAGGCTGCGCGGGCCACGGCGCAGGCCGCGGCGCGGACGGTCGTCACCCTCGCCGGCGTGCTCGCCAGCCTGCGGGCCAGCACCTTCGCCGCCATTCTGGGCGGCGCGCGAGTCGTCATCGCGCGCGGAGGACGCGCGACGCGAGGATTCGGGCGCGTCGCCCGAATCGGTGTCGTGGATATCAGTCAAAACAACCTCGAAATGTCAGGTTGCGCGCCCGGTTGCGAGGGGCGCGTCAGTGTGTTTGTTGCTTCAGATGCCGCGTCGGGCGGCGTCGTCGTCCGTCGTCGAGACGGGGTCGTCCTGCGCCGCGTCGCGGCGGTCTTCGTGTTCTTCTGCGGGCTCGCCGGCAACGTGGCCAGCCAGCTCCGTTGCGCCCGCATCGACGCGCCCAGCGTCGAAGTCCTGCGCGAGGGCGGCTTCGGCGTTGGCGTCTTCGGCGTGCGCCGGTGTTGCTGCGGACGGCGTTGCATCCGGTACTTCGGCGGATGGCGGCGCGTCGTTTTCATGCGAGCCATGGACCGCTTCGGCGATGGTTTCATCGTCCGCATCGGCCGTGCCTGTGGCGTCGACGGCGGAATCGACCGCCGCCTCAACAGCCGCATCAACCGCCGCATCGAGAGCTTCGAGACTCGCCTGCGTGCCTTCGGCGATCAACTGCGCCACTTCGCTTTCCGGGAATTCGATCGCATGCTGGGCCAGCAACTGCTCGCCCAACTGGTTCGACGGATCGTCGAGCGGCGGCAGTTCGTCGAGCGATCTCAAGCCGAGATCGTCGAGAAACTGGCGCGTCGTGGCATACAAAGCCGGGCGTCCCGGCACGTCCCGATGACCGATGACCTCGATCCAGTTACGGTCCTCGAGCTGCTTGACGACCTGCGTGTTGACCGTCACCCCGCGAATTTCCTCGATGTCGCCACGCGTGACCGGCTGCCGGTACGCGATGATCGCGAGCGTTTCAAGCACGGCGCGCGAATAGCGCGGCGGCTTTTCGGGATGCAGGCGATCGAGATACGTGCGCATGGCCGGCTTGCTCTGGAAGCGCCAGCCTGATGCGAGGCCTACCAGTTCCACGCCGCGCCCCGACCATTCCTGGCGCAGGTCTTCGAGCAGGTTACGGACTGTGTCGGCCGAAATGTCGTCGGCAAACAGCTTGCGCAGTTCGCCGATCTTCAGCGGCTCCTGCGTGCAGATCAATGCAGTCTCGAGGACGATCTTCGCCTCTTGGGTATTCATGCAGCCAGGTCAGACCCTAAGTAAGGTAAATCAGGTTCAAGGAACCGGATCAGACAGACGAAAGACGATGTGGAACTGGAGACGCGCTCGCCCGATTCTGATCGGTCATATTGATGGGAGCACGCACCGGGGGGCCGCTTTACGGTACTTTGCGATGCTTGAGCAGACAAAGTGCCAGACCCAGCCGGACGGAGCAGCGAAATTCCCGCAGGGAATCGCGTGACTGAGCGCCATCTTACGCAAAAACGCCGGGGGCGTAAAGTCGCCTCCGGGCGTGTTTTAGACCGATTCCGTCAATGGCGTATTGATTGCGCATCGATCGTCGAATGTTCGTCGCTCGATCGCCATTCGCTCACCATCCGATCGATGCGAACGGCATCGCAACGACGTCACTCAGCGCCCGCCATGGTCCGCCAGATAGCCGGCAAGACGCGCCACCCCCGCATCGAGCCGCGCCGGATCGCAGGCATAGCACCAGCGCACGAAGCCCTCGCCTTCCGGGCCGAACGCGCTGCCCGGCGCGAGTCCGAGCCCCGCTTCGCGCACCAGCGCCTTGCAGAGTTCGAGGCTGTTCTGCGCGCCTGCGAGACGGAAGAACAGATACATGGCGCCATGCGGCACCTTGACGTCGACGCCTGGCAACTGCGCCAGCGCCGCGGCCAGGTGATCGCGCGAAGTACGCAGATCGCCCACCAGCGTCTGCGTGGACGCCTCGCCCTGTTCGACCGCCACCACGCCGGCCTGCTGCACGAACGACGGCGCACAAGAGGTGTTGTATTCGACCAGCTTGCTCAAGTCGTCCATCAGCGCGCGCGGCGCGACCATCCAGCCCAGCCGCCAGCCGGTCATGAGCCAGGCCTTCGAGAACGAATTCACACAGATCAGCCGTTCGTCGCGCGCGGCCAGATCGAGAAACGACGGCGCGGCGCGCTCGCCGGCTGCGCCGTAGTAAAGCCGCTCGTAGACTTCGTCGGCGACGATCCAGATGCCGTGGCGACGGCAATGCTCCAGCACGGTGCGCTGTTCGTCGCGGGTCATCACCCAGCCAGTCGGATTGTTCGGCGAGTTGATCATGAGCAGCTTCGTGCCCGGCGTGAGCGCGGCCAGCAGGCGATCGAGATCGAGCGTCCAGCCGCGCGCACCGTAATCGAGCGCGACCGTCGCCACGCTGGCGCCCAGAATCTTTGGAATCTCGACGAGATTCGGCCACAGCGGCGTCACCGCCACGACGCGGTCGCCCGCGCCGGTGACGAGTTGCGCGGCCAGCATCAGCGCGTTCACGCCGGCACTCGTCACCGCGATGCTCTCCATCGGCGTCGGGCCGTGCAGATCGCTCACATAGCGCGACAGCGCCTCGCGCAGCGGCGAGATACCCAGGTTGTGGGTGTAGAACGTGTCGCCGCGCGTGAGCGCCGCAGCGGCGGCTTCGCGGATAAAGGCCGGCGTCACGCGATCGGATTCACCGAACCAGAACGGCAGCACGTCCGCCACGCCAAAGCCCGCATTCGCCACTTCGCGGATCTGCGACGCGCGCAGCGCCTGCACCGCTTCGCGCGCCATGCCAGGCGCGGCGAGAACCGCTTGCGTAGTGTTCAACGACGGACTAACGGACGAGGACAGATCGAGATCGCGCATCGGGGGATTCCGTGAAGGGTGACGGTGAAGTGACGGTCGAATGACATCCGATTCCGACCGTCAGTTTAGCGCCACAAAACCCGCACAACACCTCCACAGCCGCGCTCAGCGCTGCCCGCCCAGTTCGCGGATCAGCGTCCAGACGGCCTCGGCAGCCGGCGAAAGCGAACGATCGCGCCGTCGCACAAGCTCGACCGTGCGTTCGGCGCGCGGCACCAGCGAGCGCGCCAGCAGCGACGACCCGGCCGGCACCGGCAAGGCCAGCCAAGGCAGCACGCTTACCCCCACGCCCGCTTCGACCAGCCCGAACACCGTGGCCGGATGCCCCAGTTCCTGCACGATGCGCGCGCTCACGCCCTGCTCCTGCATCACCGCGTCGATCAGCGGACGACTGCCCGACGCATGATCGAGCATCACCAGCCGCTCGCCGTCGAGCGCCGTCCACGGCACCTCGTCGCGGCTCGCGAGCGGATGATCGCCGCGCACCACCACGCAGAAAGAATCGGTGGCCAGCAACTCGGTCTCCAGATCCTCGGCGGCCGCCGCGCCCACGAAGGGCCCGATCACGACGCCGAAATCCACCTCGCCCGAACGAACCTTGCGCACCACATCGCTTTGCACGTCGTCGCGCAGGCCGAGCGTGACGTACGGAAACTGCCGCCCGCACGCAGCCACCACTTCGGGCATCAGCCGGCAGGCGACGGTCGGACTGGCCGCCACCACCACGCGCCCGCGCCGCTGCTCGCCGATTTCGCGGATCTCGCGCAGCGCGTCGTCCAGATCGCCGATCAGACGCGGAATCGTCGCGATCAGATTCGCGCCCACGTCGGTCAGCTGCACCTCGCGCGTGGTGCGATCGACGAGCTTCACGCCCATCTCGGTTTCCAGCTCGCGCACGCAACGGCTCACCGCCGACTGCGTGAGACCGATTTCATCGCCCGCGCGGCTGAAGCTCTGCAAACGCGCGACTTCGATGAACACCCGCAATTGCCGCAACGTCACATTCATCCATTCGCCTCATGAATCACTTTGTTTGATGCAATTTTAATCGCTTGCTGGATCGTTACAGCGGAGTGAATCGCACCGGTCATTGTTCGCCGCAGTGCAGCAATGCAGCTAAAACGCACGCCTGGCGGGCCTGTTTGCACAAGATTGGTGATTGTCCCGATTTCCCGGCCATGCGTTTTCGAGTCTCATACGCCCCTGGCAAGCACCCGCGCGGGCTTGATGCCACGCGGCTTCGAGACGAAAGCGTGTGAGCTGGCACGCTTCTCGCATTAAGGCAGACACAGGATCGGCGGACGGTCCGATGTTTGAAAGAGACTGGCCCGTCCCAACCGATTCCGCCTGGTACTCCGCCAACCGGTCGGGGTACATGAAGAGTGCGCAGCGCGGGGCAGCGCACCGGAGATAGCTTCGCTGAGGTGAAACATGATGCTGTTCGACGATTTGAGAGATAACGAATGGGCCCTGGTCGAGGCGTTGTTCTGTGCGGAACCCGCACGGAGCGAGCGCCGTGGACGGCCTCGCGTCGAAGCGCGTGCTGTGGTCAACGCAGTGCTGTGGGTGCTGTCGACGGGTGAAGGCTGGTCCAAGCTGCCGGGCCGCTACCCTTCGCCGCCCACCTGCCGCCGCCGCTTCGACGAATGGCAGGCTGACGGCACGCTCGCCGAAATCGTGAAGCGCCTGGGCACGAGCGGCCGCGAAATTTCGCTGCGCGGACGCATCGGCGCCACCGCCACCAAGCCGCCGGCACCGCCGAGCCGCGACCGTCTGCGCGGCGCATTCTGGACCAACCCGGAATCGTGGCGCGCGCCCGTCAAGATGGCCTGAACCTGCTGGCCGGCAACAGATTCACGTTCACTTCTCGCACTTTGCGCCGGGCGCCTTTCGCGTCCGGCGATTTCCCTCGCGGCGCTCGCCGCCAGCCACCGAGGCTTTGAGCCTTTCCGGGCGTTGTCTGCCTGCCACATCGAGCTCACTCGAAGGCACGCGCAGACAGGCGCTGGTGCGCTTCCTCTAATTTCGTCAAACGGCGTTAAACCTCGCCGGATTGGGCCTGCGCACGCCCGATCGATGCGCGCGAAACATCTCTTTACCAATATTTACAGCATGCTTTCGCGCACGACCGTACCTTAGAGGCATGTTCACTCAAGTCCAAAACCCGCTCTGACGGGAGGCTGCCATGAGATCCATGACTCTGCACAATCGGGGCATCATGGTTTCGCTGTCCGCCCTCGCCCTGCTCGCGTCGCTTGCCCTGCCCACCGTGGTGGCGTCATGGCTCTCGAACGATGCGACGGCCCAGCCGCCCCAGTCCAGCGCACCGCATTGGCCCATCGCCCGCACGGGCGCGCATGCCTGGCCGTCCGCAGGCGCTCGCCCCGCCGACAATGCCCAGCCGGTGCCGCGCGGCGATCTGCGCAGCGATATCGTCGATAACGCGCGCCGCACCCCGCCGCCGCGATCCGAGCCGCCGCGCGCACGCCACTAGCGCAGCGCGCTCAAGGCGGAACGATCGCCGGAGCGGCCGTGCGAAGCTCCGGTCTGCGAAATGAATCAACGCGAAATAAATGCGAAACGAATAATTACGCGCTGTAATCGTGTCGATGGCGTGACGAAGACGGGAACCACCGCGCGAGCGCGCGGTCTATCCCTTTGCCATTAAGCACAGCGTGGCAGCAGTAATACCGGTAAGCCCGTATCTTTCGATACGGGCTTTTTTTTGGCTGGCTATAAAGCGGTGGAGCCCGCTTCGTCGGAAGACTGGGCGAGCGCTTCGGCCACGTAGTCGACCGTACGCTGGTCGGTCCACTGGAGAGAACGTTCGTCGCGGGCAAGGCGCGCGAATTCCGCGCGGCCGCGCTCGGTCAGCACGGCGATATCGACGGGAGCATGGAAGCCGGGAGCAGGAGCCACGGTGCGCTGCCTGACGGTATCCATCAGGCCGAGATTGCGCAGATATTGGAAAACTCTGGGACTACGCGCCCACGGGACCTGCCGATACTGCACCCGCCGCAAGGCTTCGAGTACTGCTTCGTTGGAATACGTGGTCATCTCACATCTTTCTTAAAATGCAGTCTCGCTGCCATTCCGCCTGATAGGGCGCAAGGCCGGCAAGCGCTACGCAGCCGTTCGCCGCGCGCCTTGCGCTGTCCTGCGCCGTGGCACGGACTGCAGGTTATTCGGGCCCCCGCGAAAGCACCGGACGCCGCGCAGAACGACAGCCGCTCGTTGTGGAGCGCTTCGCCGCGCAAGGTCGTCGCTTCCGGCATGATCATCGCGGTGGCCATTGGCGGCCGATTCACGCGCGACATGCTTCATCCCGAAAAACAATACGTTACCTCATTCAAATTGATTCTATTCGGAATATTTGCGCTATTTTTTGCGCTATTCGTGCTGTGGCGCCGTCAACGCCGGGCGGTGGCGTTTGGTGCTGTCATCTTTTTCTGGCTGCTCGCGGCAGGGTGGCTGACAAAGCCGCTGCTCGATCTGGCCCAGCCGCTGTCCTATCGTACTCCCTACGATCCCGCTTCGCCGAACGCCGCCTCGTTCGGTCCGCGCACCGCCATCGTGATGCTGGGCGGCGGCACCGACGTCATGGACGACGGCTCGCTAGCGCCGCAGCACGACGTCTATGCGCGCATCCGGCTGTCGGCTGCGCTGCACCAGCGCTGCGTTGCCGCCGGAGGACTCTGCAAGGTGATCGTGAGCGGCGGCAATCCGCAGCATCACGCCGCCAGCGAAGCCGATACCTATGCGCCCTGGCTGTTGCGCGCCGGCATCACCCGCGACGATCTCATCCTCGAAAACACCAGTCTCACGACCTGGCAGAACGCCCGCGACGTCGCGCCGATCGTGCACGCCCAGCGCGCCGATACGCTCTTCGTCGTAACCTCGTCGTATCACATGGCACGCGCGATGCTGGATTTCGGGCGCTTCGGCATGCACCCGGTGGCGGCCATATCCGAGGTACGGCATGTGCGCCTTGGCCTCTGGCCGCGCCGCGGCAACCTGCGCAGCGCAGAAACCGCGCTGCACGAATTGATCGGGATTGCGCAGTTTCACGTTTACGTCATGCTTGGCTGGTTCTAGTCACGGTCCAGCGCGCGGGCCGGGGTAACCGTCCAAGGCTGCACGAGAGCCCGCATGAGCAGGTCGTCGCCGTGATCGGGTCAGATGTGTCAGGATGGGACCCGGGCAGATGTAAGGAGTTGTAAATCGCGCGCGCAAGCCTGATGCGATGTCATCTGCCAACCCAGGTTGATCGTTAGAATGACATGCCTTTTCCTGCTCGGCAGGCACCAGCTGGGTCCATAAACCGCTCTTCGGAGGTAGTGATGAAAAAAGTGTCCCTCGCAGTCCTGATTTCGCTGTCCGCACTGACGGGCGCCGCCTACGCACAATCGGATAACGGCGTCATGATGAGCACCGATCCGGCCAAAGCCGCCGATGTCGAGCAACGCGCGCAGGATCTCCAGTCGCGCCAGCAGGCCGCTGCGCAGGCGCCGGCGGAAATGCCCATGAAGCATCACAAGAAAGGCGGCCATCCGCATCACAAGGCCCCGCCGAAGTCGGATCAGTAACTCGTCCGATAACGCTTGAGCCACGCCTGAAAAGCCGACGCCGGTCCCCGGCCTCGGCTTTTTTGTTTTGCGCAGCAAGAAGGACGGGAACATTTGACGCCAACGCGCCCACAGGTCGGCGCGCGCGCGGGTTATGCTAAAGTCGCGCACCTCGAAATTCCCCCTACTTTGTGCGCGACTCGCGCGGAGAAACATCCATGAGCAACATCCAGCTCGACATCGAATGGACCGAAGCGGCATCCCGCAAGATCGAAAAGCTGATGCCGCGCGGCAAGGGCACCGAGGCTTTCCTCGCCCTGCCCCCGGTCGAATGCCTGCCGATGGAAGGCGACGTCCTGTTCCTCGGGCCGGAAGGCAAGCAGCAGCCGTTCATCGTCGCGGAGCGCCAGTACCACCATGAAGGCGACGCCGACTGGACCATCATCCTGATCCTCGACGTGCCCGATACGACGCACTGATCCGTCCGAACACGCTGCACGCCGCGCGGCCGCTCCGGTCGCGCGCGCCCCCTCCTGATTCAACGCCCTGCGCCGCAATGGCGCGCTCTGCGGCGCCCATCCCAGCCGATTAGAACGAAGCCCGCCTGACGCGCTGCGTTATTCGGTCACACGCTGACGCCCGGATTTGATCTCGCTGCGGCGCGACTTGCCGTCCAGACGCCGCATCTTCGATGCGCGCGTGGGCCGCGTCGCCACCCGCGCCTTGCGCGTCACGCTGACACTTTCGATCAGCGCATCGAGACGCGCGAGCGCCGCCTCGCGGTTCAGCTCCTGCGTGCGGTACTCCTGCGATTTGAGCACGACCACGCCTTCGTGCGTGATGCGCCGGTCGGCGAGCGCAAGCAGGCGCATCTTGATGACTTCGGGCAAGGACGACGCGCGGATATCGAAGCGCAGATGAATCGCACTCGACACCTTGTTGACGTTCTGGCCGCCCGCGCCCTGCGCGCGAACGGCGACGAGTTCGACTTCGTGCAGCGGGATGGACAGGCGATCGGACATGGCAATAACGGCGTGGAATCGGGCGAAGAACGTTGCAGTGTCGCATGAAGCCGTCCACGGCGATATGGCGCACAGCAGGCGCACTGCAGTCCCGCTTCGAGCGCCACGCCACATCGGGCACGCAAGATGCGAACGCTGCAACCTCGCGCCGCGATCCACGGATTGCCGATGGTCCGCGCGTGAACCATACTTTGTTCATCCTTTTTCTGGAGTACGCATCCCATGAAAGTGCGTCCAGCATTCGTCGCCGAAATGGCGGTCAATCTGCTGCTGCCCTGGGTCGCGTACCGGCTCGCCCAACCTTATTGGGGCGAAGTCGGCGGCCTGATTGCCTCGGCGGTTCCGCCGCTGGTGTGGACGATCGTCGAGCTGGTGCGCTTCAGGCGCATCGATGCGCTCTCGGCGGTGATCCTGCTCGGCATCGTGCTCTCGCTGATCGCGATGGCATTCGGCGGCGGCACGCGCGCGTTGTTGATGCGCGAGAGCTTCTCCACCGGCGCGATCGGCGTCACGTTTCTGCTTTCGCTGCTGGCGCGCCGGCCGCTCGTGTTCTATCTCACACGCGCCACGGTGGCGCGCCAGACCCGCGAAGGCGTCGGCCGGCTCGAACTGCTGTGGAGCGAGAACCGCAGCTTTGCGACGGCCATGCGCCTGCTGACGTTTGTCTGGGGTGTGGGCCTGATCGGCGATGCGTCGCTGCGCACCTGGCTGGCCGCCACCTGGCCGATCGAGCGCTTCCTCGTGGTCTCGCCGATTCTCGGCTACTGCATGTTCGGCGCCCTGCTCGCGTGGACCTTCTGGTATCGCACGCGCATGCGCCGCATCCGCGGCACGCACGGCCTGCTCGGCGATGCGCCGACGCTCAGCGCGGACTAGCGCGAACGGCGCGCGCACCGGGCGAGCGCGCGCGCATCCCGGAATACAGAGACGGACGGATCGCACCCGAAATCATTTAAACTCAGCGCCACAGTCCGCGGCGCTTTCGTCCGCATCCGAAATCCATGGCAGTCGATGCGCTATTCCGTAGAAATCAGGAAGTTCCTTTATAGCCAGTACTTCTACGGCGGTCTGCGCATCGCGGTCGGCATCTCGCTTCCGGCCATTCTGTGTCTGTTCGTGTTCGACAAGAGCGAGCTGGGCTTCACCCTCTCCACCGGCGCGCTCGGCGCCTGCGTGGTCGACATGCCCGGCCCGCTCAAGTACAAGCGCAACGAGATGCTGGCGTGCAGCGTGATCGGTTTTCTATCCGCCTACGCCACCGGCCTCGCCACCTTCAGCCCGATCGCGCTCTGGGCCACGGTCGTCCCGCTGACCTTCGTGCTGTCGCTGATCGTCGTCTACGGCAACCGCTGGCCGCAGATCAGCTTCGCCACGCTGTTCATGATGGTGATGACGCTGGAGGAGCATTTCACGCCGCACCAGGCGCTCATCAACGCCGCGTGGATTCTGCTGGGCGGGCTCTGGTACACGGCCTGGTCGACGCTCGTGAGCCGCCTGATGCTCGACCGGATCGAGCAACAGGCGCTGGCCGAAAGCGTGTTTGCCTGCGCCGACTACCTGCTCGCACGCGCGCAGTTTTTCGATCTCGACAACGATCTCGACGAGTGTTTCCGTAATCTGGTCGCCAAACAGATCGCGGCGGTCGAGCGCCAGGACGCGGCGCGCGACATCGTGCTGCGCAATCTGCCGAAGCTCAGGAGCGGACGCGTCGATGCGCGGCGCGCGATGCACTTCAACCTGTTCATCAACACGGTCGATCTGCACGAGCTGTTCGTGGGCGCGCACACCGACTACCCGCTCGTGCGCAACACCTTCGGCGGCTCCGATCTGCTGGTGTTCTATCGCGATCTGATCCGCAAGGCCGCGGCCGATCTCGAAGACATCGGCCTCGCCGTGCTGCAGAACGAAGCGCCGCGCGCGAACATCAACGTGAAGGCGGAACTGCGCGCGATCGAATTCGAACTCGATCTGCTCAAGCGGCGCGATCTGCCGACCAAAGACCCCGAGGCCTATGCCGCGATCTCGGCATCGTTTCGCCGCATCTGGAGCGCGACGCGCCTGATCGACCGCATGCGCCGCAGCCTCGCGAGCGAAGTGCCGACCACCGAAACCGAGCTGCGCATCGACGAAGCCCTCACGCGCTTCGTCACCAACCGGCGCGTCTCGTGGCTGCAGATTTTCTCGAATCTCACGATGGCCTCGCCGAGCTTTCGCCACGCGCTGCGCGTGACGATTGCAGTCGCCGTGGGCTTCTGGCTCGGGCGGTTGCTGCCGCTCACCAACGCCTACTGGATCGTGATGACGAGCATCATCATCCTGAAGCCCGGCTATTCGCTGACGCGCCAGCGCAACGCGCAGCGTATCGTCGGCACGCTGATCGGCTGCGTGGCCAGTATTGCGCTGATCCTGCTCGTGAAGCAGCCGCTCGTGCTGCTGGTGTCGATGTTCGCGGCGATGGTGATGAGCTACAGCCTGCTGCTGTTCAACTACACGGCGAGCGTGGTGTTCACCTCGGCCTATGTGCTGCTGATGTTCCATCTACTGGCGCCGGGCAGCATGCGCATCATCGGCGAGCGCGCCATCGATACGGTCGTGGGCTGCATGATCGCGATCGGCGCGAGCCATCTGTTCCCGTACTGGGAATACCGGCTGATGGGCAAGCTGGTGCAGGACATGATCGCCGCGACACGCGGTTATCTGGAAGCGAGCTGGTGGTGGAGCGGCCGCACGAGTCAGACGGCCAGCGCCGGCAATGCACAGGCGGCCTTCGCCGGGCCGATGCTGACCGAAAGCGCGGCGCGCGTGGCCGCGCAAACGACCCACGCCGCCAGCGCCCAGACAGCCCACGAAGAAGCGGCGCTCGCGCTCGACGGTGCGGGCGCAACGGCTTTGGCGCCGGCTCCGGTAGCGGCTGTCGGCGCGAAGGTATCGGCTCAGGCCAATGCGCAGCCTGCCGCAACACCGTTGCCCGCATCGGCAGGAGTTGGTGCAGCCGCCGCCGCTGTGCCCTCGCTCGCTCGCGACTTCCGCTATCGCCTTGCGCGCAAGAACGTGCATGTGGCGTTCGCGAATCTCGGCCAGGCGTTTCAGCGCATGATGCTCGAACCGAAATCGGCGCAGAAGTTCGTGCCCGAACTCAACGATCTGCTGGTGCGCAGCCACGTGCTGGCGTCGCAGATCACGGCTTCCGCGCCGCTGTTGCGCAGCGCCGCCAATGCCGATCAGGCCGCGCCGGCCATGCGCCTGGACGCGCTCGACCAGGCGCTGGACTGCGTGCGCGAAAACCTCGTGGCCGCCGAAGCCGGAACGCCCGTGCCCGAGGATCAGATCGAGATCACGCGCCGCATGACGCGCGATCTGGACACCATGGTGGTGGAAGCGGAACGCGCGATCGGCGCCACCAGCGACCTCGCGCAAGACGTGAAACTGCTCGCGCACCAGTGCAAGCAGATGCTCGCGGCTTCATGGCTGATCCGCAAGGACGCCAGCCTGATCCGGCTGCCGGAAGAATAAGCGCGGCTTTGAGCGGCTGGCGTTATTGCGCCGCGCCGCTCGCCTGCGGTGCGCTGGTCGCCGAACTAGCCACCTGAGCGCCTACCGTCTCGTCATACTCGCGCTTGCTGCGCATCGCATTGAACAGCACGGTGCCGATCACGATGAGCACCACCACCACGATAAACACGCCAACGCCAACGGTGGGGTTCTTCTTGCGCTTATCGTCCATGGATCGTGGCCTGCCCGGCTGAAAGAGGGAACGGGCATTCTACGCCGCGACGCCTTGCAGACGGCTTGCGGTTCGAGGAATAGCCGGCATTCGTGCGACGCGCGATGTCACACGCCCCGTACCGGCAAGGCCGTCGAGTACTTGATCTGCTCCATCGCGAAACTCGAACTCACGTCGAACAGCGGCACCGAGCGAATCAGTTGCTTGTAGACGCGATCGAAGTCGTCGATATCGGACACCACCACGCGCAGCAGATAGTCGGTCTCGCCGCTCATGCGATAGCACTCGACGATCTCGGGAATGTCCTGCACCACGCGCGTAAAACTCTGCGCCCAGGCTTCGGTGTGCTGATTGGTGCGCACGTTGACGAATACGGTCGTGCCCACGCCCAGCTTCTTCGGATCGCACAGCGCGACCTGCGCGCGAATCACGCCGGTTTCCTTCAGGCGCTGGACGCGTTTCCAGCACGGCGTCTGCGAGAGATTGACGCGTTGCGCGAGTTCCGCGACAGGCATGGTCGCGTCGTCCTGCAACAACTCGACCAGCTTTCTATCGATGATATCCATTCCCAGCCACCCAGAAACGTAGAAATTTCTTCTATCTTACGCCGCATCTATAAAAAAGAATGGAAACTGTTTCTCGGCGCGCGCCGGTATAACTCTTCATGGAGAACAACGCGACGAGAGAGTCCATGAACGCCCCTACCGATCCGGCCCTGCTGCGGGCCGCAGCGTCATCCGCCTTAGCCGATCACCCTGCCGCCGTGGCACGGCTGTGCGCCGCGCTCGATGCGACGTTCGAGGCCTGTCGCACGCCCGACGATCCGTCGCGCTGCACCGCGTTTGCGCAAGGCGTGCGCGCGGCGCTGGGGCTTGCGTTAGCCGATCCCGCGCTGGTCACGCCCGCGCAACGCGAAGGCTGCGCGACGCGCTATCGGCGGTATCTGCTCGCCGCGTGCCCCGCCGGGCGATATGCGGTCGCCGCACTGGTGTGGCTGCCGGGCCAGGCAAGCCCGATCCACGCGCACCATACGTGGTGCGGCTACGCGGTGCTCGAAGGCACGCTGACCGAAACGCTGTATCGATGGGATGCAGAGCGCGATGGCGCGACGGTTCTGCGCGCTCATGCACGCAATGCTGGCACGGTGGCCTTCGGCGGGCGTGGCCGTGCGGGCATCCACCGCCTCTCGCGCGCCATCGACGAGATGGCCGGGCCGTGTATTTCGCTGCACGTGTATGGCGTGGCGGCTGAGCACATCGCTACCGGCGTCAACGATATCGTGCCGCTCGTGGGCCTTGCCACGCCGTTCGCCGGCTAAACGCGTCGATCAGTTGCGCCCCGCGGTGGGAATCTGCGGCGGCGCGCCTTCCGGGCTGCCCGTCGGCGGCGGCGCAGGACGCGGCTCGTGCGACGCATCGCGCGTCACGCCGCGCGTGGCGGGATCTTCCGCTTGCATATCTGGCGTGTCCTGCGTGCCCTGCGCGGCCTCCGGGCCGGACGCCGGCTCGCGCAACGGCTCGTCCTCGCTGCGCGACGACATATGCACCTGCATCTGCGGCACCGGCATCTCGATGCCCGCCTCGTCCATATGCCGCTTCAGCCGCGCATTAAAGGCGCGCGCCACGCTCCATTGCTGCAACGGCCGCGTCTTGATCTGCCCTTTCACCACCATCCAGTTCGGATCGAAGCGGTCGAGGCCCCACACTTCCACCGGCCCAAGAATCTCGCGCCGATAGCGGAAATCCGCGACCAGTTCCGCGCCCGTTTCGCGGATCATGCGCGTGACCGTATCCAGATCGACGGCAAACGGCACGCGCACTTCGAACACCGCGAACGCAAAATCGCGCGAGAGATTCTTGACGATCTTGATCTGCGAAAACGGAATCGAGTGGATCGCGCCCTGGCCGTCGCGCAGCCGCACCGTGCGGATCGACAGATGCTCGACGGTACCTGCGTGACCGTTATCCAGATCGATCCAGTCGCCCACCGAAATGGTTTCCTCGATGATGATGAAAAGGCCCGTGATCAGGTCGGTCACGAGCGACTGCGCGCCAAAGCCGATCGCCAGCCCAATCACGCCCGCGCCCGCCAGCAGCGGCGTCACGTTGATACCGAGATTCGCGGCTGTGACGATGCCCGCGATCGTGAGGATCGACACCAGCAAGGCGTTGCGCACGAGCGGCAGCATGGTGCGCGCGCGCGTGCTGGGCGCGCGGCCTTTGGTGCGCGGACCGCTCGGATTGAGCGCTTCGAGAATCGCGGTATCGATCAGAATCCACACGAGCCAGGCGAGGAACACCGTCGCCAGAATCGCGAAGATCGCGTGAGCGATACCGCGCGCGGCGACGCTGGCCTCGATGATGCCCGCAAGCGAAATATCCCAGAGACGCGCGCACGATTCGAAATACGCCAGCCACACAAACAGCACGAGCAGCGTGCCCGCGAAGCGCAGCAGGCGGCGCAGATACGGCGAACGCCGCCGCACGCGCGCGAGGTCGGGCCGCGTGATGCGCAACACGACCGCCGAAAGGAAAAACGCCAGCACCAGCAGCAGCGCCGTCACCACCGAAATCTGCAGCACGTTCTCGTTGCTGCTCAGGCCGCCGAGCGTGGCCGTGATCGACGCGGCGGCGAGCAGCAGCATCGGCAACTGCCAGAGCGAGGCCAGCACGTCGAAGACTTCGGTGAGCGCCTTGTGATCCTGGCGCAGTTGATAGCTGCGATTGCGGATCAGATGCGCGACCGGACGCCGGAAACCAATCGCAAACGCCGCAGTGAGCACGGCGGCGGCCATGTTCGCGAAGGTCGACACCAGCGCCGCGAGATTCGAACCAAGCTGATGCGCGACCTCGTAATTGGTGGCCGCATCGCCGAGCGCCGCACACACGCCGATGGCCCATAGCAAACGCCTGGCATCGCGAATCACCACGCGCACCGCCGCGCGCCGGTGACCGGAGCCGAATAGCGAAAACATGATCAGACAGATCGACGAGAACACCGCGCCCGCAACGATCGCATACGCAATCACCACGCCGAGCGTGCGCCCGAGCGCTTCCGGCAGCGCGCGCTCGACCACCAGCGCGCCGACGAAAGCGACGATCCACGGCGCGACGCGGTGCAGCACGAAAACGAGCAGTTCGATCGTCGTGGGACTGGGGCGCAAGCCTGTGTCCACGGAAAAGCGCCGCAGCAGACGGCGTTCGAGCCAGCGCAGAATGGCCGCGCAGAAGCCCCAACCCGCAAGCATCGCGATCATGTCGAAGACGATGCGCCCGGGGCTTTCGCCCTCTCCGCCCGACGCGAGCACGTAAATCTCCACACCCGCCGAGCGGAAACGCCCGGCCCAGTAATGCAGCGGGCTGGCGCCGTGGTGGCGCGCGTCGCTCTCGACCGAAGCCAGCCCCGAGGCGATCGCGCCAAGCAGGCCGGACGTGACGGCGGCCACGCCCGATGCGGGCGCAGGCGCGACATTTTGCGAGACGTTGCGTAACTTCTTGAGCTGCGAGACGAGCGCGTTGCGCTGACGCTCGTTGTCGAGCGTGCTGATGACGCTGTCGAGCGAGCGATTGAATTCGGCCTGACTGGCCGGTGACGGTGCGGACGCTGCGTCGGCGGCGGAAGCGCCCGATGCCGTCGCGGGCGCGCCCGTAATCAGGCTTTGCAGCGCGGGCAGAACCGGCACCGCGGCGGCGCCGGGACCTGCGGCGAAGGCCGAGACGGAGACAAACACGCCCCAGCCGAGCGCGATCCACATGCCCAGCATAACGAAGCGATGCGCCAGCCGACGTAGCGAACGCCCGGCGGACGTCTGCGCGAGCGCCGCGTCCCGCTCCAGGCTTGAATTCATGGGCGTAGGGGCGAAATCAGAACGCTCCAGTGTAGCCGCACTCACGGGCGGTACGTCACACGCCTGCCTGAAGAAATTGCAAGCGAATGCAAGTGTCCTTGAGGCACATCATGCATTCGCTTTGCTCAATGGCAGTCGCTCGTCAGACGGCTCAATACGCGACAGTCGCGATCTCGCGGATGAAGCGGCCCTGCTCCAGTTCGTCGACGAAAGCGATCGCGTAATCTTCGGCGGAAATGCGGCTGTTGCCTGCTGCGTCGGCGATCAGCGTGTTTGCGCCGGTGCGGAACGTACCGGTGCGCTCGCCCGGCGCGATCAGCGCGGCAGGCGCGAAGAAAGTCCAGTCGAGATCGGCAACCGTGCGGTAGTAGCCGAGCGCGACGCGGTGCGCGAGCGCGATCGGCTTGTAGGCGTCCGGGAAGCCTTCGGTATCGACAAGCTGTTTGCCCGGCGCGACTTCGAGCGAACCCGCGCCGCCCACCACCACCAGACGCTTGAGGCCCGCTGCGCGCGTGCCTTCGACCAGTGCGCGGCTGGCCGTCTGCAGGTCGTCGAGCTGGCTCATGGGCGGCGCGTAGGCGCTCGCGACCACGTCATGACCGCGCACGGCCTGCGCCACCTGAGCGGCGTCCAGCAGATCCGCCTTCGCTGCCTGCACGTTCGGACCCACGGCAACACGCTCGGGCTGGCGCACGAAGGCGCTCACCTGATGGCCACGGCGCGCGGCTTCGGCAGCGATGCGCGAACCGACCATGCCGGTGGCACCAAAAAGGGCGATCTTCAGCGACTTGCTCATTTGCAGACTCCTGTGCGAAACATTTATGTAACCACAATAGTTACATTTAAGGGGGTTAAAAAACGGGGCATTGCCCCGTCGGGTTCTATCACTCAGCGCGCGCCGCCCGCCGCGCTCCGTGCGGGCTTGCCGCGTTCGCGCTTGCGCTCGCTGCGCTGCATCTCGTCGACGACCTGATGCAGTGTGCGCCCGGCCAGCGACGCCTCCATCGCACGCTGCGCATCGTCGATGATGCCGCGCAGCGACACCTGGATGTGCCGCCCCACCATGCAGGCCGGATTCGGCTCCTCGCGATGCATGGCGAAAAGCTGCGCATCGTCGACCGCGCGGTAGACGTCCAGCAGCGTGATCGCCTGCGGCTCGCGCGCCAGCAGCGCCCCGCCGCCCGCGCCCAGTTGCGAAGTCGTGAGACCCGCGTTGGCGAGCATTGTCAGCAGGCGGCGGATCAGCGCGGGATTCGTGTTCACGCTGCCCGCGATGATGTCGGATGACAGCGGCGCGCCTTCCTGCAGCGCCAGCAGCGCGAGCACATGAACGGCAAAGGCGAAACGGCTGCTCGTATTCACGACACATCGGCCGCAGACTGCGCGGCTGGAGAAAGTGTAACCATCATAGATACATTAATTTTCTTCGTCAAGCGCGTGGGATTGCGGGGTCGCGTCCTCACTTGCGTCGCCTGTCACTGGCTCGCGCCGGACGACGAACCCGCGCTCGAACCCGCGGCCGCGCCGCTCGCGGCCCAGCGCTGCAACGAGCGCCCGGCCAGCGACAGGCCCGTGCCCGTAGCCGCCGCCGCATTGCCGAGCAGCGCGTGCGCAGCGCTGGCGGCGTCGCGCCACTGGCCGCGCGCCTGCGAGGCCAGTTCGTCGGAGGATGCGCTCGCGCCATCGGCGATCGACGCGCTTGCGCTATCGCTTTGCGACTGGATCTGCGCCTGCGTCTGCGAGGCGGTTTCGTCGAGCTTCTTCTGCGCTGCGCCGATCTGCTGGTTCACGAAGCTGGCCGCCTTGTCGAGCGTCTGCGCCGCCTGCGCGGCCGCCTGGCTGGCCGCGCTCTGGGCCGCCTGCTGCATCGCATCGGACGCCTGCTTGCCGAGGTCGGGCGCCGGCGCATTCTGCTTGTCGCAGCCGGCGACGACGAGCATCGCGCAGACCAGGGCGGGCAACGTCGCCCATCGTTTCGATAACTTCAAAGACATGGTCATCCTGATAAAGACACCGCTAAAGATTCCGCATCGAGCGGCTTGCAAAGATGAAAACGCGGCAATGATACGCTGCCGCGCCGCACCCATTCCTGAGCGACCAGCGAAAAACCCGCGCGCTCGAACACGGGCCGCGCAAGCGCGCTGGCGTCGGTGTCGAGCGTGATGGCCCGCGCCTCGCGCGCCAGCGCTTCGAAGCGCGCAATCAGCGCCGTCGCGAGACCGCGCCCCTTCCATGCGGGCGCGACGTAAAGCATTTCCACGTGATCGCAGGGAAACAACTGGCCGAACGCCGCGTATTCACGTGATGCCGCACATGAAACCGCGCCGGTGGCTTCGGCTACGAGCGTCACGCCACGCGCGAGCCGCGCATCGAAAGCCTCGACATCGTCGGCGACCGCGGCCCACGCATTGCGCTGCGCCGCATCGTAGTGCGATGCAGCAAGCGTCTGGATGGCCGCACGGAACAACGCGGCAAGCGGTGCAGCATCGCGTCCGGGTTCATAGGCGCGCCAGAGCATGCCTTCATGCGAAGGCGATTCACGGCGCGTGGGCGGGTTCGCGAAATCGTCAATCATGCTGGAGTAGACTGCCTGAGCGCAACAACCGTTCCACCATCTCAACGAGGAGTCAAGCGATGGCAGTCAAGAAGATCCTATTTCTCACGGGCGACTTTGCCGAAGACTACGAAACGATGGTGCCGTTTCAGGCGCTGCAAGCGGTCGGGCATCAGGTGGATGCCGTCTGTCCCGGCAAGAAGGCTGGCGAGCGCATCAAGACCGCGATCCACGACTTCGAAGGCGATCAAACCTATACCGAAAAGCCGGGCCACCAGTTCGCCCTGAACGCGAGCTTCGACGATATCGACTTCAGAAGCTACGACGCATTGGCCATCGCGGGCGGCCGCGCGCCCGAATACCTGCGCCTGAATCCGAAAGTCATCGAGCTCGTTCAATACTTCGCGGGCGCGAACAAGCCGATTGCCGCGATCTGCCACGCGGCGCAACTGCTCGCCGCCGCCGAAGTGATTCGCGGCAAGCGCATTTCGGCTTATCCGGCCTGCGCGCCCGAAGTGCGCCTCGCGGGCGGCGAATATGCCGATATCGCCATCGACAGCGCCGTGACCGATGCGCCCTTCGTCACCGCGCCGGCCTGGCCCGCGCATCCCGAATGGCTGCGCCAGTTTCTGGCGCTGCTGGGCACGCGCATCGAGCCTTGATTTCAGCCTTGACGCATGGTAGATGCGCCGGCTTCACTGCGCGCATCGCTGACAATATTTAACGCAAACACGCGAGAAATTCGGACCGATCTGATGTCCGCGCCAAAGCCCGCTCTCGACAATATCGGCTTACTTTTTGTTCGATAGCTGGAGTGTGTGGCGATGGCGCTCACGGATTGGGTCGTTCTTCTCGCGATTGTGTTGATGGCAATCGCCTTCTTTTGCCGGCCGTCGAACCGGCGCGGCACGTCGGCCGAACGCGCGCGTCGCGTGCGCGGCACACGCATGCTGATTCAGGCCGCTGTTGCGCTCTGGGGCGCGCTGCTCATGCTGGAGCGCACCTTTGCCGCTCCGGCCGACTTCGCCGTGTCGTCGTGGCTGAGCCCGCGCGGCGCGCTGGCTCTGGTGTTCGTACTCGCGGTAGCGGGTTGTTTGTGGTCGGTGCGCGGGCGGCAACTGCTCAAACAGCGCCGGCTTTTCGCCTGCTGACGGGCTTCCAAAACCGCACTGGGCGCTCAGGAAGCCGGCAAGATCCGGCTGGCTGGCGCGAGCCCAGCCGCGCTCACGGCGGCAAGTTCGACTTCGTCGTCGACGTCGCCGCCACGTAGTTCGCGCTCGTGTGCGGCCATCAACGCCGCGGCTTCGCCCGGCGCGGGCGGCACGACCGCCAGCGCATCGGGCAACGACAGATAAAACGTCGTGCCCTCGCCCTCCACGGATTCCACCCACACGCGTCCGCCGTGCCGTTCGACCATTCGCCGCACCAGCGCGAGACCGATGCCTTCGCCCGGCGCGACGTTGCCATGCATGCGCTGGAACGCCTGAAAGAGGCGCGGCAACGCCACGTCGGGAATGCCGAGCCCGTTGTCGCGCACGTAGAAAATCTGCAGCGATTCCACGCCCGGCGGCGCCGTGGCCGTGCCGATCTCGATACGCCCTTCACGCGACGCATCGAGATAATTCAACGCATTGCCGATCAGATTCGCGAAGATCTGTTCGAGCGCGGTCGGGTCGCCCCACACGGGCGGCAGCGTGCGCACGCTCACCTGCGCCTGGCGTGCGCGCACCGAAGCATGCATTGCATCCACCACGCGCTGCACCAGTTCCTGCACATTGACGCGCTGACGCCGGTACTCCACGCGCCCCACGCGCGCCAGCCGCAGCAGCGCGTCGATGATGTGCGAGGCGCGCAGCACCGCCGTCTGCAAATAGCGCAGCGCTTCGCCGATGTCCTCGTTGATGATGCGCTCGACCCGCTCGCGCGCTTCGGGCGTCAGCGAGGAATGCGCCACGCGCTCGCGCAGATCGTCGCAAGCGTGATTGAGTTCGCGCGAAAAGCCTTGCAGGTTCACCAGCGGCGCGCGCAGATCGTGCGACACGCTATGGATGAACATTTCGTTTTCCTGAGTCTGCTGACGCAGGTTTTCGTTGATCGCCGCCAGTTGTTCGGCGCGGCGCGCGAGATCGGCCTGAAAACCCAGACGCAGCCGCTCCGCCTCCACGAGGCGCTGGCTGATCTGATGCAGCGTGAGATCGAGCTGGGCGATTTCGTCGTTGCCGCTCGTGAGCGGCGCAAGCGGCTCGTTGCCCGCCAGTCGCCCCGCGTTGTCGGACAGCGCATTGAGCCGCCCGCGCACACCGCGCGTGAACAGCCAGACCGACAGCGCCACCAACATGATCGAGCCGATCACGGCCGTCATCACCAGCGTTTGCTGCTGCGCGCGCGCCTGTTCGGCGGCCGTCACGCGCAGCACGTCTAGACGCCGTTCCTCGGTCTGGAACGCGCTGACCTGCGTGCGCACGCGGTCCAGCACGTCGAAGTCGGTGAACGTGCGAAAGCGCTCGACCAGATCGGCACGGCGCCCCGAGTGCAGCAGGTCCTGAATGCGATCCGACCACTGCCGGTAGCTCTGCACCGCCTGGCGGATCTGCACGGCGCGCTCGACTTGCGAAGGGTTATCGGAGACGAGATCGACCAGCCGGTCGATGCGGCGGTCCACGTCCATCCAGGTGGCCACTGGCGTCGAGAAGCGCGGTTCGCCCGCCGCCACCGCGCCGCGCAGTTTGACCGATTCGACCAGCACCGGCTCCAGCACGCGGCCGGCCTGCGCCAGCACCTCCTGGCTATGCTGCCCCATGCGCTCGGCGGCTTCCGCGTCGGCCTCGGCCTTGACGATGGCCGACAGCAAGGTCAACTCGAAAACGGCGGGGATCGCGATCAGCAACAGCCCTTTGGTGGTGAGGCGCATTGAATGGCGGTTCGGGGCGTCCGGACGGCGGAAGGTTGGAATCCGCTCATTATGTCTACGTTTGCGCCCCGCGTGCGCCCGATGTGCCTGGCGCGCGCGCCTTCTCTTGCGCCAAGGACGAAGGCGTAAGTGACGCCGCCGCGATGTCCATTCAAACGTCCATTCAACCGCGCCCTCATCGCGCTCCTGATTCGCCTCCCAGAATATTTCGAATAGCCGACAACACCTTGATAAAGAAAGGAAAAACGAATAAATCGCCCCAATCTGGCGCGTCGCCTCACCACCTTTGCGCGCAGGCACTGCAATTGTGCCGATGCACATCGCATCTGCCGTGCACCGGCGTCGTTCATCCGCGCGATATCGGCGCATGAATTGGGCCGCCAGGTTCCGCGCCGGTGCACGCGCGCACTGCCAAAATGCGTTTCGCCGATCGGCGTTTCACCATGCTGGCGCATAGCTGGCCCACATCTTGCTCATAACGCGCTCCTTTAGGGCAAATGCAGGACGCAAGATGGACAACCTCAAATCCGGCACCGATACGCTGTTTCTGCTGCTAGGCGCCGCCATGGTGCTCGCGATGCACGCGGGCTTCGCGTTCCTCGAACTCGGCACCGTGCGCAAGAAGAATCAGGTCAACGCGCTGGTGAAGATCCTCGTGGATTTTTCGGTCTCTACGATCGCCTATTTCTTCATCGGCTACACGATCGCCTATGGCGTGCAGTTCTTCTCGCCGGCCACGCTGCTCGCCGAACACAACGGCTATCAGCTGGTGCGCTTCTTCTTCCTGCTGACCTTCGCGGCTGCCATTCCGGCGATCGTCTCGGGCGGCATCGCCGAGCGCTCGAAATTCAATCCGCAGCTGTTCGCCACCTTCGTCATCACGGGTTTCATCTATCCGTTCTTCGAAGGCATGGTCTGGAACAACCGTCTGGGTTTCGAAGACGCGATCACGCATGTGTTCGGCGTGCCTTTCCATGACTTCGCCGGTTCGGTCGTGGTGCACGCGTTCGGCGGCTGGGTTGCGCTGCCGGCCGTGCTGCTGCTTGGCGCGCGGCATGGCCGCTATTCGCGCGACGGCCGCATTGCCGCGCATCCGCCTTCGAACATTCCGTTTCTCGCGCTCGGCGCGTGGGTGCTCGCGGTGGGCTGGTTCGGCTTCAACGTGATGAGCGCGCAGACCATCGACAAGATCAGCGGCCTCGTGGCCGTGAATTCGCTGATGGCGATGGTGGGCGGCACGCTGTCCGCGTGGGCCGCGGGCCGCAACGATCCGGGCTTCACCTATAACGGGCCGCTCGCGGGCCTGGTGGCCGTGTGCGCGGGTTCGGACATCATGCATCCGCTCGGCGCGCTGGCGACGGGCGCGGTGGCGGGCGTGCTGTTCGTCTATATGTTCACGTGCGTGCAGAACCGCTGGCGCATCGACGATGTGCTCGGCGTGTGGCCGCTGCACGGTCTGTGCGGCGCGTGGGGCGGCATTGCGGCGGGGATTTTCGGCACGCGTGCGCTGGGCGGCATTGGCGGCGTATCGCTGGGCGCGCAGATCGTCGGCACGCTGGCCGGCATCGTGATGGCCTCGCTCGGCGGCTTTGTGGTGTACGGCGTGCTGCGCGCGACCGTGGGCCTGCGCATCGATCAGGAAGAGGAATACAACGGCGCCGATCTCTCGATCCACAAGATCACCGCCACGCCGGAACGCGAATCGGTGTCCTGAACCGCAGCTAATGTTTAACGAAAGGCGCGAACGGTTTGCACCGTTCGCGCCTTTTTTACTGCTGGTGCTGTCAGGCGGCGATCAAAGCTGGCTCATGCCGCCATCGACGATGATTTCCGTGCCGACGATAAACGCGGATTCCGGCGCGCTCAGATGCAGAATCGTCGAAGCCAGTTCAGTTGGCGTGCCGAAGCGGCCGAGCGGGATTTGCGCCGCCAGCGCGTCTTTCGTTGCCTGATCCATGCCGATCTTGCCGTGCAGCGGCGTCGTCACGGGGCCGGGGCTCACGACGTTCACACGCACGCCGCGCGGCAGCAGTTCCGCCGAAAGCGTCTTCGCGAGCGACACCAGCGCCGCCTTGCTCGCCGCATACACCGACGACGACGGCATGCCGATATGCGCATTGATCGAGCCGTTGAGCACGATCGACGCGCCCGTATTCAGGAGCGGCAGCAGCGCCTGAATCTGGAAATACGCGCCCTTCACGTTGATATCGAAACTCTGGTCCCAAAGCGCTTCGTCGACCTGATCGAACGGCGCGAACTTCGCGACACCCGCGTTGATAAACACGGCGTCGAGGCGGATGCCGTCTTCGCCCAGCGCAGCGGCCAGTTCGCGCGAGGCCGCCGGCGACGCGGCGTCGTTACGGTAGGCGCGGGCATCGCCGCCCAGGGTTTCGCGGGCGGCGGCGAGCGTGGCTTCGTCGCGGCCGGTGACGATCACGCGTGCGCCTTCGGCTGCATAGGCTTGCGCGGTCGCGAGACCGATGCCGCTGGTGCCGCCGGTGACGAGGACAGTTTTGTTGGCAAAGCGATTCATGACGTTTCTCCTGGTGGGTGATGGTCCGTGCTGGACCGTAACGTCATGGTGCCGGGCGCGACGTGCATTGCCGTACGACATCCGCGACGAAGATATTCGATTTTTTCGAACGTTCTGGAATGGCGCTTACTTTGCTACTGCGATGCCTGCCGTTGTGTCTGTTCAGGCGCCGACTTCGATCCCCTTCACCAGCCGGCTCGCCAGGCGCGGCTCGCGCAGGCGGTCGATCCACCACTGCAACGCGCGTCCCGGCCGTTCGGCGCGCCAGGCCACATAGAGCGTGTTCGGCTCGCGCGGGCTCGCCGTCTCTTTCTCGATAAGCTCGCCGCTTGCCAGCAGCTTCGCAGCGCGCTCGCGCGGCACCCAGCCAACGCCCAGGCCGTCGCGCTGCGCCAGAATCTTCGCACGCATCGACGGAACGGCGAGTACATCCTGTCCGCCCAGCAGCCCATAAGCGCGCCCGGGCATATGCCGGGACGAATCGGCGACAGCCACGCCACGCGTCGACAGAATCCGTTCGCGCGACAGCGGCCCGGCGACGCCCGCCAGCGGATGGCGCGGCGCGAGCGCGAACACCCACTCCATCACGCCCAGTTCGAACCAGTGCAGACCGGCGATCGCGGGCGGCTCGTTGGTCGCGCCCACGATCAGGTCGGCGCGCCCGTCACGCAGCGCCTCCCACGTCCCGGCCAGTACCTCGTGCGTAAAGCGCAGCCGCACGCCCGAGTCGAGCGCATCAAAATCGCGCACGACGGGCATCAGCAATTCGAATTCGATGATCTCGTCCGTGACGATCCAGAGGCGGTCTTCCCAGCCGTTCGCCACCTGCCGCACCCGTTGCGTCATGCGCGCGACGTCCTGCATCAGCCGCCCCGCTTCATCGGCGAGCAGTTGCCCGGCGGGCGTGAGTTGCAGACGGTAGCGGCGCCGGTCGAACAGCAGCGCGTCGAAGCGTGCTTCCAGTTGACGCGCCGCATGCGACACCGTCGAAGGCGCCTTGTTCAGGCGCGCGGCGGCACGCGACAGACTGCCGCTTTCGCGGATCGCTTCGAGCAAAGCCAGTTCTTCTTCGGATAACATGTGCCGCTCCATCGAACAGGTGTGCGGCGATGGTACGGCAAAGCTCGCCGAACGGATCGGGGGGTGGAATTCCGCGATGATGTGCGCCAGCGCACAGCGAAAAAAAAGCGCCACGTGTGAACGTGACGCTTTGAAAAGTTCTAGCCATTCCGAGGGCCGTGCTAGAACCTGAGAGACGGTATTCGACCTGTGGACCGGGCCGGCAGCGAATCGCGAAGTAATCCTTGAAGCAATCGTATCCAGATAATGGGATTTATGCGTTATGCATAAACCGCGGCACTTAAAAACCTCGCAAGATTCGCGAGGTTTGGGGTTCAAGCCGATGTTTCAGACAACCTTGAAACGATTCGAAACCCTTGCCATACGATCGCACTACAGACTTCACCACGATTGCGCCATGACCGCAGAAACCGCGACTACGCCGTGCGTTGTCAAGATTTCGAGATCCTGTCGAAATTAGATTCCATTTTTTACCCAGATGCTGACTAAGTCAAGCAATTTCTCGCCAGATTACGCGAACTATCAAACAGAACACATTATGTTTTTTGAATAACGATGTGGCCCGTGTTTTCCGCACATTTGTTGATATGACGCGGGTTTCGTCCGATGGAAAGCGGTCATGCCCACATTCCGGTCCGTCGGGGCGTGCTATAGCAGCTTTGCACGCGATGCAATGAAACGTGAAATTGTGTTCCGAAAAACACGAAAAGCAACAAGACAAATTAATTTACAACTACGCCTGAGAGCTTTGCCGATGAATTCCACGCCCCCCTCCCGTGCCGACGCGGCGCGGGACACCAAAGACGGCAGCGCCGAAGAAGTCACTGCGCTTGCGCGCGGCCTCGCCGTGCTGCGCGCCATCGCCGCGGCCGAAACGCCGCTGGGCAATCGCGAACTGACGGAGCTTACCGGTATTCCCAAAGCGACGCTTTCGCGCCTGACCGGCACGCTGGTGTCCACCGGTTTCCTCGCGCGCCTGCCCGACAGCGAACGCTTCGTGCTGACTTCGTCGGTGCTGGAACTGTCGAGCGGCTTCCTGCGCAACGCCGATCTGCGCGAGCGCGCCCGTCCGTTCCTCACGCGCCTGGCCGAGCGCACCGCCCTTTCGGTGCATCTTGCCGTGCGCGACCGGCTCGATATGGTGGTGATCGACGCGATCCGGCCGCGCTCGGCCGTGCTGGTGTCGCGACTCGAAGTGGGTTCGCGCATCGACATGAGCCGCACGGCCGTGGGGCGCGCGTATCTGGTCTCGCTCGACGCCCACACGCGTGCCGAACTGACCTCGGCGCTGCAGGCCGCTGCGGGCAACGACTGGGGCTTTGTCAGCAGCCGGCTCGACGCCGCGCTCGCGGAAACCGCTGCGCAGGGCTACGGCATGGCCGTCGGCGAATGGTATGAAGGCCTGAACGCCATCGCGGGCGCGTTCGCGGGACCGAACGGCGAGCTTTACGCGATCAATTGCGGCGGCGCGGCCCAGCAGTGTCCGCGCGACTGGCTCGTCTCGCATGCCGTGCCGCTGCTGCGCGAATGCGTCGAGCGCATCGCGGCCGAAATCGGCGGCACGCCCTGCCTGCCGCCACCGTTGCGCACGCGCGCAACCGAGAACGGCCATCCGCGCTAAAAAATCCGCGCTAACTCCCCTTATTTCTGACGACCGACGACCCAAATCCTTACACAGGCCTGATACGACCTGTAACCTCCGTAACGCCTCGAAAGATACGGCACTGGACGGTAACAAAGGGCGCAACGTAGCATCATGCTTTTCAGGTAGCGTGAGCTGCCGGTAAGGCGTCGGTCAGTCATTCGTACGCCGTCGCAAGCGCACGCGCTTGCATGGCGCGAGGTTGCCAAGCGACATCGGGAAGCAAAGCGCAAAGCGGCAGCGCGAGGTCAGCCGCTCGCCAGCACACCGCGCAGCGACCCGCACCGCGCATCGTCCCCGTCGCCCGCCCAGGCCCGCCTTTCGCGATCCAGCCAGCCAGCCTCACGAGGCCCGCCAGCCGGCACCTGACATCAAGCTTGCGCGCTTCTCGCGTAGCATCGGCATCCTTGGCCGCGCGGCCAGCGGCGCCCATGCCCGCACGCACGCGCCAGACCGCCTAACCGACACGCACGCCTCTACGCACGTCACCGATACTCGCAACCGACCTGACCGATGGATCAACAAGAAAAGCGCCCGGATTCCCCTCGTCGAGATACGCCGTCATCGTCCGCCCCGGCACCGCGCAAACGGCGCGGCAAGCTGATTGCATTGGGTATCGTGCTGGTTGTGGCGGCCATCGTGCTGCTGCGCTGGCAGCCCTGGAACCGTAATCCGTCCAGCGGCGCGGGTGCGCCGAACGCCGCGAGCGGCGGCAAACATGCGGGACGCGGCGGCGCCATGGCCAACATGCCGCAGCCGGTCAGCGTGGCGACGGCCAAGTCCGGCGACATGCCCATCGTCATCACCGCGCTCGGCACGGTCACGCCGCTGGCCGACGTCACGGTGCGCACGCAACTATCGGGCACGCTGCAAAGCGTCAACTTCCAGGAAGGCCAGATGGTCAACAAGGGCGACGTGCTCGCCCAGATCGACCCGCGCCCGTACCAGATTTCGCTCGCCAACGCCGAAGGCCAGTTTGCGCGCGACCAGGCGCTGCTCGCCACCGCCCGCCTCGACCTGAAGCGCTACCAGACGCTGCTCGCGCAGGACTCGATCGCGAGCCAGCAGGTCGACACGCAAGCCTCGCTCGTCAAGCAGTACGAAGGCACGGTCAAGTCCGATCAGGCCAATATCGACACCTACAAGCTCGATCTCACCTACGCGCGCGTGACCGCGCCGGTGTCGGGCCGCGTGGGTCTGCGCCAGGTCGATCCGGGCAACTATGTGACGTCGGGCGACACCAACGGGCTCGTCGTGCTCACGCAATTGCAGCCGATCAGCGTGATCTTCACGACCTCCGAAGACAACCTCCCGTCGATCATGAAGCAGCTGCACGCCGGCACGAAGATGTCCGTGGCGGCCTACGACCGCAGCAATACCACGCTGCTGGAAAACGGCTTCGTGCAGACCATCGACAACCAGATCGACACCACCACGGGCACCGTCAAGCTGCGCGCGAGCTTCGCCAACAACGACCAGATGCTGTTCCCGAATCAGTTCGTCAATGCGCGACTGCTCGTCGATACGATCCACAATGCGGTGATCGTGCCGACTTCGGCGGTGCTCAACGGCTCGCAAGGCCAGTACGTGTACGTGGTCAAGGCGGACAACACCGTCACGGTGCGCGTCGTGAAAGTGGGCCCGGTCGATGCCGAGCGCACCAGCATCGCCTCGGGTCTCGCGCTGGGCGAGCGTGTTGTGATCGACGGCTCGGACCGTCTGCGCGAAGGCGCGAAGATCACGATTCCCGCCGAGCATCCGAAGCATGCCTCGGGCGCTTCCGGCGCATCGGGCGCCGCCGCAGCATCGGGCGCTTCGGGCGCACACCACGGCCATCGCCGCCACGCCTCTGAGACTTCGGGCCAGTAAGCCGCATGAATCCGTCCCGCGCCTTTATCCTGCGCCCGGTCGGCACGGCGCTGCTCATGGCGGCGATCATGCTGGTCGGTCTCGTCGCGCTGCATTTCCTGCCGCTGTCCGCGCTGCCTGAAGTCGATTACCCGACCATCCAGGTGCAGACCTTCTATCCGGGCGCGAGCCCGGATGTGATGACCTCCTCCGTGACGGCGCCGCTCGAACGCCAGTTCGGGCAGATGCCGTCGCTCAACCAGATGTCGTCGCAGAGTTCGGCGGGCGCTTCGGTCATCACGCTGCAGTTCAGCCTCGATCTGCCGCTCGATATCGCCGAACAGGAAGTGCAGGCCGCCATCAACGCGGCCGGCAACCTGCTGCCGTCCGACCTGCCCGCGCCGCCGATCTACGCCAAGGTCAATCCGGCCGACGCGCCGATCCTCACGCTCGCGATCACCTCGAAAACGCTGCCGCTCACGCAGATCCAGGATCTCGCCGATACGCGTCTTGCGCAGAAAATTTCGCAGGTCGCGGGCGTGGGTCTGGTGAGTCTGTCGGGCGGCCAGCGCCCGGCCGTGCGCATCCAGGCGAACCCACGCGCGCTCGCGGCCTACGGCCTGAATCTCGACGATCTGCGCACCAGCATCTCGAACCTGAACGTCAACACGCCGAAGGGCAACTTCGACGGTCCGACGCGCGCCTACACCATCAACGCCAACGACCAGCTCACCGACGCCGACGCCTACAAGGACGCCGTCATCGCCTATCGCAACGGCCGCCCGGTGATGCTCACGGACGTGGCCAACATCGTGCAGGGCGCGGAGAACACCAAGCTCGGCGCGTGGGTGGACGACACGCCCGCGATCATCCTGAACGTGCAGCGCCAGCCCGGCGCGAACGTGATCGCCGTGGTGGACAACATCAAGACGCTGCTGCCGCAATTGCAGGAATCGCTGCCGCAGTCGCTCGACGTGCAGATCGTCACCGACCGCACCACCACGATCCGCGCCTCGGTGCGCGACGTGCAGTTCGAGCTGCTGATGTCGGTCGTGCTTGTCGTGCTGGTGATGTATCTGTTCCTCGCCAACATCTACGCGACCATCATTCCGAGCCTTTCGGTGCCGCTCTCGCTGATCGGCACGCTGGCCGTGATGTATCTGTGCGGCTTCTCGCTCGACAATCTTTCGCTGATGGCGCTCACGATCGCGACCGGCTTCGTGGTGGACGACGCCATCGTCATGATCGAGAACATCGCGCGCTACGTGGAAGACGGCGACACGCCACTCGAAGCGGCGCTCAAAGGCTCGAAGCAGATCGGCTTCACCATCATCTCGCTGACGGTTTCGCTGATCGCCGTGCTGATTCCGCTGCTCTTCATGGGCGACGTGGTCGGGCGTCTGTTCCACGAATTCGCCATCACGCTGGCCGTGACCATCGTGATTTCGGCGATCGTCTCGCTCACGCTGGTGCCGATGATGTGCGCGAAGATGCTGCGCCACACGCCGCCCACCGAAAGCCGCCGCTTCGAGACGCGCGTGCATGCGTTCTTCGACTACATCATCGGCCGTTACGGCGTGGCGCTCGAATGGGTGCTGGCGCGCCAGCGTCTCACGCTGCTGGTGTTCGCGATCACGCTGGTGCTCACCGGTTTTCTCTACGTGGCGGTGCCCAAGGGCTTCTTCCCCGTGCAGGATACCGGCGTGATCCAGGCGATCACGCAGGCGCCGCAGTCGGTCTCGTACGCGTCGATGGCCGAACGCCAGCAGGCGCTCGCCGACGAAATCCTCAAGAACGACAACGTCGAAAGCCTGACGTCGTTTATCGGCGTGGATGGCACGAATATCACGCTCAACAGCGGGCGCATGCTGATCAACCTGAAGGCGCGCGACGACCGCAGCGAAACCGCGAGCGAGATCATCCGCGATCTGCAGCAATCGACCTCGCACGTGCCGGGCGCAACGCTCTACATGCAGCCGGTGCAGGATCTGACGATCGACTCGACCGTGAGTCCGACGCAGTATCAGTTCATGCTCACGACGCCCAACATTCAGGACTTCACGACCTGGGTGCCCAAGCTCGTGCGCCGTCTGCAGCAAGTGCCCGAACTCGCCGATGTCGCCACCGATCTGCAGGATCAGGGATCGTCGGTATTCATCGAGATCGACCGCGCGAGCGCGGCGCGCTACGGCATCACGCCCGCGACCGTCGACAACGCGCTTTACGACGCCTACGGCCAGCGCATCATCTCGACGATCTTCACGCAGTCGAACCAGTACCGCGTGATCCTGGAAGCCGATCCGGTGATGCAGCACTACACCGATTCGCTGAACTCGATCTACCTGCCCTCCTCGACTTCGACCACCGGCCAGGTGCCGCTCTCGGCCATCGCGAAGTTCCACGAGCGGCCCGCGCCGCTGCTGGTCTCGCACCTCTCGCAGTTCCCGGCCACCACGGTGTCGTTCAACCTCGCGCCGGGCGCGTCGCTGGGCGCGGCGGTCAAGGCGATCCAGCAGGCCGAACAGGATATCGGCCTGCCCGGTTCGTTCCAGACGCGCTTCCAGGGCGCGGCGCTCGCGTTCCAGGCGTCGCTGTCGAACGAACTGTTCCTGATCCTCGCGGCCATCGTGACGATGTATATCGTGCTGGGCGTGCTCTACGAGAGCTTCGTGCATCCGATCACGATTCTCTCGACGCTGCCTTCCGCCGGGATCGGCGCGCTGCTTGCGCTGATGATCACCGGGCACGATCTGGACATCATCGGCATCATCGGCATCGTGCTGCTGATCGGTATCGTCAAGAAGAACGCGATCATGATGATCGACTTCGCGCTCGACGCCGAACGCAACGAAGGCAAGCCGCCGCGCGAGGCGATCTATCAGGCCTGCCTGCTGCGCTTTCGCCCGATCATGATGACGACGATGGCGGCGCTGCTCGGCGCCTTGCCGCTGATGCTCGGCACTGGCGCGGGTTCGGAATTGCGCCGGCCGCTGGGGATTGCGATCGCGGGCGGTCTGATCGTGTCGCAGGCGCTCACGCTGTTCACGACGCCGGTGATCTATCTGGCCTTCGACGCGCTCGCAGCGCGTATGCGCAAGCGTTTTGGCGGCGGTTCCAATCCCACCCCGCCAACCCCGCCCGCGCCTTCGGCCGACGCGGAGCACTGACGCGATGAATCTCTCGCGCCCGTTCATTTCGCGCCCCGTCGCGACCACGCTGCTTGCGCTGGGCATCGCGCTCGCCGGCCTCTTCGCCTTCACGAAGCTGCCGGTGGCGCCGCTGCCGCAGGTGGATTTCCCCACCATCTCGGTGCAGGCGACCTTGCCGGGCGCCAGCCCGGAAACCGTGGCGACCAGCGTGGCGAGCCCGCTGGAACGTCACCTCGGTTCGATCGCCGACGTCTCCGAGATGACCTCGCAAAGCTCGGTGGGCAGCACGCGCATCACGCTGCAGTTCGGCCTGAACCGCGACATCGATGGCGCCGCCCGCGACGTGCAGGCGGCCATCAACGCCGCGCGCGCCGACCTGCCCACGAGCCTGCGCTCGAACCCCACGTACCACAAGGTCAATCCCGCCGACGCGCCGATCCTGATTCTCGCGCTCACCTCGCCCACGCTGACGCCCGGCCAGTTGTACGACTCGGCCGCCACCGTGCTGCAGCAGTCGCTCTCGCAGGTGGACGGTATCGGCGAAGTCGATGTGAACGGCTCGGCAAACCCCGCCGTGCGTATCGAACTGGAACCGCACGCGCTGTTCCATTACGGCATCGGTCTCGAAGACGTGCGCGCCGCGCTGGCCTCGGCGAACGCGAACAGTCCGAAGGGCGACATCGAGTTCGGTCCGCAGCGCTACCAGCTCTACACCAACGACCAGGCGAGCAAGGCGAGCCAGTACAAGGATCTCGTGATCGCCTACCGCAACAACGCGGGCGTGAAGCTCTCGGATGTGAGCGAAGTGGTCGATTCGGTGGAAGACCTGCGCAATCTGGGTCTGACCAACGGCAAGCATTCGGTGCTGGTGATCCTGTACCGCCAGCCCGGCGCGAACATCATCGAGACCGTCGACCGCGTGATCGCGATGCTGCCGCAACTGAAGGCCTCGCTGCCCGCCGATGTCGACGTGATCCCCACTTCCGACCGGTCGGTGACGATCCGCGCCTCGCTCAAGGACACCGAACGCACGCTCCTCATCGCCGTGGCGCTGGTGGTGATGGTGGTGTTCCTGTTCCTGCGCAACTGGCGCGCGACGCTGATCCCAAGCGTAGCCGTGCCGATCTCGATCATCGGCACCTTCGCGGCGATGTATCTGATGGGTTTTTCGCTCGACAACCTCTCGCTGATGGCGCTGACCATCGCGACGGGCTTCGTCGTCGACGACGCCATCGTGGTGCTGGAAAACATCTCGCGGCACATCGAGAACGGCAAATCGCGAATGGAGGCGGCGCTGATCGGCGCGCGCGAAGTGGGCTTCACGGTGCTCTCGATCAGCGTCTCGCTGGTGGCCGTGTTCCTGCCGATCCTGCTGATGGGCGGCATCGTCGGCAGGCTGTTCCGCGAATTCGCGCTGACGCTGTCGCTGGCGATTGCGGTGTCGCTGGCCGTCTCGCTCACGCTCACGCCGATGATGTGCTCGCGCCTGCTCGAAGAAAAACACGAGAAGAAGGAAGAAGGCCGCTTCGCGCAGTGGCTGGAGCGCAATTTCATGCGCCTGCAGAACGGCTACGAGCGCACGCTCGGCTGGGCGCTCGCGCGGCCGCTCCTGATCCTGCTGATCCTGATCGCCACCATCGCGCTGAACGTCGTGCTCTACGTGATCGTGCCCAAGGGCTTCTTCCCGCAGCAGGACACCGGGCGTCTGATCGGCGGCATTCAGGCCGACCAGTCCACCTCGTTCCAGGCGATGAAAGTGAAGTTCGCCGAGATGCAGCGCATCGTGCAGGCCAATCCGGCGGTCGATTCGGTGGCGGGCTTCACGGGCGGACGCGCGACCAACGCGGGCTTCATGTTCGTCTCGCTCAAACCCAAGAGCGAGCGCAAGATTTCCGCCGATCAGGTGATCGCGCAACTGCGCGGCCCGCTCTCGAACGTCGCCGGCGCGCGCACCTTCCTGCAGGCGGTGCAAGACATCCGCGTGGGCGGGCGGCAATCGAACGCGCAATACCAGTTCACCCTGCTCGCCGATAACACCGCCGATCTCTACAAGTGGGGCCCCAAGCTTACCGAGGCTTTGCAGGCACGCCCCGAACTCGCCGACGTGAATTCGGACCAGCAGCAAGGCGGTCTGGAAGCGATGGTGACGATCGACCGCAAGAGCGCCGCGCGCCTGAACATTACGCCTTCGCAGATCGACAACACGCTCTACGACGCGTTCGGCCAGCGCCAGGTCTCGACGATCTACAACCCGCTGAACCAGTACCACGTCGTGATGGAAGTCGCGCCGAAATACTGGCAAAGCCCGGACATGCTCAATCAGATCTGGGTCAGCACCTCGGGCGGCACGGCGAGCGGCGCGCAGAGCACCAACGCGACAGCGGGCACGGTCACGGCGACCACCAGCGCGTCGACGGGCGGCACGAGCGGCACCACGGCAACGAGCGCGGCCACCCTCGCCGCCGATTCCGCACGCAACCTCGCGACCAACTCGCTCGCCGCCAGCGGCAAGTCGAGCGCGTCGTCGGGCGCGGCGGTGTCGACGTCGAAGGAAACCATGATTCCGCTGTCGGCGATCGCCTCGTTCGGGCCGGGCACGACGCCGCTCTCGGTGAACCACCAGAGCCAGTTCGTGGCCTCGACGATCTCGTTCAACCTGCCGCCTGGCAAATCGCTCTCGGACGCCACGCAGGCCATCTACGACACGATGGCCGAGATCGGCATGCCGCAGACCATCCACGGCAGTTTCCAGGGCACGGCGCAGGCGTTCCAGCAGTCGCTCGACAACCAGCCGCTGCTGATTCTCGCCGCGTTGCTGGCCGTGTATATCGTGCTGGGCGTGCTCTACGAGAGCTACATCCACCCGCTGACGATTCTCTCGACGCTGCCTTCGGCGGGCGTGGGCGCGCTGCTCGCGCTGCTGCTGTTCAAGACCGAGTTCAGCATCATCGCGCTGATCGGCGTGATCCTGCTGATCGGCATCGTCAAGAAGAACGCGATCATGATGGTGGACTTCGCGATCGAGGCGTCGCGTCAGGGTTTGAGTTCGCGCGATGCGATCTTCCAGGCGTGTCTGCTGCGCTTTCGCCCGATCATGATGACGACGTTCGCGGCGCTGCTGGGCGCGCTGCCGCTCGCGTTCGGGAGCGGCGAAGGCGCGGAATTGCGCGCGCCGCTGGGGATTTCGATCGTCGGCGGTCTGATCGTGAGTCAGATGCTCACGCTCTATACGACGCCGGTGGTCTATCTCTATATGGACCGCCTGCGCGTCTGGTGGGACGAGAAGCGCGGCAAGGTCGCGCCGCCGCCGCGTGCGGTGGAATAAGTGGTCGATGCGGTGAAACTGCAGTGAAAAACGAAGCGGCTGAAGCGAAAGTTTCAGCCGCTTTTTTTGTGGCGCTGGGTCAACGTCAAAGCGGCAACGGCCGATCCTGAAAAATGCTCTTCATCACGAGCGTGGACGTCAGCCGCAACACCGAAGGCAACGGCAGCAGGCGGCGGTCGTAGAGCGTCTGGAACGCCTTCAGATCGCGCGTGACGACGTGCAGCATGTAATCGGGCTCGCCGAACAGACGCTCGGCGCGCGTGATCTCGGGAATGTCGACCAGCGCGTCTTCGAAATCCTGCACGTTCTCGCTGCTGCCTTCGCGCAGCGTCGCAAAGACGATCGCCGAAAAATTCAGCCCGACCGCCGACGGTTCGATCGTCGCCCGATATCCGCTGATGACCTGCGCGCCTTCGAGCGCACGCAGCCGCCGTTGGCACGGCGACAGGCTCAAGCCCACGCGCTCGCTCAGCTCGGTGATCGAAAGTCGTCCGTCCTGCTGAATCTCAGCAAGAATCTTGCGGTCAATGGCATCCATGCGCGAAATATTAGCGCGCGGACGCGCCTTCTGACAAGAAATAGGGAGCACTTCCCCGCTCCAAAACCCTAATATTTGCGACCCTGGCGCACGTGTCCGCACGCATCGTCATCACCGGAAAAGAAAGGGAAGTACGGCTGTGCAAGCAAGTTTGTTGACCGCGTTCTGGATCGTCTCGTTCTCTCTCGTCATGGTCCCCGGCGCGGACTGGGCCTATGCGATTTCAGCGGGCCTGCGCGGACGCGTGGTGGCGCCGGCGGTGGGCGGCATGCTGCTCGGCTATCTGGCGATCACGCTGGTGGTGGCGGCGGGCGTGGGCACGCTGGTGACGAGCGTGCCGGCCGTGCTGTCGGTGCTGACCGTGGTGGGTGGCGCGTATCTGCTGTGGCTGGGCGTGAAGACCGTGATGCGGCCGGCGTCGCAGCTTAGCGCGGGCGACGATCAGGCGCAAAGCAGCAAGCAAGGCTGGGCGCTGCGCGGCTTTGCGATCAGCGGGCTGAACCCGAAGGCGATTCTGCTGTTCGTGGCGCTGCTGCCGCAGTTCACGCGCAGCGACGCGGGCTGGTCGGTGTCGGTGCAGATTCTGGTGCTGGGCGTGCTGCACATGATCAACTGCGCGTCGGTGTATTCGGTCGTCGGGCTGGGCTCGAAGGCCGTGCTCGGCACGCGGCCGAAAGCGGCGCGCATCGTGAGCCAGCTCTCGGGCGCAGCGATGATCGTCGTGGCGGCGGCGCTGTTTGCCGAGCAGGTGTTCGCGTTTGTGCGGCACGGGTGAGAGGGGTTAGCGCGGGGGCGATGAAACGCCCCGCCTCGAACCCTTAAACCCTCACCCCCGCGCTTCTCTCCCTGCCCGCCGCATCTCCATCGGCAGGAACCGCACC
This sequence comes from Paraburkholderia sp. J69-1, assembly GCF_905220255.1. Lineage (NCBI taxonomy): Bacteria > Pseudomonadati > Pseudomonadota > Betaproteobacteria > Burkholderiales > Burkholderiaceae > Paraburkholderia > Paraburkholderia sp. J69-1. Next base: position 27,463 of record NZ_CAJMZG010000011.1, on the reverse strand, counting down.
AGCAGATGCAGCACCAGCGGCACGATGATCCCATCGTCGATTACGCCCGCCACCGGCAGCGCGACATTGAACGGGTCCAGCGCATAAAGCGCCAGCAGCACCGTCGCCGGGATCAGCCACACCGGGCGGCCGGGCTGACGCAGGGCGTACCACAGCACGCGCGCATCGCCCTTCACGATTCTCCACAACAACGCCAGACGCTTCATTTCCCGACCCTCCGCGCAATCAAGCGGTCCCAGCCCGCTCAGTGCGTTCCGTGCCCTGGCGCATCCGAGCGCGAGGTGCGCACCACCAGCCCATCGGGCGAAAAGTGCGCATTGAACATGCCGTCGCCGGTCACGCCGCCTTCGGCCCAATGCCAGCTCCACACTTCCTCGTGACTCAGCGCGTACTTCGCCACTTCGGCCGGCTTGCCGAGCAGGCGGCGCACATCGTCCTGCGTCATGCCGGGCACGACCTGGGCGATATTCTGCGCGGTCAGCGCCTGGGTCATGGCGACGAGCTTGCCGTCGGCGTCGAAGTCGAGCATCCACGTATTCAGACCGTTCGGGCCGCGCGGATATTCGAGCCGCTCGGTGCCGTCGTCGTTCTGCCAGACGATCTCGGGTTTGCCGGCCTTCTGGCGCACGTCTTCGACGGTCGATACGCCGATTTTCAGGCCGCCGAACGCCATCGAATCCGGCTTGATGGCGTTGACGGCGTCGGCGACTTTCTGCTGGTCGCAGGCGGTGAAGAGTGTCGCGCTCGCAGCGAGGGCGAGACCAAGGCAACAGGTGCGGAACATGGGCTATCTATGAACGATCAAGCGAGAATCAAGTGGGAAATCAACCAGATACGACTGTGCGCGGCCGTCAGAGTTTCTGCGCGATGGCGAGCGTGACGATGCGCGCCCAGCGTTTCGCCTCGCGCTCGCTGGGCATCGGCAAGTGCCAGAGCGGTTTGCGCGCATCGGCCACGCGCAGTGCGACGTGCCAGCCGTTTGCATCGCGTGCGGGCTGCGCGCCTTGCAGATCGGCGAAGATGTAGGCGCCGTGCTCCGCGCCTTGCGTGATTTCGCACAGGCGCTTGCCCGCAGCCAGCCGCACCTCACCCCACGGACCGGCGACGCGATGGGTCCAGTTCCCCTCGCCGCGCAAATTCGGCGCGATGTCACGGCGGCGCTGCAGCCACCACGCAATCAGCGCGATCACGACGGCCGCAGCCACCACGGCCGCGCCGATCGCCACGCCAACGCCGAAGCTTGCGGCAATGGCCTGATACGCGCGCACCGCGCCATAAACCAGCGCGGCGAAGACAAAAAGCAGTACGAATATGGGCATACGAAAACGGACACCACGCACGCTGCGAGGCGCGCGCGGACGAAGCAAAGGGGGAAGTCGCCGCGCATCGGATCGGGTCACCCGGAACGATGCAACGCGGCACGATAACAGCGCGCCGCCCGCGCCGTTTTGGCCCCGTGGCAAGAACTTGTCTCACCGCAAGGCCGCCACAACCTCAGGCGCGCGCCGCCGGCTTACTGCTGCGGATGTTGCGCCGCCCATTCCTTGACGGCACGCAAGGTGTTCTCCACGTGCTGGTCGGGCGACAGGCTGGTGTATTCGTAGATGATCTTGCCGTCCGGCGCGATCACGTAAGACACGCGATTGGCCATCGACGCGTGCAGCGGCATCGACGCATCGTAAGACTTGATGATCTTCGAGTCTTCGTCGGCGGCCACCGGGAACTTGCTGCGGCACTCGCTCACCGAGAACTTCGTGAGCGTGTCGATGTTGTCGTGCGACACGCCAATCACCGTCGCGCCGTACTTCTTGTATTCGTCGACGGCTTCGGCGAATTCATGCGCCTCGATCGTGCAGCCCTTGGTGAAGGCTGCCGGATAGAAGTACACCACCACCGGCCCCTTCTTGAGTTCGGAAGCGAGCGTGTAGGTGTAGGTCTTGCCACCCAGCGACGCCTGCGTCGTGAAGTCGGGCGCGGGGTCGCCCGGCTTGAGCGTGGCCTGCGCGCTCAGCGCGAACAGCGAAAGCCCGGCGCACACGAGCACTGCAGCGGCGCCCGCGAAATACCTCGGTTTCATGTCGGATGTCCTCGTGGTCCTTGAACGGGTCGCCGCCAGCAATGAACTGACGATGCACGCGCACTGCGCGGCGGCGAGCGCCCCTATTGGACCACACTCGGCTGCCGCGCGCAGAACGCGGCGCCGCATGGCTCATGTGGCTTACGCGGCTCTTTCAGCGCGTTGCTGCGTGCCGCGGATCAACCATCCGCGTAGGCCGAGAACCAGGCGCCCGCCCACAGGTTGAGTTCGCCGAGCAACGGCGGCGTGAGCGCCTCGAAACGTCCGCCCGCTTCGGCCACCAGCGATTGCGCGAGCTGGTCGTCGCCACGTTCGGCCGCTTCGGCCACGCGCAGCAGCGTGCCCAGTTCGCCGCGCTGGCCGTCCACGGCCTCGCTGATCTCGACCGACAGGCCAAGGCGCTCGAGCGTGTTCGCGGGCGTCGAGCCCACCAGCACGTGCACGAGCGAAAAGATGCCGGTCATGAAGGCGGCATCGGCGAAATCGGCGTCATTGGGCGCGAGGCTGCGCGCGGCCAGTTCCATGAAGTGCGAACGCGTACCCGCGAGTTGCACGAGCGGGTCCGAACCCCACGGCAGATCGCGTCCGCTCGCGTAGAGCAACAGTTGCGCCCAGCGCGCGATCTGGCGCGTGCCCGCCGCCAGCACGGCTTCGCGCAGCGACGAGATCGGCCGGCCCGGCGCATAGGCGCTCGAATTGACGAGGCGCAGCAACTGCACCACCACGCCCGGATGGCTGCGCAATTCGGTTTCGAGTTCCGCGATACCCACGTCGCCCGCCACCAGCGCGAGCAGGCGCACCAGCGCCAGCCGCGAGGCACGCACACGCGGCGCGCGCAACACCTGCGGACGCGCGAAGAAGTACCCCTGGAACAGGTCGAAGCCCAGTTCGCGCGCGTATTCGAAGTCCTCGCGCGTTTCCACCTTCTCGGCGATCAGCGTCTTGCCTTCGGCCGAGATCGCGGCCACGAGCGCGGGCAGCGCCTCGCGCTCGGTCTGCAGCAGATCGACCTTGACGATGTCGGCGTATGGCAGCGCGCGGCGCAGGCCGTCGGTCAGCGCGTTCACATCGTCGAAGGCGATGCGGTAGCCCGCGCGGCGCAACTGCGCGAGACGTTCGAGCACCGCCGTATCGAAGCCCACGTGTTCGAGCACTTCGAGCACGAAGCGGTCGGGCGGCAGCAGATGGACGATGTCGTCGAACAGCAGCTCGCGGCTCATGTTGACGTAGCCGTGATGGCGGCCCAGCACGGCCGGCACGCCGAGCTGGCCCATCGTGCGCGTCATCACCTGGGCGGTGGCGAGCGCGTCGTCGAAAACATCGGCGCGATTCTGCGGGCCGCCGCGAAATAGCAGCTCATAGGCGCTGAGCGCGCCGTTGCGGTCGAGGATCGGTTGCCGGCCCAGATAGACGAACGGCTGGGGACTGCCGGGCTGGGCAGACGGTGAGGCGGACTGCGCGTGCAGGTCGGACTGCGGAGCGCCGGGACCGCTATCGCCTGGCGCGGCCGGATGCTCCGGTCGTGCGGACGCTGACGATGAATCGGACATGGCGAAAAGGCTCGGGCGGATAAATTCGGTCTGGAAGACCCGGCCCGCGCGGAACACCTCGATGGGTTCCGGTCGCGCGGACCTGATCGGACAATAACCGGTCAAAAATTGGCGTACGGGAAAATGGCCGGTCTGGCGCCCCGGTTCTCATGCAGCCAATACAAAAGACTAACGCAAAGTCTTGCGCGTGGGGCGCTGAGCATGCATCCTGCATCGCCGGGGACGTCCGACCGGCGCCACTTTAACCGAATCTGGCCGTGCTGGCATCGCCCGCGGCGATGAGCGGGCCATCTCGTCGTTTTTTCTGCGCGGTCGCTAAAGATTTCGTGTACGGGGTCGATATCCCGGTCTGATGGGGCGTGTCATGCCGGTGGCCGATCCGCCCGCCCCGCGAGACGGACTCGACGCACACACGCCGACTAAGTACAAAGGTTGCCAGCGAAACACATGGAAGCGAACAGGATCTCCGCGCCCCGCCCGGGCTGGCTACGCACGGTCATGGGCCGACTGCGGGCACGCACCGGCCGCCGAGGCGCAGCCGACGTTTCGCTCGCCGCGACAGGCGGCGCGCCGCTCGTTCCCGCCGCAGCGGATCTGGCTGCGCTGACTGCGCAGTCCGCCAGCCTGAACGCGATGCAGGATGCATCGGGCACGGCCATTGCGCCGACGTCGAAGCTGCCTGCCGTCACCTCGGATTCCGTGTCGCGTTCGTTCGAACAGACTGCTTGCGCCGTCGACTTCCTCGTACACGTCGATCGCAACCTGCGCTTTCTTTATGTTTCTGACGCGAGCCTGCGCTTTGCCGGCTATCACCGCGAATTCCTGCTCGGCGCGACGCTGCACGACCTCGTCGCGCCCGAACATCTCGCGCGTCTGGACGCCCTCTTCGTGCGCGTGATGGAAAGCGGCGGCGTGGAGAAAGAAACCGTCGATCTGATCAAGGCGCTGACCTATCCGATGGCCGTCGAGCTGCGTGTGCAGCGCGCGTCTTATGCAGGCATGGACGGCTTCGCGATTGCGGGCTTCGATGTCTCCGCATGGCAAGGCGCGCAGGCGCGTCTCACGCACGCGCTGCATCACGATCCGCTCACCGGTCTGCCGAACCAGGCCGCGCTCGGCCCCGCACTCGAACAGGCCCAGGCCGAAGCCGACGCGCATGGCGTGCCGGTCGCCCTGCTGCTGCTCGATCTCGACGACTACCAGCGCGTGAACCGTGCGCTCGGCTATGACGCCGGCGACGAACTGCTGCGCGAAACCGCGCGCCGCCTGACCCATCTCGCCTTGCAGGGCGAGTTGATCGCGCGCATCGGCAGCGACGAATTCGCGATTCTCATCACGCCGCAACTGCGCGGCGAACCGGGCAACATCCGCGTGGCCGCCGAAGCGCTCGCGCGCCGTCTGCTCACCTCGATCCTGCAGCCCTACACGTTCCGCGATCAGCCCGTGCATCTGTCGGCGAGCATCGGCATTGCGTTCCATCCGGACCAGCGTATCCACGCTCCGGCTCATGCGGATGAAGCCAGCGATGCCAACGATGCGCATACGGACAGCACGGCCGACGATCCGACTGAAAAGCCGGCTGACCCGACCCCGCTGATCCGCCGCGCCGACCAGGCGCTGCAGCAAGCCAAGGCCGCGGGCGGCAACACCTTGATGTTGCATGTACCCGACAACGATCCGACCGACGCGCTGCGTCTGAAGCTCGAGTCCGATCTCTACGATGGCGTGCGCAACGGCGAGTTCTCGCTGCACTTCCAGCCCATCACCAGCAGCATCACGCGCGGGGTGGTCGGGGTCGAAGCGCTGATCCGCTGGCAACATCCATTGCACGGTCTCGTGCCGCCTTCAACGTTTATTCCGCTTGCGGAATCCGTCGGCCTGATTAATTATCTCGGCAACTGGGTTTTGAAAGCGGCCTGCATGCAGTTGACGCAATGGGACGAGCAAGGCATCGCCTTGCAGTACATCGCGGTCAACGTATCGCCGCAGCAGTTCCGCAATCCGCGATTCAAGGACAGCGTAGAGGAGGCGATCCAGCTCACAGGGCTCGATCCGCGTCGGCTTGTCTTCGAAATCACTGAGAGCCTGCTGATGCAAGACCCGCAACATGCGGTTAAGCTGCTCGAAGAGCTCACGGGCCTGGGCATCCGCTTTGCTGTGGATGACTTCGGCACCGGCTATTCGAGCCTTGCGTATTTGCAGCGCTTTCCGCTTTCGAAACTGAAGATCGACCGCAGCTTCGTCGAGAATCTGCTCACTTCGCGTAACGATCAGGCGATCGTCAACGCGGTAGTGGGGCTTGCGCGTACGCTCGAACTCGAACTCGTCGCCGAGGGCGTCGAAACCGAGGCGCAGCGCGAGTTGCTCACGAAGATGGGCTGCGACCACATCCAGGGATGGCTCGTCTGCAAGGCGTTGCCTTCGGAGGAGCTCTCGCAGCGTTTCGAGTCGCGCACCCTGCACGTCCACCGCGTGCACTGATGCCGACACCGATACACGCAGGGCATTAGCGAAATTGACATGGTTCAGATGGTAAAGGCTGTCCTGCTCGACCGGCTCTGGGCTCGCATGAACGAGCGCGGGGACTTCCCCATGCTGTCGCAATCGCTGCGCACCACGGTCGCCGCCATGACGAACGACGACTACGACTTCAGCGCGCTCGTGAAGGTCGTGCTGTCCGACTTCGCGCTCACGCAGAAGGTGCTGCGTCTGGCCAACTCGGCGATGTACATGGCTTTCGGCGGCAACATCACCACCGTCACGCGTGCGTTGATGGTGCTCGGCATGGATGCCGTGGGCCATCTCGTGGTGGGCCTGAAGATCGTCGATCACTTCCATCACAGCGCACCGCGCCGCATCGACGCCAAACTCGAACTCAACCGCACCATGCTGTCCGGCTTCGTGGCCCGCAAGCTCACGGAGCGCGGCGACCTGCGCGCCGGCGAGGAAGCCGTGGTCTGCACGCTGATGCGTCAGGTCGGCAAGCTGCTGGTGGTGTTCTATCTCGAACCCGAGTGGGACCAGATCCGCCGCGAATGCGACAACGGCGTGGGCGAGGACGAAGCCTGCATCGACGTGCTCGGCGTGACCTTTGCCGAGATCGGCCAGGATGCGGCTTCGCGCTGGCGTCTGCCCGAAGCGATCCGCGAAGGCATGGGCGAGTTCGATCCGGCCGGCACCGAGCCGCGCAACGTGCAGTGGCTGCGCGCGATCACCAACTATTCGACCGAAGTCGCGCGCGTGCTGACCACGCCGGGCCTCACCGAAGAAACGCGCGAAGAGCACATCACCGATCTCGCGCACTTCTATGGCCGCGCGCTGTCGACCGATCCGGAAACGCTGGTGCAGATGAGTCTTGCGCTCGCGCGTGAGGAAGCCGACGACGGCGTGATGCGCGAGATCGTCGAATTGCGGGCGAACGCCGACGCCATCGCGCGCGAATCGCTGGACCCGGAAGCGCGTATTTCGGCGGGCGTCGTGGACTTGCGCTCGCTGCCGCCCGACAGTTCGCTGAACACGGCGCTCACGCTCGCCACCGAAACCGTGCTGGCCGGTCTGGGCTTTGCGCGCACCGTGGTGTTCGTGCGGCGCGGCGCCAACATGTTCGAAGCGCAGCGCGGCTTTGGTCCGCAGATGGACGATGGTCTGGAAAAGCTGTCGTTCAGCGCGGCGTTCCAGCCCGATGTGTTCCATCTGGCCATCGCCAATTCGGTGGGCATCTTCATCGAGAATGCGCGCGACCCGAAAATGCTGGCGCGTCTGCCGGGCTGGTATCGCGCCCGCTTCGACGATACGCGCGCCTTCGTGCTGCTGCCGGTGGCCGTCCAGGGCGATGCACCCGTCGCCCTGCTCTACGGCGACTGGCTGCTGACCCAGGAACCGCGCCGCATCTCGCAGAAGGAAATGAGCGCGCTCAACGAACTCGCGCACGAACTGTCGCGCTTCTTCGCGGCCAGTCCGGTCAAGGCCTGAACGTTTCAGGCCAGTTCGAGCGGGTAGCGGCGTGAGCGCCGCGCCCGCCTCTCCTCGACGGCGCATCGCGCTGCTCCGCTCTCGTTTCTTCCCCGCTCAATCCTCGATACGCTCCAGTCCTTGCGCCTCGGCGTTGCGATCGGCGGTGCCCGCCCACGCCGCTGCCGTCAAGGCAAGCTCGGCCGCTGCGCCCAGATCGAGCGGCGCGAGCGATGCGCAGGCCATATCGGCCGTAGCCCAATCGCCGCTTTCCAGCGCGTCGATCACGTCGAGCAGACGTCCCAGCACGCCTTCGCGGTGCGCGATCGCCGCGCGGATCGGCTTGGCGATGCGCAGCACTTCGAGCGCGCTGTCGATCGAGCCGCCGAACACCGCATCGACGAACGAGAACACGCCCACCAGAAACGCGGCGCCCTCTTCGCTCGGCCCGGCCTCCGGCACGATGGCCGCAGCCAGTTCCATGAAGCGCGCACGCGTGGCGGCCAGCTGCAGCAGCGGATCGTCTTCGAGCTTGACCTTGCGGCCATCGGCGTAAAGCAGTAATTGCGTCCAGCGCGCGATGCGGTTGGTGCCCGTGGCGTTGATCGCCTCGCGCAGCGTCGTCACCCGGCGGCCCAGCGCATAGCCGCTCGAATTCGCGAGGCGCATCAAGTGCATCACCAGCACGGGATTGAGCTTGAGCTCCGCTTCGAGCTGCATCACCGTGGGCTCGGACGCGAGCAGTTGCAGCAGGTTGAGCAGCGCCTGTCGCGGCGCGCTCGCACGGCGCAGACCGCCCTGATGCTTCGCGAAGTAATAGCCCTGGAACCGGTCGAAGCCGAGCGCGTGAGCGCGATCGTGGTCGGCGGCCGTTTCCACGTTGAGCGCAACGAGGATCTTGCCCGCCGACTTCAGCACGCTGGCGAACTTCGGCAGCAGCGCGGGCGCGATATCGCGCGTGTCGAGCTTGATGGCGTCAACATAGGGCAGCAGCTTCGCGAACGATTCGTCGGCCTTCGTCACGTTGTCGAGCGCGAAGCGATAGCGCTTCGCATGCAAGGCGACGAGACGCGCAACGAGTTCCGGGTCCGCGCCAATGCCGACCGGCAGTTCGAGGATCACGCTTTCGGGCGCGAGGCGCAGCAGCCTGTCGTCGAACAGCACTTCGCGCGTGACGTCGAGCCAGGCCGGATGGCCGCACAAGGCGGCGCGCAAAGCCGGCGTGCAGAAGCCCTTGATCAGCGCGGCGGCGGCCGTTGCCTGCGGGTCGACTTCATGAAGCACTTCTCTGAGCACGACGCGCGGCAGTGTCTCGTACGCGCACAACATGCCATCGCGGTCCAGCAGGGGCTGGCGCGCAAAATAGACCTGATATGGATCGGCCAGCGGGCCGCAGGATGGCTGTTCGCCTTCGACGCCGGACTCTTGCTGCCGGGCTACGGCACTGAAGCTCATGGTTCCCCCGCGAGGCGCCGTGCCAGAAGCGGCGCCAAGGTCGTATGGTGGTCTCTTTTCTGATTCGTTCTTGCTGGCCGCCGATGCGTGTTGTCCCGCGCTTTGACGTGCGCGATGACGCTAAAACACAACAGTCGCGGCCACTATTTCCTTACCAATTCTATCCTGGCCAATACGGCCAGCATATGAAGCAAACACTCAATTGCACAAAAATTATAGGGGTCCTGCGCCTGTTGCGTAGGGCTTTCACGCAAGGCAGAGCACACCACTAATCAGCAATCCGAACTATTTATCGAGTAAAAAATACCGGCCAGACAGAGCTGGCCGGTAGCGTGTCCTGCGGTGCTTTTCAGCGTCGTGGCTTACTTCAGCACGACCTTCACGTCGAAGTACTTCGCGGCGATCTTGTCGATCGTGCCGTCAGCCTTCAGGTCCTTGAGCGCGCCGTTCAGGGCGGCCTTCAGCGCGGCGTCGTTCTTGCGCACGCCGTAGCCCACGCCTTCGCCGAGCAGCTTCGCGTCGACGACCTGCGGGCCCGCGAAGGCAAAGCCTGCGCCTTGCGGCTTGTTCAGGAAGCCCTTCGATGCGGCTTCTGCGTCCTGGAACGCAGCGTCCAGACGGCCCGAAACGAGATCGGCGTAGATCTGGTCCTGCGTCTGGTAAGGCACGACGTCGACGCCAGCCGGCGCCCACTTGGCCTTCGCGTAGGTTTCCTGGATCGTGCCCTGGAGCACGCCCACGTGCTTGCCCTTGAGCGATTCCGCGGTCGGCAGCAGCGGGCTGCCCTTCTTCGCGATCATCTGGTTGGGGATCGCGTAGATCGGATCGGTGAAATCAATCGCCTGGCGGCGTTGATCCGTGATCGTCATGTCCGAGTTGATGGCGTTGAACTTGCGCGCCTGCAGCGCCGGGATCAGGCCGTCGAACGAATTTTCCACCCACACGCACTTGACCTTGAGCTTCGCGCAGACGGCGTTACCGACGTCGATGTCGAAGCCTTGCAGTTCGCCGCTCGGCGACTTCGATTCGAAAGGCGCATACGACGCCTCGACGCCGAAGCGGATTTCCTTGAGGTCGGCGGCTTGCGCTGCCGAAATGCCCGCGCCGAAGGTGACGGCCGTGCAGAGCGCGAAAGTGGCCAGCTTGTTCCAGTTCATGTTCATCAATGTCTCTTTCCAGTCGAAATACGGTGCGCTCCGTCGGTTTGCGGGGCGCGGCACAGGATCGCTGCGCCAAAATTGCGGCTCAAACGATCGCACCCTCTGTGATGCGCCGCAGCAACCGCAGGGGCGCGATTGTACCGCGCCTTGCGCGCGCGCCCGCCAAACAGCCCTGCTGCGAAGATGCAATTGCGTGTCGTAGCTACGCAAGTGCGCCAACCTGAGGCGGGCCTCAGATCAGCGCCGCCAGTGTGGCTTCGGTGGTCTCCACCACCAGCAGACCGGCACGCAAACCCGGCTTCACAGTGGGATTCGGAAACACGATGCGCTCCTCGTCGTGCGCGACCACGTAGCGATACGCGCCATCCTCGGCGAGCACGGTGTCCCGCGCGAACGGCGTGAAGTTCGGCACATCGGCGGCCACGTTGAGCGCGAACGCGTCGCTCTGCTTCGTGATCTGGCCGATCACGGTGAACACGCGCGGCAGAAGCGCGTTATCCGTTTTCGTTGCGCCCGCAAGCAGTCTGCGCAGCGCGGCGTCGGCGTTCGCGAAGCGCGCGAGATCGTTCTCGCCGAATGGCCGCACCTTGCCGAGTTCCAGCGTGCAGGCCGTCGCGCCGCAGTGATCGGCGGTAAACGAGGAGTACGTCGCGCCCTTTTCCGTGTGGATCAGCACGGCCGCGATGCGCGCATCCGCGAGCCAGTCGAACATGGCGCGCGTAGGTTCGCCCCCGGTATAAGGCAGCAAGGCGAACTGCTCGAACGCCGAGGCGCGAATCGCCGTGTGCATGTCGAGGTGCCAGCGCCTGCCCGGCTGCGTGGACGCCGCCGCGAAAAAGCGCTGTGCGGCCGCTTCGAGCGCGACAGCGCGCGGCGCTTCGCGGCTTTGCGGCACGCGCGCATGACGCCCGCCAAACAGCCGGTTGAGGTCGTCGTCCTGATAGCGCATCGCGGCGCGCATCGCCGCCACGTTGCCCAGCACCACGAGCACCCGGCACGCAAGCGCGAGACGCCCGGCCGCAAGATCGGCGACGATCTTCGCAAGCAGTTCGATCGGCGCGGTTTCATCGCCGTGCACGCCGGCGGAAAGCAGCACGCTGGGCGTGGTTTCGCTCACGCGCGCGGGCTCCAGCAGCAGCACGCCTTCGTCGAGCCATTGCCAGCGCACCGTGTCGTTCGCGCACGCGCCCTGCGCCTGCGAGGCATCGGCGGGACGCGTGCCCGCGAGCGTCGCGCCGAGAAAATCCGCCAGCACCGCTTCAGCGCTGGAAGTCATAGAGCGAGCCCAGGCCGAGAATCTGCGTGAGTTCGTCGAGCGCCGTGCGCGACTCGACCAGCAGCGCCGGATCGGTGAGATCCTGCGGCGCGAGACGATCGCGATAATGCTTTTCGATCCACGTATCGAGGCGGGCAAACAGCGTGTCGTTCATCCACACGCCAGGCGCGACGGCAGCACGTTCGGCTTCGTCGAGCACCACGCGCAGGCGCAGGCACGCCGGGCCGCCGCCGTTCTTCATGCTTTCGCGCAGATCGAACACCAGCACTTCGTCGATCGGCCCGGTCTTTGCCGTGAGTTCGTCGAGATAGCGCGCCACGTGCGGGTTTTCGCGGCATTCCTGCGGCACGACCAGCACCTGCTTGCCGTCCGCGCAACTCAGCAACTGGCTGTTGAAGAGATACGAGGAAATCGCATCGGCCACGCTCACCTGCGAGTCGGGCACTTCGATCACGTTGAACGGCGCGCCGTGTGCGCCCAGCTTGCTGCCCAGTTCTTCGTAGACGGCCTTCTGGTCGACGAACGCGCGCTCGTGGCAAAACAGCGTCGTGCGATTGCCGACGGCGATCACGTCGTTGTGAAACACGCCCGCGTCGATCACATCGGGATTCTGCAGCGCGAACACGGTATCCGCTTCGCTCAGGCCGTGGCGCTGCGCGACCGCACGGCTCGCCTCGAAAGTCTGGCGCGCCGGGAAGCGCTTCGGCTCCGGTCCGCGACGATATTCGCTGCGGCCATAGACGAAGAACTCCACGCCGCGCGTGCCGTATTCCGCGCAAAAACGCGTGTGATTGGCCGCGCCTTCGTCGCCGAGCGCGGGCGTGCCCGGCAGCGCATCGTGCACGACGAAATGCGACGGGTCCGCGAAGATCGCGCCGAGCGTGCGGCGCGTGTACTCGTGCTCGATGGCGCGATGGAGCTTGCTGCACAGATTGGCGGGCGTGAAATGCACGCGGCGCTCGGGCGTGTCGGCCGATGGGCTGACGGTTGCCGCGTTCGCGGTCCACATCGCCGAAGCGGAGCTGGCCGCAGCCAGTAGTTCGGGCGCGTCCTTCGCGGCGCGCGCGATGGCGTCGGCGTCCTTGCCGGTGAAGCCGAGTTCGCGCAGCAGGCGAATCGACGGACGCTCCTGCGGCGGCAACACGCCCTGCGCAAAGCCCAGGTCGGCGAGGCGCTTCATCTTGCGCAGACCTTGCTGCGCGGCGGCGCGCGGATTGGCGACCGACTTCTCGTTGTTCTGCGAAGCGACGTTGCCGAACGACAGCCCGGCGTAGTTGTGCGTCGGGCCAACGAGTCCGTCGAAATTGGCTTCAAGTGCCGTGGCGGCCCGCCTGGCGGATGAGTTCATCGTCGATCCTCAGAATTGAAGGCCCGGCGAAACGCTCGCGGGCATCTGCAGTTGTGCGCTTTCCACCGAGGCCATCGGCCACGCGCAGTAGTCGGCGGCGTAGAAGGCGCTCGGGCGATGGTTGCCCGAACGGCCCGGCCCGCCGAAGGGCGCGCCGCTCGACGCGCCATTGGTCGGCCGGTTCCAGTTGACGATGCCCGCGCGGATCTCGCGCGAGAAGCGCTGCCAGAGCGCGGCATCGTCGGCGAGCAGGCCGGCCGACAGACCGTAGGCCGTGTTGTTCGCCTGGGCGATGGCGTCGTCGAAACCGGCGTAGCGGATGATCTGCGCGAGCGGGCCGAAGTGCTCTTCGTCGGGCAGATCGGCCACGCCCGTCACGTCGAGAATGCCGGGCGTGACGAAGCCGAGCGCGGCGTCGCGCTGCTGCATCGGCAACAAGGCTTTCGCGCCGCGCGCGAGCAGCAGCGTTTGCGCGTCGATCAGCTTTGCGGCCGCGCGCGCCGAAATCACGGCGCCCATGAACGGTTGGGGATCGGCATTGTATTCGCCCACCGCGATGCGCGACGAAACTTCGACGAAGCGCTCGATAAAGCGGTCGCCGAATTCGCCCGACGGCACCAGAATGCGGCGCGCGCACGTACAGCGCTGCCCCGCCGACAGAAACGCCGACTGGATCGCGTGATGCACGGCGGCGTCGATATCCTCGACCGGCGCGACCACGAGCGGGTTGTTGCCGCCCATCTCCAGCGCCAGCACGATTTCCGGGCGCCCGCCAAACTGGCGATGCAGGAGCGTGCCGGTGTCCGAGCTGCCGGTAAAGAACAGCCCGTCGATCTGACGATGATTCGCCAGCGCGATGCCCGTCTCGCGTTCGCCCTGCACGAGATTGATCACGCCTGCGGGCAAGCCCGCTTCCTTCCAGATCTCGACCGTTGCGCGCGCAACGTCCGGCGCGAGTTCGGAGGGCTTGAACACCACCGTATTGCCGGCGATCAGCGCGGGCACGATATGGCCGTTGGGCAGATGGCCCGGGAAGTTGTACGGCCCGAACACGGCCACCACGCCATGCGGACGATGACGCAGCACAGCCACGCCGTCGGCCATATTGCTGCGCTTTTCGCCGGTGCGCTCGCCGTAAGCCGTGATCGAAATGCCGACCTTGGCGGCCATCGCGGCGGCTTCGGTGCGCGCTTCCCAGAGCGGCTTGCCGGTTTCGCGGCCGATGGCGCGCGCGAGGTCTTCCTTGCGCTCGCTCACCAGCGCGGCGAAGCGCTTGACGATTTCGCAGCGCGTTTCGAACGGCGTCTGCGCCCACGCGGGGAATGCGCGGCGCGCGGCGTTCACGGCGCGCTCGACGTCTTCGGCGTTGGCGGCCTTGCCGCTCCAGACGGTTTCGTTGGTGCCGGGGTTCCGTGAAGCGAAGGCGGGACCGTTGGCCGCACACCATTGCCCATCGATGAAAAGCTCGTTCATGGTGATCCTTGTTATCTGCTCTTGGCCGCGTTACTGCGCATGACCGCGTTAGCGCGTTACTGCATTACTGCATTACCGCGCCGCATGCGACGCCGCCAGCACGCGCACCTGCTCGCCTTCCTTGACGTTCAGCGCCGCCGCTTCCTGCGCGCCCAGCGTGAAGGCGCCGTCCTGCACGACGCCCGGCGCGAAGCCCACGCGGAAGTCGCCCAGCGACGTATTCGATACCAGCGAGCGCACGCGCTCATCGCCTTCGGCCACCTGCGGCGTGCCGATGCGCACGGGCACCAGCACGCTCTCGCGCACCGTGCGCAAGTCGGCGATATGGCATTCGAGCACGGGGCCCGCATCGAAGATATCGACGTGATTTTCGTAGCGCAGCCCTTCGCCTTCGAGCATGCGGCGCGCGGGCACGGTATCCGCGTGCGTGAGACCGACGCAGGCCTGCGCCTCGTCGGGCAGCAGCTCGACGTAGACCGGATAACGCGGCATCAGCTCGGCGAGGAAGGACTTACGGCCATGCGCGCTCAGATAATCGGCGGCATTGAAGTCGATCTGATAGAAGTGCGAACCCACCGCGCGCCAGAACGGCGAGGTGCCTTCCGCATCGAAATGGCCGCGCAATTCGGCGCAGATGCGTTCGGGAAACAGCTCGCGGAACTGCGCGATAAACATGAAGCGCGAGCGCGACAGCAACCCGCCCATACCGCCCGTGCGATAGCGCGGCGAGAGAAACAGCGAGCACACTTCGGCGTAACCGGTCAGATCGTGCGAGATATTGAGCGCGCGCATGCGCGTCCAGATACCCAGATCCTGGCTTGCGTGCACCACCGTGCTCACGCGGTAGTTGTAGAACGGCTGCGTGAGGCCCACCGCGGTTTCGATGCCGCAAACGCCCGCTACATCGCCCGTGGCCGTATCTTCCATCACGAAGAAGTAGCCCGCTTCGGCCGCCAGCGCCTCGCCCGAGAGCGTGCGGCGCGTGCGTTCGATGCGCGCCGCGAGCGCGTCGCGGTCGGGCTTGAAGGTGGTGAGGCCGGGGCCGGTTTCCTGGGCAAGCGCGACGAGCGCGTCCACATCGCCCGTCTGCACGACGCGTACTACGATCATTGCGTCTCTCCCATCGATGCATCCTCGTTATCTTCCTGCTGGCGATACAGCGGCGCACAGCGCACCGCTTCACCATCCTGCACATTGAGCGCGGCGCGCGTGGCCGCGTCGAGCGGCGCGTCGCCGTGTACCGCATGCGCGCCGCGATGCGTTGCGGCCACCGGCAGCGCGGGCAGCGTCGCCAGCGCGCAGCGGAACTCGCCGCCCTGCTGGCTCGCGACCAGACATGCCACGCCTTGCGTGGCATGCGCGGCGCGCTCGCGCACCGTGCGCGTCTGGTTGCCCGCGACCGACGCGGTGCGATCCACCTGCGCGGTCAGCACCGGGCCCGCATCGAAGATATCGACGTAACCGTCCGGCTCGAAACCTTCTTCCAGATGGATCTCGTAAGCGAGCAAGGTGCTCGGGTCCGGCTCGCCCAGCACGCGCTGCGCGGCTTCCGGCAGCAGCGGCACGTAGATCGGATACGCGGGCATGACTTCGGCGATAAAGGTGCGGCTGCGGCCGCCCGACGCCATTTCGATGTCCTTGAAATCGCGGCCGAAGAACTTGCGCCCGACCGCTTCCCAGAACGGCGAGACGCCCTGATCGTCGGTCACGCCCAGCAGCAGCGAAAACACTTCGGGCGTGAAGCGGCGGCGGTTCATCGCCACATACATCATGCGGGCGCGCGACATCAGATGCGCCGCTGCATCGCCGCGCAATGCGGGATCGATATAGAAGCCCGCAAGGCGGCTTTTGCCGGTGAGTTCGTGCGACATCGTGAGCGCGTGAATCTTGCGGTTCACGTGCAGTTCGCGCGAGGCGTGGATCAGCGCGTCGTTGCGGAATGCGTAGAACGGTTCCGAATAACCCGCTGCCGCGACGATACTGGAGGTGCCCACCAGCCGCCCGGTCGCCGAGTCTTCGAGCACGAAGAGATAGAACTCCTCGCCGGGAAAGTCGACATCCGCGCGAAACGAGTCTTCGGACAGCGCGATGCGCGCCTCCAGCGCCGCGCGGTCGTGCGGCAACGAGTGCAGCACGGGCTGCGCGGTGCGCGCCATATGGGCGATCGCATCGAGATCGGAGAGCCTTGCGGGGCGAACGAATAGCATCGTCGGTCCTGGTTCTGGTCAATGGCGCGGCGCTTCAGCGCGCGCCGAGCACGTCTTCGAAGGCCTGTTCGAGGCGCGCGAAGCCCTCGTTCAGATCCGCCTCGGGCATGATGAGCGACGGCGCGAAGCGCAGCACGTCGGGACCGGCGATCAGCATCATCACGCCGCGGTTGGCCGCCGCCGTGTTGAAGTCCTTCGCACGGCCGGCAAAGCGCGCATTGAGTTCGGCGCCAATCAGCAGACCCTTGCCGCGCACTTCGCGGAACACGTCGAAACGTTCGTTGAGCGCCGCCAGCTTCGCGCGGATCGCTTCGCCACGCGAGCGCACCCCCGCCAGCACGGCCGGATCGCTGATCAGTTCGACCACCTTGTGCGCGATCGCCGCGCCCAACGGATTGCCGCCGTAGGTCGTGCCGTGCACGCCCACCTTGAAGTGCGCCGCGAGCGCTTCGGTCGTGAGCATCGCGCCGATCGGAAAGCCGTTGCCGAGCGCCTTCGCCGTGGTCAGGATATCGGGCGTCACGCCCGTGTCTTCGTACGCGTAGAACGTGCCGGTGCGGCCCACGCCGGTTTGCACTTCGTCGAAAATCAGCAGCGCGTCGTGCGCGTCGCAGGCTTCGCGCAGCGCTTTCAGGAAGGCCGGATCGGCGGGAATCACGCCGCCTTCGCCCTGCACCGGCTCGACGATCACCGCGCAGGTCTGCGGGCCGATCGCGCGTTTCGCGGCTTCGATATCGTTGTACGGCAGATGGACGATGCCTTGCGGAATCGGGCCGAATCCTTCGGAGTACTTGGGTTGTCCGCCCACGCTCACGGTGAAGAACGTGCGGCCATGGAACGACTGCGT
This sequence comes from Paraburkholderia sp. J69-1, assembly GCF_905220255.1. Taxonomy (NCBI): domain Bacteria; kingdom Pseudomonadati; phylum Pseudomonadota; class Betaproteobacteria; order Burkholderiales; family Burkholderiaceae; genus Paraburkholderia; species Paraburkholderia sp. J69-1. The sequence goes on along the minus strand of NZ_CAJMZG010000011.1, from coordinate 10,119 downwards.
GAACGAGACGATTTCCGCTTTCTGTTCGCCGTGACGATCGAACGCCACGCGGCGCGCGAGCTTGAGCGCGGCTTCGTTGGCTTCCGCGCCCGAATTGGCGAAGAAGGCGCGATCGGCGAAAGTCAGCGATTCGAGCTTCTTCGCGAGGCGCAGCACCGGCTCGTTGGTGTAGCCGTTGCCGATGTGCCAGAGCTTGCTGCCCTGCTCGTGCAAGACCTTCAGCAGTTCCGGGTGCGCGTGACCCAGCGACGTCACCGCGATACCGCAGGCGAAGTCGATGTAATCGCGCCCGGCGGTGTCCCACACGCGCGAGCCTTCGCCGCGCTCGGGGACGAACGGCGCGGGCGAGAAGCACGGCACCATCACTTCGTCGAAAGTCTCACGGCTCACAGTCTGGTCGTTCATGGCTAATCCTCTCTGGCGCTCTGGCTCGAATGGGGTAGTACACAGTGCTCACACGGGGCGCTATCGCTTTTCGTGCTGGCCCCGTGCGCACGGATGAGATACGTATGGCTTGCAGTGTAGGCAACCGCGCGGCAAACGTCTTGCGTATGGGCGACGCGTTTTTTCGTCGGATGCGGCGGATTTGACAAGGTTTGTCGCGGCGCGCGCGTCAAACCCTGCCGCCAGGCTTGCCGCTAAGCTTGCTCCGGCGGCTCCACCAGCGCCCCGGCGCGCGGCTCCTGCGCCGCGCCGCCGTGCTGGCGCTCGATCCAGTTGCGGCGGTCCTCGCGCGGCGTCACGCCAAAGCGCTCGCGATACGCATTGGAAAAATGCGCCGCCGATGAAAACCCGCACGCCAGACTGATCTGCACCACCGATTTACTGGTGCGCTGCAACTGCGAACGCGCTTTCGCAAGCCGCAGACCCAGGTAGTACTTCGACGGCATCGCGTTCAGGTATTGGCGGAACAGCCGCTCCAGCTGACGGCGCGACACGCCCACGTGACCAGCGATTTCATCGGTGGTGAGCGGGTCTTCGATATTCGCTTCCATCAGCATCAGCGCGTCGTTCAGGCGCGGATGGCGCTCGCCGGGCGCGGTCACGAACGGAATGCGCTGACGCTCGTCGCCGCTGCGCAAGGTGCTTGCGCCCATCGCATCGGCGATCCGGTCCACGAGTTCCGGGCCGTGCTCGCGGCCGATCATCGCCAGCATGAAATCGAGCGTCGCCTGGCCGCCCGCGCAGGTCGCGCGATCGCGGTCGATCTCGTAAATATGCTGGGTGACGATAGTGCGCTCGAACTGCTCGGCGAACTGCTGGTAGGTTTCCCAGTTCACCGCCACGCGATAGCCCTGCAACTGCCCCGCCATCGCCAGCCACCAGATGCCGTGATGGATGCCGGTGACGAGCGGCGTGCGCTGGCCCACGCGCGCGAGGCTGGCGAGGAACAGGCGGTAATCCGCGAACTGCTGGTAGCGCTCGGTCACGACGATCAGCCAGTCGCAGGCGAGGCCGTCGCCGAACGCGGCATCGGCGGGCCATTGCGCGCCGCCCGCGAGCGGCACGGGACGGCCGTTCCACGAACACATCTGCCAGCGGTACAGCGCGCGGCCGTCGATCTCGTTGGCGAGATTGAGCGCATCGACAATGGGCCCGACGCCCGACATCGACACCGGCGGCAACGCGACGATCGCCACCTGCGTGGTGCGCGTCGCGCGCGCGGGCCCGCCCGGCGCGGGCGACGCGGCGGGCGTGGAAGGTGAAGCAGAAGCTGCAGGGCGATTCATCGGCGGGAACAACGTAAACCTGGTTGCCGGCAGCTTACTTGAGACTGCCCGAAAGGAACTGGCGCAGGCGCTCGCTTTTCGGTGCGCCCAGCACATCGGCGGGTGCGCCCTCTTCTTCGGTGCGCCCTTGATGCAGGAACATCACATGATTCGAGACGTTGCGCGCAAAACCCATTTCGTGCGTGACGACGATCATCGTGCGGCCTTCCTCGGCGAGCTTCTGCATGACCTTGAGCACTTCGCCCACCAGTTCGGGATCGAGTGCGGATGTCGGTTCGTCGAACAGCATCACGTCCGGGTGCATCGCCAGCGCCCGTGCAATCGCCACGCGCTGCTGCTGGCCGCCCGAAAGATGCGAGGGATACTGCTTCTCCACGCGCGGCGCGAGACCCACCTTCTCCAGATACTCGCGCGCGCGTTCCTCGGCTTCCTTGCGCGGCACGCCCAGCACGTGCAAGGGCGCTTCCATCACGTTCTCCAGCACGTTCATGTGCGACCAGAGATTGAAGTGCTGGAACACCATCGCGAGCTTGGTGCGGATGCGCTGCAACTGCTTGTGATCGGCCACGTCCAGGTCGCCGTTGCGGCCGGCTTTGGTGCGCACGGCTTCGCCGTCCACGACGATCTCGCCGGCGTTCGGCTTTTCGAGGAAATTGATGCAGCGCAGGAACGTACTCTTGCCCGAGCCGCTCGCGCCGATGATGCTGATCACGTCGCCTTTCTTCGCATCGAGCGAAACGCCCTTGAGCACTTCGTTGTCGCCATAGCGCTTGTGGATGTCGCGCGCGATCAGTTTGCTGTCCGTAGCGGCGAAAGCGCGGGCGGCTTGGGTCGTCGTCTGAGGCAAGATGGTCTCCAGAATTAAGCTTGATTCAAACGGATGGTTTCAGCGCGTGCGCACGGCGAGATAGCCGAGCCAGCGTTTTTCCGCGCGGCGGAACGCGGCCACCAGCACAAACGATACGCCACAGTAGATCAGCGCCGCGAGGCCGAACGATTCGAACGAACGATAGGTGGCGGAATTGGCGTCGCGCGCGACCTTGAGGATGTCGGGCACCGTCGCCGTGAAGGCGACCGTGGTGGCGTGCAGCATCAGGATCACTTCGTTACTGTACAGCGGCAGTGCGCGGCGCAGCGCCGAAGGCAGGATGATGCGCCAGTACATCGTGAACGGGCTCATGCCGTAGGCCCGCGCCGCTTCCACTTCGCCGTGCGAGGTCGCGCGGATCGCGCCCGCGAAGATCTCGGTCGTATAGGCGCAGGTGTTGAGCGCGAAGGCGAGAATCGCGCAATTCAGGCCGCTGCGAAAGAAGGCGTCGAGCAGCGGATCGCTGCGCACGAAGGCGAGACTGTAGACGCCGGTGTAGATCAGCAGCAACTGCACGTAAAGCGGCGTGCCGCGAAACACATAGGTGTAGAAGCGCACCGGCAGCGAGATGCAGCGGCGCTTCGAGACGCGCGCCACCGCCAGCGGCACCGCGCAGACAAAGCCGAAGGCCACGGAGATCACGAGCAGCCAGAGCGTCATCGCGAGGCCGGAGACATGCTCGCCGTCCCAGTAGATAAACGCGCGGCCGAATTGCTGGAGGATTTCGTTCATGGCGCGGTCCTCAGAGTTGCGCGTGGCGCACGCCCGCCGAATAGCGGCGTTCGAGCCAGATCAGCACGAAGTTCGAGACGGTCGTGATCGCGAGATAGATCGCCGCGGCAATCACGAGGAAGAAGAACAGATTGAAGGTGCTGCGTCCGGCGTCCTGGGCGGCCTTCACGACATCGGCGAGACCGATGATCGAGACCAGCGCCGTCGCCTTCACGAGCACCTGCCAGTTATTGCCGATGCCCGGCAGCGCGAAACGCATCATCTGCGGGAACATGATGCGGGCGAACACGCGCGCGCCGCTCATGCCGTAAGCGTGGCCCGCTTCCAGTTGCCCGCGCGGCACCGAAAGAAACGCGCCGCGAAAGGTCTCGGTGAAATACGCGCCGTAGATGAAGCCGAGCGTGAGCACGCCGGCCACGAACGGATCGATGTCGATCTGCGCCATGCCGAGCGCGTCGGTGGCCTCGTTCACGCCGATCTGGATGCTGTAGAACAGCAGCAGCATCAGCACGAGATCTGGCACCGAGCGGATCAGCGTCGTGTAACCCGTCGCGATGGCCGCGAGCGGCCGGTTGAACGAGAGCTTCGCCGCCGCGCCCGCCAGACCGAGCAGCACGGCCACGCCGAGCGAGAGCAGCGAAAGTTCGATCGTCTGGATCGTGCCAGCGAGCAGCACCGGGCCAAAACCGTAGAGGATCACGCGCGTCTCCGCAAAGTCGTTGTTCGAACCCGGGTGCACATCGCTCATGCAAGGCGCCTGGGGGATTGGCGCGGATCGTCGCAAGGCCAAAAAGATTGCTCAAACCGCAAGCGGCGCCGTGTTGCGGCGCAGCATTTACGGCTCGTCGGGCGACAGGCGCGCCTGGCCGGGCTTTTCGCCCGCGCTGTCAGGGCTGCGATGAAATTGAAAGCGGAAAAGACAACGCCCCGGCAAGCGGGGCGTCGAGTGGGTTTTGACAAGTTTCGGGTCGCTTTTGCGATAGACGCGCAGCCCGAGGTGCGGCAGGGTTCAGCGCGGGAATACCCTAAGGTATTCGCCGCTCGAATAGGTCAGGCGCGGCGTGCAGCCAGCGAACCGGCGCGCACGCTGGCGCGCTCCAGACGCTCGACCAGTGCGCCGAACAGCAGCCCCACCACGCTCCAGAGAATCGCCTGCATGCCGATCGCCACGGTGCGGAACTTCCACAGCAGCACGGCCGGGAACGCGCCCGGGACTTCGTTGATCGTCGGCATCGCGGCCTGGATCGCGCCGATCACGACGACGAACAGCACGAGCGCCGCAATCGACGCATTCCAGCCGCCCCACTTCGCCGCCAGCGCGGCGCGCACCTTGAGCGAGAACACCGTGACGGCGAGCGAAATCGCGATCATCAGAAAGAACAGGCCGGTGCGAAATCCGATGGTGTCGGGGTCGCCCACCGAAGGCGGATTCGCCGGGTATTTGATATTCGGCACCAGATAGATCGCGACGAAGGCCGCGAGCGCGAGCCACATCGACAGCGCGCGCGCCGAAATCGGTCCCGTGCGGCCGCGCACATAGGCGAACACCAGCGCGAACAGCCCGCCGATCGACGCGCTATAGACCATCACGCCGGTAAAGAGGCCGTAGCTCGCCTGCACATCGCGGCTGACGAGTTCGGGCTCGGGCGCTTCGCCCTTGGCGGCGTCGGCTTTTTCCTCGAAGGAAATGGCCTGATCGACCTGCGGCTCGCCCGCGAATTTCGCGAACGAGAACGTGAGCAGTCCCGCGGCGATGCCAGCGAGCATCCCGCGTACCAACAGCTTGCCTACCATGTCAGCTCCCGGTCAGTGGCAGGGAAAGCCGAGCAGATGGCGGCCGTCGTGGACGAATTCGTGGACGTACATGCCCGGCACCAGCGAGGTCGCGCCCTGCTCCGCGCCGACGAAATACAGCGCCAGCAACAGCATGAGACCCGCGAAAATGGCCCAGGGCAGAATTTCGCGCAGAGGGATGGGCGCCGGGGTGGCGGCGGGAACATGGGCCGCGTCGAGGACGGCTTCGGACATGATGACTTCTCCTGGGGTTACGCGCCCCGATGGGTCGTTGAAAAACGATTGAGGTGTGTGCACCGGGTGGTGCGTACGTCACGCGGGTCTGACTTCCGTTTGCTTGTTGCGGGCTTGTTGCGGGACGGCAGGCTGCAAAAACAATCGGTCACAGTGGCGCGACCGCGCCGGGTTTGCACCGGCTTCCGTGTGACGTGCAGCCTGTATTCTACGCGCTGCGTCAGGGCGACGCGGCACGAATGTAATACACGACGAATCGGCGAGTAAGGAAACAGGATGGCGATAAAGGTCTGGCTGATCAGCCATGCGGCGAATGCCGCGCTCAAGGCGGGCGTGTTCGGCGCGGCTTCGGGTGACGATGGCGATTTCGATATCGATGCCGCTCGGTTGCTGGATGTGCGCGCGGTCGAAGCCGTCGCAGCGTGGCGCACGCGCTGGGCGGCGCTTATCGATGGAAGCGGTGAGAGCGATGAAAGCGGACGCAGCGCGCCGCGTGCGCTGACGAGTCCTGCTGCTATCGCTCGCGCGAGCGCCGCGGCGGCGGGCTTCGATGCCCGGATCGAACCCGCGTTAAGCGATACGGCCTATGGCGCGTGGAGCGGCCGCCGTCTGATCGACATCGCGCAGGAAACGCCCGATGCGCTGGCCGCATGGACGCGCGATCCGGCGTTCCAGCCGCCCGGCGGCGGCGAATCGTTCGAGGCGGTGCGCGAGCGCGTGAGCGCCTGGCTGGACGCCCTGCCCGACGCCCACGCCGATGCGTCCCTCGTCGCCTTCACGCACGCCAGCGTGATTCGCGCCGCGGTGCTGCATGCGCTGGACGCGCCGTCCGCCGCGTTCCGGCAACTGGAGATCGCGCCGCTTTCGGTGACGCAATTGCGCCGGACTTCAAGCGGATGGGTGTGGGTCGCATCAGCCTGAAGCCCAGCCCGCCTTCATGCCCTCGCGCCCTCAATCCAGCCCCAACTGCGCCTTGATCGCCGGCAGCATGTACTGCACGGCCGCGCGCCCTTCCGCTATGGCCGGTCCGGCGCGATGGAAATCGAAAATCCCCATGCCGCCCAGGCGCGGCTGAATCAGCACATCGGCGGGCTCGCCAGCGAGGCGGCTGCGCGTGATGCGCACCTGCATGATGTCGATACTCTGCGCGATGGAACTCAGCATCGACGGCACGCGCGTACTCGGCGGCGGCGCCACGCGCACGTCGGGGCTGCCGAGCGCGGCGGCGCCCGACGGCTGCAGCCAGCTCGGGAAGCGCTTGCCGTTGCGGCGTAGCAGCGGCGCGGGTTCAGTGGGCGCGCCATCGGCTGCCGCCGCTGCGGCAGCGGCCGCGGCGGCCTCCACCGGCCCCGCTTCGCCGGCACGCGGCACTTCCACCGGCGTCTCGCGCGGTACCGTGTCGATTGCGCCGCCCAGGTCGCGGCCATTCAGGATGTCGTGATTGAGATCGATGGCGATCACGGTATCCGCACGCATCGCACGCGCCGCCGAAACCGGCACCGGGTTGCTCAGCCCGCCATCGACAAGCCAGACGCCGTCATGCCAGATCGGCGTAAAGATGCCGGGAATCGCGATCGAGGCGCGCACCGCGTCCACCACGCCGCCCTCGCGCAGCCAGACTTCGCGGCCCGTATCGAGTTCGGTGGCCACGGCCGTGAACGGCATCTTGAGATCGTCGATGGCGCGTCCGTTGAACTGCTTCGCGAACAGGTCGATCACCTTGCGCCCGCCCAGCAGCCCGCCCGAAAAACGCAGATCGAGCAGGCGCACCACGGTCTGCCACGTGAGCTTGCCGACCCAGTCCTCGAGCCAGTCGAGATCGCCGTTCGCGTAGACCGCGCCCACCAGCGCGCCGATCGACGTGCCACACACCACATCCGGCTTGATGCCGGCTTCTTCCAGCGCGCGAATCGCGCCGATATGCGCCCAGCCGCGCGCCGCCCCGCCGCCCAGCACGAGCCCCACACGCGGGGGCCGTCGCCGATGCATCACCATGCGCACCTCCAGCTTGTTGTTTTTGCGATTGCGTCCTGCAACCTCATGTTCGATCTAATGCCCGCGCATCACATCCGAGCGCGACGTCGTCGTCACCTGCCCATCCGGGCCGAAGTGCACGTTGAAATATGCTTCGGGCGTGACGCCGCCCTCGAGCCACTTCCAGCTCCAGACGGTTTCCTGCTTGAGCCGGTACGCGGCCACTTGTCCGGGCTTGCCCAGTAGCCTCCGTACCTCGTCCTGACTCATGCCGATGCGCACCTTCGCGAAACTCTGCGCCGTGAGCACCTGCGTGATCGCCACCAGGCGCGCGTTCGGGCCGATATCGACCATATAGGTCTTGAGCCCCTGCGGCCCGCGCGGATATTCGAGGCGGCGCGAACCGTCGTCGAAAACGCGTTCGGTTTCGGGCTTGCCCATTTGCGCGCGCACCTGTTCGAGCGTCGAAACGCCGGGCGTCAGCCCTTTGAGCAGCAGCGCGTCGGGCTTCACCGAATCGAAGAAAGTCCTGAAGGCCTGGCGCAGGGTATCGAGCATCGAATCGATCCGGCGATCGTCGCAGCCGCAGAGCGTGAGCGCCGCCAGCATGGCGAGTCCGGCGCCCAGCGAGCGCCTGGAACGTTGAGTGGGCGACATGGCGTGAAGATCGGGCTACCGCGTCGGTTGAAGGTCGCGCGCACGCTGGGAATCGGGTTCAAGCCGGGCTCAAGCTCGGGCTCAGCGTGCGCTTACTTCCCACAATGTACCTTCAAAGCGTGCGATCGTGGCGCGCGGGACGCGTCGATACGTGCGGGCGCGCGCTCAATTTGCCGCTCAGGTTGCCGCTTAATTCGCCGCTCACGTTGCGGCGCGTGCGCACGATTTCGGCGGCCTGCCAGGACAGCAGCGCAAGCACACCGAACACCACCTCGCGCATGCGCTTGACCAGCGCCAGCGAAAACGCCACCTCCTGGCTCACGCCAAAAAGCTGCGCGAGCAGCACCACCGCCACCTCCTGCACGCCCAGTCCCGCCGGCACCATGAAGGCCGCGTGGCGCACCGCCTGCGTGATGGCCTCGATGGCGAGCGCCTCGCCCACCGTCACCGGATGGCCGAGCAGCACAAGCGCCCACCAGGTTTCGAAGGCGCCCAGCATATAGCCGCCCAGCTGCCAGAAAAACGCACGGACCATCAGACCGGTGCGCGACATCAACCGGTCGAGATCGGCGTCGAGTTGCTTGCCGTCGATGCCGAGCATGACGGGATTATCGGCGCCGAAAAAGCGCGCGGCCCAGCGCTCGATCGCATGGAACACGCCGCCCCGGCGCAGCAGGAACACCGCGAGAACGGGCAGCGGCGCGGTGAGCAGCAACGCGAGCGCAATCGTCACGATGGTGCGCAGCGAGCCGGATTCGCCGGTCGCCGCCACGATCAGCACCACGCCCAGCGCCGAGAACGCGTACTGCACGGCAATCGTCACGAACACCTCGACGATCACCGATGCCGTGACTTCGCTCATCGCACGCGCGTCCTGCGCTTCATCGCTATCGCGCACGTGCCAGCGCGCGAGCCGCACGCCGACGATCTCGCCGCCCACGCCCACGGCGGGCAGCAGACGGTTGATGGCTTCGCGCACCGTCGCGATCCACCAGAGAAAACGCAGCGGCGCGCGTTTGTCGAGCAGCAGATGCCACGCGTAGGCGTCGAGCAGCAACGGCAGCGCGTGAAACGGCACAAGCCAGAGCAGCACCGGCCCCGCCGTGCCGATCACGCGCGCGATATCGTGCGCGCCGTCGTGCACCGCGAGGCCGATAAGGATCGCGATCCCGACCGGCAGGCCCAGCCACTGAAGCCACTTCATGATGACGCCCGCGCCTCCCGCACGCCGCGCGCGGCCGTGGGTGCGTCGGTATGTGCGTCGGTACGTGCATCGGATGCGAAAAACACGTCGGTAAAGCCGCCGTGACGCACACCGCTGCGCTTGAGCGCTTCGGCCACGCGCGGCGAGATCAGCGCGCCGAGTTCATCGGCATGCCGGTAGTGCTGCATGGAAGGCGTGATCGGCGCTGCGTCCGTTGCGCTGGCCGCAGCCGGATGGCAATAGATCTCGCCTACACCCTGCGCCGGCAGATTCGCGATGGCGTTTAGCAGCACCGCTTCGTCCATCGCGCCGGTGTGGGCGATGCCCACCACGTAGTCGTTATGCGCCACGCCCGCGCGCGCGAGACGCGAGCGCACCAGCGCCAGCCACGGCCGCAACGCGAATGGCGCGCCCGCCTCCAGCGGCAGACGCATCGCGCGCAAACCATACTCGCGGCCAATCGAGAGGATCAGCGCAAGCACCGTGGGATGCAGATGAAAATGCTTGTGCGTATTCACGTGATCGAGCGCGAGCCCGGTCGCCGCGAACGCTTCGAACTGCGCACGAATCTCTTTCGCAAGCTGCGCGCGCACATGCGGCAGAAAGAAAAAGCGAAAGCCGTCGCGCACCATGTTGTCGCCGAAGCGGCCATCGGCGTCGACGAGCGCGGGAATCTGCGTGCGCGGCAGCATCGACGCGCCATCGGCCAGCACCAGATGCAGGCCCACGCGCAACGACGGCAGACGCCGCGCGCGCGCCACCGCATCGGCGGCCGCGGGCGCGGCCACCATCAGACTCGCGGCATTGAGCACGCCCTCGCAATGCGCCTGCTCGACCGCCGCGTTCACGCGCGCATGCAGACCGAAATCGTCGGCGGTGAAGATGAGCGCGCGATCCGCTTCGGGCGCGATGGCCGGCTGCGCAGA